>NC_015666.1:611334-917002 GCF_000217715.1 Halopiger xanaduensis SH-6
AGACGTGGTACCTCCTCCTCGAGCAGTTCAATCCGATGTCGGCCTACACGACGCTGGCGAGCGAGACGGTCGAGGGGACCGTCCCGCCCTTCACCTTCCAGTACGGCCTCGAGAGCTTCGAGGCGTCGCAGCTGACGCCGGCCGAGCGCTACGCCGGCGCGGGCGACGCGCCCTTCTTCCTGCAGGACTGGTTCGGCGTCGTCGTGCTGCTGTGCTGGCTGGTCGTGCCCGTCGCGATCGGCTACTATCGGTTTCAGAAGACGGATCTGTAGTCCGAGCCGCGGGTGCGATCAGTACATCCGCAGCAACTGCGCGTGGCGGGTCTCCCCGACCTCGAGGACGTTCGCCTCGTCGATGAACCCTTCCTCGATCGCGAGTTCGACCGCGCGGGTGCCGACGATGTTGGCGATGTCGGCCCGCGCGAGGCTGTCGATCACGGCGCTTTCCTCGACCTCGTCGCCGCCGTAGAACTCCTCGTTGACGGTCAACGAGACCGCGTCGGTTTCGAACGTCTCGCCGAGCACGTCGCTGTCGCAGACGGCGACCAGCAGCCCCTCTTCGGTCTGTCGTTCGTTGACGATCATTTACTCCAACTGCCAGTCCTCGTCGTCGCGGTCGGACGCGCGACCGGGATCGGTGATGGTCACGTCCGCGTCCTCGGGTTCGCCCTGCTGGAACGCGGACTCGCGGCCCGCGCCGGCGCCGCCCGGCGCCTCGCCGAACATCTCCTCGCGTTCCTCCATGACCCGCTGTTCGGCGCGCTCGCGCATCTCGTTTGCTTCGTCGGCGATCTCCTCGGCCTCGTCGTACTCGCCCAGCTCCTCGAGGATGTGAGCCTTCTCCTCTAACACCTGCGCGTTGCGCATTCCCAGCCGGATCGCGTTGTCGATGCAGTGCAGCGCCTCTTCGGACAGCCCGCGCTCCGAGAGGAAGAACGCGCGGTTGAACCAGCCCTCGGCGAACCGCTCGTCGATCTCGACCGCGCGCTCAGCGTGCTCTAAGGCCTGGGCGGTCTCGCCGAACTCCCAGAGCGCGTACGCGAGGTTGGTTTCGGCGGTCGCGGCGTGCTCGCTCGAGTCGTCGATCCGCAGGGCTTCGCGGTGGGCGCCGATGGCCTCGTCCCACTCCTCGAGTTCGGCGTGGGCGACGCCCTTGTTCACCCAGGCCTCCTGCTCGACGCGGTCGTCCTCGGCGAAGTGAGCGGTCCGCTCGAAGGCTTCGGTGGCCTGCTCGTAGCGGTTGATCTGCATGTAGTTCAGGCCGACGTCGAGCAGCTCCTGGGCGTCGACCTCGTCGCTCGCGACGTTGTGCTTGTCGAGCGTGTCGGTGACGACGCGGGAGTCGACCGGGTCGACCTTCGAGGGGTCGACGTCCAGTTCCGGCGGGTCGAGATCGAACTCGTCGTAGGGGTCGTCGAAGCCCTCCCCTTCGGAGAACTCGTGCCGATCGTCGTCGGCCTCGCGGTCAGTCATTAGCCGAATTTGGCGTCGCGGGCTGTTAAGGGCTGCGACCTGGGTACCGCCGGCGAGCCCGACGTTCGTCTCGGTGGCGGTGTCGACAGCGGTCGATCGACCAGCACCAGCGGGACCGCCACCGTTGAGTACCGCGCCCACGACTGCTCGCGTATGCGACTGTTCGTCAGCGTCGACCTTCCCGACGAACTCGCGGAGTCAGTTGCCGACCTGCAAGCGGAGTTCGCCGACGCCGGCGGGCTGAACGTCACCGACCCCGAGCAGGCCCACATCACGCTGAAATTCCTCGGCGACGTCGAGGAGCGTCGCCTCCCCGACCTCAAGCAGGAACTCGCGGCCGCCGTCGAGGACGCCGGCGTCGAGCCCTTCGAGGCGCGGTTCGGCGGCCTGGGCGTGTTCCCCAGCCTCGAGTACATCAGCGTCGTCTGGTTCGGCACCGAGACGGGCGGCGAGGAACTCGCGCGGCTCCACGAGGCCGTCGAGGACCGCACGACCGCGATGGGGTTCGAGCCGGAGGACCACGACTTCACGCCCCACGTCACGCTCGCGCGGATGGAACACGCCGCCGGGAAGGAACTGGTCCAGGAACTCGTGCAGGAACGCGACCCGACCATCGGCGAGATGCGCGTCGACGAGGTACGGCTAACCGAGAGCACGCTGACCGACGACGGGCCGGTCTACTCGACGGTCGAATCGTTCCCGCTCGAGTGAGGATACCGCTTCGATCGGCAACTGTCGGCCGTTGGCCGTCAGTAGCCACGCCCCGGAACGGTCGCGTCGCGCCCGAGGAGCACGTACAGGACGAGACCGAGCAGCGGCGCGAAGAAGACGACGACCGCCCAGAGAAACGCCGGGTGGGTGCTGTTGCGCTGTGCGTCCGAGTACGTCCAGACGACCATCCCGAGGTAGACGGCCATCAGAACGGCGAAGATCAGGAAGGCGAACGCGCCGAATCCGGCTGCGATGATGATGGAGGGCATAGCCGAGCAGACGAACCCCTATATCAAATATTTTTCCTCTTTATTTGTCACGTGTGTCGGCCGAACGCCTCGACGCCGTAGGCCTGCGTGGGGTACCCGGCCTCGAGTCGGCTGTGACGACGGTCCGACAACATGCACCGTTCACTGTCGGCGACTCTCCGGACGACGATACCGTCAGGCGCGGAACGAATGGCTATGATGGGTCCGATCGGTGTAGGGCGGCGTAGCAACGATGGCACGAGGAGACCGGCAAGCCGACGGGGCCGAGGACGAGACTGACCCTGACGGCAGGGTCGTCAGCCGGCGCGAACTGCTCGCCTCGGTCGGTGGCGCGGGAGCGGCCTCCGCGGCCGCGCCGCGGACGACGCGTGCCACCGCAGACGCGTCGCGCGTCCGCGTTCGCGTCTATCCCGGCCCCGTCCCGTTGCACGGCTGGGCCCACGCCGGCGTCGCCGGCATGCACCGCGACTGGCCGCTCCCGTTCCGCGACGGGTTCGACGCGATCGAGACGGCGCTCGAGCGCGTCCGCGAGTACGCGTCCCAACACTCGCGACTCGAGGGGCTCGAGGTCGACGTCGAACGCGGCTCGCCAGTGCGGTACCCGCTCTCGGCGGCCGATAGTCCGGGCGAATTCGTCGCCCCGTCGCTGTCGACGGTCCTCGAGACGTTTCGCGAGCAGTTAGCCCGGCGGGACGTGCTCGCGGAACTGACGACGCACGTGCTGTTTTGCTGGTCGCCGTTCAACTACCGCGTGGGGTACGGCGGAACGCTGTCGCCGAACGCGGCGATCGGCTCGAGCGGTGACGATGGGACCGACGAGACCGCCGAGACCGCCGATTCCGACACGGCGCGAACGCCCGTCGACGGCGCGCTGGCCGTCGTAAACCTCGGCGCGACCGAAATCTGGGACTCGAGGGCGGTGACGCGAAACATGGCGATCCACGAGACGCTGCACACGTTTCTCACGCCCGAGGTCGCCGCGGCGGTCAACGACTCGCCGTGCGACCACGACCTGGGTGTCGCCGTCCAGTCCGAGGTCGACGACGGCCGCCGGTTGCAGATTACGCCGATGGCAACGTCCTACGCCGGCCCGGACCGCATCCGCGTCGCCGACGGCGCCGCTCGCTTTGCCGGCCGCGGCTGTGCGAACCACGACGCGTTCTCCCGCCACGACGGCTACGAGAACGTCGACCGCTGGGAGTACACCGCGACGCCGACCGACGCAACTCTCGAGGCGGCGACGCGCTACCTCGAGCGGACGCTTTCGCAGTGAGTCGCCCCTCGAGCGCCCGATCCGGGGCGACAGCCGGGTTGAGACGGACGGTCGAATCCAATGGACAAGATTTTAAGCCAGCATGGGCTACGTCCGGCCACTATGGGTAAGAAATCGAAGGGCAAGAAAAAGCGACTTGCCAAACTCGAGAACCAGAACAGCCGCGTTCCGGCCTGGGTCATGATGAAGACCGACATGGAAGTCCAGCGGAACCCGAAGCGACGCAACTGGCGACGCAGCGACACTGACGAGTAACGATGAGCGCAAGTGATTTCGAGGAACGCGTCGTTACCGTTCCGCTGCGAGACGTCAAGAAGGGAGCCAACCACGAGGCCGCGGACCTCGCGATGCGACTCGTCCGCGAACACCTCGCGAAACACTTCGCGGTCGACGAGGACGCCATCCGCCTGGACCCCTCGATCAACGAGACGGTCTGGGAGAACGGGCGCTCCAACCCGCCGCGAAAGCTCCGCGTCCGCGCGGCCCGCTTCGAGGAGGACGGCGAGGCCGTCGTCGAGGCCGAGGTCGCCGACTAAACTTGCAACGTCTCGCCTTCGCCGGGTCGGCGTACGTCGGCGTCTTCGCCCGCGCGACCGACTCGTGCGTGCTCGTTCGCCAGGACGTCGACGACGACGTCGTCGCCGACCTGTCCGACGAACTCGAGGTGCCCGCCATCGAGACGACCGTCGGCGGTTCTTCGACGGTCGGCGCGTTAGCCACGGGTAACGAGAACGGCCTGTTGGTCAGTTCTCGCGTCCTCGAGTACGAGCGCGAGCGCCTCGAGGAGGCCGTCGACGTGCCGATCGCGGAGCTGCCGGGCAACGTCAACGCGGCCGGCAACGTCGTGTTGGCCAACGACTACGGCGCCTACGTCCACCCCGACCTGACACGGGAGGCGATCCAGATCATCGAGGATACCCTCGAGGTGCCCGTCGAACGGGGCGATCTCGCAGGGGTCCGGACGGTCGGCACCGCCGCGGTCGCGACCAACACCGGGGTGCTCTGTCACCCGAAGGCGACCGACGAGGAACTCGACTTCCTCGAGGAGGCCCTGGACGTCCGGGCCGACGTCGGCACCGTCAACTACGGCGCGCCGCTGGTCGGCTCCGGGCTGATCGCGAACGAGGCCGGCTACGTCGTCGGCGAGGACACGACCGGCCCGGAACTGGGCCGGATCGAGGACGCGCTGGGCTACATCGACTGACTCCGGCGCGGTGCAAGTCGCGAGTTCCCCTTCTCGGACCGCTCACAACTGAACTACCGGCAGCTACATTTACTCGAGAGCGAGTACGCTCTGTATGGGTTGGCAGGATCTCGTCTTTATGGCTGGTAGTCTCCTCACAGTCGCATTTCTCGTCCCTGCGCTGCGAGACGTCACGACGCGAATTCCGCTCGTGACGAGCGTGCCGAAAGCGGCGCTGGGTGCCGTCTACGCAGTGACCTTTGCCACGCTCGGCATGGACCTCGCCGCGGTCGGCCTCGTCGCGACCGGTGTAGCGTGGTCGCTGCTTGCGGCGTACCGATCGCCACGGGCGGCGATTCGGACGCCCTCGCGTGGCACCACGCAGTCCGCCACGGTGACCGGGACGAACGACCCTACCGACGCTGCGGCGCAACTGCACCGTCTCGAGGAATGAGCTGCGGTGTGCGGTCGGCGATTACGGGATATCGGTCACTGCTTCTCGAACTGGTGTAACACGACCTCGCTGTCGTCGTCCCACTCGAAATCGTCGTGGACCCGCTCGAGCATTCGTCGGTAAGTCTCGAGGTCGTCCATCCCCTCCGCCCGTGCGTCTTCGTCGGTCAGATCGCCCAGCGTGCGTTCGGTGACCGTCGTCACTTCGAACGTCTCGTCGTCGATGGTGAACGTGTCGCCCTCGTCGGCGTACTGGTGGCCGCGGTGGATCTGCGTCACCTCGCCCTCGAGGGCCTGTTGGCGCATTCGGTCGTTGGGTAACAGGTCGTCGGGGTCGATCTCTCCCATAGGATGCCCTTGGGCACCGCGACCGAAATTAGTTGGTGCTCGAGTCGCCGTCGCGCCCGTCGCGAACCCGCTCGAGGCGGCAGCCTCCCCCGCCGTTCGCGCAGGAACCGCCTTGGTTGCGAGCCCGAAGGGGGCTGTCGGCCGAAAGCTACCCCCGTTTATAGAAGGGAAGATTCTTCCGACTGCCCGCCGGAGTGGGACCCATGAGTCAGTTTACGGTCACCGGCCGGTTCCAGACTCGCGACGGCTTCGCCGAGTTCGAAACGACCATCGAGGCGGAAAACGAGAACGTCGCTCGCGAGCACGCCTACGCGGAGCTCGGGAGCCAGCACAACCTCAAGCGCACCCAGATCGAGCTCGAGGACGTCGTCGAGAGCGAGGAGGTGACGGCGTAATGGGTCAGCAGCAACTCCAGCAGCTCTCGCAGGAACTGCAGGAAATCCAGGAACAGATCGAAGCGCTGCAGGCGAACGTCGAGGAACTGCAGCAGGAGAAGACCGAGATCGACGAGGCCGTCGAGGCCCTCGAGACCCTCGAGACGGGCTCGACCGTGCAGGTGCCGCTGGGCGGCGGCGCGTACCTTCGCGCGACGATCGAGGACATTGACGAGGCGATCGTCGACCTCGGCGCCGACTACGCCGCGGAGTTCGAGCAGGACGACGCCGTCGACGCCCTCGAGAACAAGAAGGACACCGTCGACGACCGCATCGACGAGGTCAACGAGGAGATCGCCGAACTCGAGAGCGAGAGCGAGCAGCTCGAGCAGCAGGCCCAGCAGCTCCAGCAGCAGGCGATGCAACAGCAGATGCAGCAGATGGGCCAGGGCCAGCAGCCCGACGACGAGTAACGTCGGCACCACGTTCCTACCATGTTCGACAACCTGAAGGAGAAGCTCGGGAGCTTCCGGAAAGACGCCGAAGAGGCCGCCGAGGAGAACGTCGAGGAGGTCGAGGACGAGGAGGACCTCGAGGACGTCGACGAGGCGGCCGTCGAGGCGGAGGCCGAGGCTGCCGACGCCGAGGAAGCCGGCGCAGCCGAGCCGGAAGCCCCAGATACCACTCCCGGCGACGACGCGGCCGAGGTCGCCGAGACGGAGGCCGACGGAGACCTCGAGGCCGAGGCGGCCGCGCCCGACTCGGGAGAGGCGGCGGCGAACGCCGATGCGTCGAGTGCGGCGGTCGAACCCGAACCCGAATCCGCCGACACCGAGGCCGAACTCGAGTCCGAACCTGAACCTGAACCCGAACCCGAACCGGAGACCGAGTCCGGTTCCGGTTCCGGTTCCGGGCTGGACCTCGAGGGAATGATTCGGGACGACGAGCCCGAGGAGTCCGCCGGGCCGGCGGACGCCGCCGAACCCGACGCGGAGGCCGACGCTGCCGCGGAGACCGAGGCCGCGGAGGCCGTCGAGGACGACGATACCGACACCGACGACGAGGCCGAGTCGAACGGCTCCACCGGATTCGGCCGCAAGGCCAAGTCGCTCGTCAAGGGGAAGTTCGTCATCGAGGAGGAGGACCTCGAGGACCCGCTCCACGAACTCGAGTTGGCCCTGCTCTCGAGCGACGTGGAGATGGGCGTCGTCGACGAGATCCTCGACAACCTGCGCGACGAACTGATCGGCGAGACGCGGGCGTTTACCACGTCGACCGGCGACGTGATCGAGGAGGCCCTGCGCGACGCCATCTACGACGTGATCAGCGTCGGGCAGTTCGACTTTAACGAGCGCATCGCCATCGAGGACAAGCCCGTCGTCATCGTCTTCACCGGCGTCAACGGCGTCGGGAAGACCACCTCGATCGCCAAGATGAGCCGCTACCTCGAGGAGCGCGGCTACTCGACGGTGATGGCCAACGGCGACACCTACCGCGCCGGCGCCAACGAGCAGATCCAGGAGCACGCCGACGCCCTGGACACGAAGTGCATCAGCCACGAGCAGGGCGGCGATCCCGCCGCCGTGCTGTACGACGCCGTCGAGTACGCCGAGGCCAACGACATCGACGTCGTGCTCGGCGACACCGCCGGCCGCCTGCACACCGACGAGGGGCTGATGGACCAGCTCGCGAAGATCGACCGCGTCGTCGACCCCGACATGACGCTGTTCGTCGACGAGGCGGTCGCCGGCCAGGACGCCGTCAACCGCGCCCGCGAGTTCAACGAGGCCGCCGAGATCGACGGCGCCGTGCTGACGAAGGCCGACGCCGACTCCAACGGCGGCGCGGCGATCTCGGTCGCCCACGTCACCGGGAAGCCGATCCTCTTCCTCGGCGTCGGGCAGGGCTACGACCACCTCGAACGGTTCGATCCCGACGAGATGGTCGATCGGCTACTCGAGGACGAAGACGAGGAGTAGACGGCAACGCCGCCGATCACCCTCGGTCGCAATTTGTGGCTATCGGTTCTGCTATCCGGTTTCGACTGCAGTTTCGTCGCGTCAGTGCTCGAGCGGTGCGGCGACTTCCAACCGCTTCGACGACCGAATCTCGACGGCGATCCTCGGCGAGACGGCGACCGCTCGAGTGCGCACGACTGCCGGATTATATTTCCGGTAGTTGGCGCGGTTTCTGTCGGATCGGCTCGGACGGTGGCAGCTACCGGCCTGTGGACGGGGATTTCCCGATTCGGCGGCGTATCGGTGCGAACGTATGAGGCAATATTTACTGGTTGGGGCGACCCACGACATGATTCGCCGAGTTGCGGGAGCGTATACGTGTCGGGTTCTAGTACCCGCTAAACAATGGTCCTTGAAGGTAGCGTCCGCGAACCACTGACCACGATTTCTCTCGGTACTGGTTCGCGATACGGCAGTCACGGAACTGCGAGGTGGGTCGCATGAACACCGTCGAAGAACACAAGCAAGAAAAACATCCGCTGGACGTCATCGAGGACGTCTACGACTACGCGGAGGGGGACCTCTCCGACGAGGAGATCGAGGAACGCGCCGGCGGCGGCGAGTGGGAGCGGCTCAAGTGGGCCGGGATGTACTCCCAGAAGCAGGACGACTACTTCATGATCCGGACCAAGGTCCCGGGCGGCTACCTCACGCCCGAGCAGGCCGAGGTCATCGGGGAATGCGCCACCGACTACGCCACCGCGCCCGAGGAGTACGGCGGCGAGGAACAGAACGAGCTCTGGGGCGACGCCTTCCTCGACATCACGACCCGGCAGGACATCCAAAAGCACTGGGTCGAGGTCTCGGACGTCCCCGAAATGTGGGAACGCTACGACGAGGTCGGCCTGACGACCGTCCAGGGTTGTGGCGACTCCGCTCGTAACGTGCTGGGCTGTCCCGCCGCCGGGCTCGACGACCACGAGTGTTTCAACGCCCAGCCGGTCATCGACGCCGTTTCGGACTACTTCACCGAAAACCGCGAGTACGCCAACCTGCCGCGGAAGTTCAAGATCACGATCACGGGCTGTGCGCACGACTGCGCTCAGTCCCAGATCAATGACGTCGGGATGACCCCGGCGAAAAAAGAGATCGACGGCGAGTACTACTACGGCTTCCACGTCCGCGTCGGCGGCGGCCTCTCCGACGGCCCGCGGATGGCCTCCGATCTCGATGTCTTCGTCCCACCGGAGGACGCCGTCGAGTTCTGCCGCGCCGTCGCCCAGACGTTCAAGGAACTGGGCGACCGCAACAACCGCGGCGTCTGCCGAATGCGCTACCTCGTCGAGCAGATGGGCGCGGACAAGTTCGAGGAAGCGATCCGCGACCGCTGTACCGTCGACCTGCCCACCAGCGGCGAGGACCTGACCGTCGGCTACCGCGGCGACCACGTCGGCGTCCACGACCAGAAACAGGACGGCCTGAAGTACGTCGGCTTCAACGTCATCGCCGGCCGCATGGGCGGCGACGAGTTCGCCGAGGCCGCCCGCGCCGCCAAGAAGTACGGCACCGAGGACACCTCGATTCGCCTGGCCACCGACCAGAACTTCCTCATCACCCACATCCCCGAGGAGAACGTCGACGACCTCCTCGCGGAGCCGTTCGCTCAGGAGTACAGTCCCGATCCGGGGCCGTTCTCGCGGGGCGCAGTCGGCTGTACGGGTACCGAGTTCTGTAACTACGCCATCATCGAGACCAAGAAGCGCACCAAGCGCTGGGCCCGCGAACTCGACGAGCGCATCGACACGCCCGACGACCTCGAGGTCGTCCGGATGCACATGTCGGGCTGCTCGGCCTCCTGCGCCCAGCCCCAGATCGCCGATATCGGCTTCCGCGGCGAGACCGTCAAGCTCGAGGACGAGAACAGTCCCAATGAGGAAGGTGACAACCTCGTCGAGGGGATGGACTTCGGGATCGGCGGTGCGCTCGGCGCCGACAACGAGTTCTTAGACTGGATCGAGCGCGCGGTGCCCGCCGAGGGCGTGATCCCGGCGCTCGAGCAGCTGTTCGACGCCTACAACGAAGACCGCAACGACGGCGAGCGCTTCTACGAGTGGGCCCGTCGCGTCGACAACGAGCGACTTCGGACGCTCATGACCGACGCCGACGCGCCGGTCGCACGAGGTGTTGCCCATGGAGACTGACGGAAACGACGGACGCGATGCAGAGGACCGGGGACAGGAGCGTACGTTCCCCAGCGTCCCCGAATCCGAAGCCCGCGACGACGACGCCGTCATCGTCCCCGACGCCGGCAACGCCGCGCCGCGCTCCCGAGACGGGACGGAACACGCTCGAGAGGGCGCCATTGCGACGGACGGCGGGCACGGACACGAGCACGCAGACGGCGACAGTTGTTCGCCGAATACGTGCACCTGCGGGGAGAAGACCGCCGACACCTCGAGCGCCGGGACCGACGCGACCGACAAACCCGTCGCCACCGACGGGGCGGGCGTCGCCAACGTCGACGAGGAGGGCAACCTCGGGGACCTCGAGTTCACCGAGCCCGCCGAAAACGTCAGCCAGGACGTCTACGACGACGCGCCGGACACGCGCGTCGGCGTCCCCGACGGCGTCGACCTCGATACCCCCGAATACTCCATTCGGTCGGAGATGAACGACATCGAGACGCCGGACGAGAAGACCTGGTTCATGGAACTGGACGAGGCCGTCATCGACGAGGGCCGCTGTATCCAGTGCGGGACCTGCGTCGCGGCCTGTCCCTCGGACTCGATCGGCGTCGGCGATGACGACCTGCCCAAGCTGGTCAAGATGTGTACCGGCTGTTCGCTCTGCTGGGACTTCTGTCCCCGCGGCGGCCTCCGGTACGAGCGCCAGTGGAAGATCACCGGCGGCGAGGACAACGTCAAGGGCGCCGGCGACCCGATCACGGAGTTCTCCGCGAAGGTCGACGACGACTGGACCGATCAGGCCCAGGACGGCGGCGTCGTCACCGGCATCCTCGCGACGCTGCTCGAGGAGGGCGAGATCGACGGCGCCCTCATCGCGACCGAGAGCGAGGAGGAGGCCTGGAAGGCCGAGAGCTTCCTCGCGACCACGAAGGAGGAACTCATCGAGAACGCCGGCACGGTCTACAACCAGACGCTCGCGCTGGGCAACCTCGACTTAGAGCAGTGGGAGGACAAGCTCCCGGACAAGGACTGGGACGACCTCTCGCTGGCGCTCGTGGGCACGCCCTGCGAGATCGAGGGCATCCGCGCCCTGCAGGACTTCGAGTGGGACTACCAGGCCCAGAACCAGGGTATCCGCGCGGTCGACTACACGATCGCGCTGATGTGCACGAAGAACTTCAACTACTACAGCCTCATGGGCGAGATGGTTCAGGAGCAGCGCGGCATCGACCCCGAGGACATCGGCAAGATGGACGTCCTCCACGGGAAGATGATGATCTACGGCCACGACGGCGAGATGATCTTGGAGGAGGACATCGAGAACTTCCACGACGCCGCCTTGAAGGGCTGCGACGAGTGTGCCGACTTCACCGGCTTCTGCGCCGACGTCACCGTCGGCTCCGTCGGCTCGAGCGACGAGTACTCGAGCGTCATCATCCGCACCGAGCAGGGGATGAAGGCCTGGGAGCTGACCGAGCCGACCCTCGACTACCACGACTTGGAGGATCGCTCGGCGATCGGCAAGCTCCAGGGCTGGGACAAGAAGAAGGCCTTCGAGAGCCTCGAGCGTCCCTTCGACTCCGACGCGCCGCGCTTTATCGACTACACGGACCACGCCGAGAACTACGGGACGGCGCTGAACCCGCACGACCAGGGGCACTGAGGTCGGATCGCGGCGCGGAAATTTGGACGGAAGATCGCGCATCGTTCCGTCTCTCGCGGTTCCTTCTTCGATCGTCGTTCAAAGAGATCGGTGACGACCGAGAGAGCCAACCGGATCGAATCGACGCGTCGCGTCGGGAGTCGCTAGCCCTTAGTCGGTCGTCCCCGTAGGTGCGGGCATGACTCGAGGCATCGCGGAGTTCGATCCGATACGGGAACTGGTCCCCGAGTGGGCGGCGATCGTCGTCGCGCTCCTGACGCAGTTGGGCGACGTCTGGTTCCTGACGCTGCTCGTCGGCGGGTTCTACCTGTACCGGACGGACGACCGCGAGGAGGGGGCCGTCCTCGTGGGCCTGCTGCTGGCGGGATTCGGGATTCTCCTCGCGCTGAAATACGCCTTCGCGCTCCCTCGGCCGGACCGGACGCTCGTGCAACTCGAGACGCTGCCGGCGGTGGTCCGGCCGCTGTACGAGGCGACCGGGACGGCCGACGGCTACGGGTTTCCGAGCGGCCACGCGTTCATGACGACGGTGGTCTACGTCAGCCTCGCCGGACGACTCTCGATCGGGACGGCTCGCCAGCGACTGCTCGGTGCAGCGACCGTCATCGCCGTGGTCTGTCTCTCGCGGGTCGCGCTCGGGGTCCACTACCTCGTCGACGTCGCTGCCGGAGCGGCCGGCGGGTTGCTGCTGGTGCTCGCCGCGGAGTGGTTGCTCGACCGGTACGCAGCCGATCGCGGGACGGCAGCGTTCGCGCTGGCCGTTCTCGCGAGCGCGAGTGCCGCCCTCATAGCCAGCGACGATCCGGACGCCGTCCTGTTACTCGGCGCGTCGCTGGGCGCGTTCGGCGGCTGGCAACTCGTTCGGCTCGGCGAACGGCTCCCGGAACGCGACCGCGACCGCCGCTCTCGCTCGCGGACCGATCGCCGACCTGCGATCAGAATCGGACTCGCGATCGGCGCGTTCGCACCGCTGGCGGGTGCGCTCGTCTACTTCGGACTCGTCTCGATGCCCGTGCCCGCAGCCAGCGGCGCGCTCGGGTTCGGTCTCGCAGCGGTCCTTGCGGCTCCCGTCCTGCACACACTGCGATCCCGCCCCAGCGGCATTTGAATATTCGTCCGATCCGCCTCCTCAGCCCGTCTCGGTGATTTCGCCGTCGATCTCGGCGTCGCCGGCGACAGTTACCGCGCTGCCGGTGACGTTCCCGTCGATTTCCGCGTCTCCCGCAACGGCGACGGTTCCGTCCGCCTCGAGGTTCCCGTCGATCTCGGCACCGTTGCTGAGGATCACGCCGCCGCCGGCCTCGACGTTGCCGTCGATCGCAGCCCCCGGATCGAGCCGGACGTCGTCGCCGGCCTCGAGGTTCCCGTCGAGTTCGGCGTCGTCCTCGAGGGCCACCTGATAGCCGGCCTCGACGTCGTCGTCGACGGAGGCATCGGACTCGAGGACGACGGAGCCGCCGGTCTCGATGCCGTCATCCCGCTCGTCGTCGGCCGAGACGATGACGAGATCGTCGGTCGATCCGCCGGTCGTGTCGTCCTCGTCGCCCTCGGTCCCGTTCGCGTCCGTTTGCGCGTCGACGTCCGACTCCCCGACCGCCGTCTCCGACTCGGTCCCGTCGCCGAAGCGCTCGTACTCGCCGTCGTCGGCACCTCCTTCCCGCCAGTGGGCGCCGGCGTCGGACTGCAAGCCGGTACAGCCGGCGAGGCCGACCGCAGCTCCGCTCGCGGCCCAGAGTAGTCGGCGTCGAGAGCACCGCGGTCCTCGAGATCGGGACATCGTACGGGGATCGGACACCGACGGGACGGAAAGGCGTTGTGCGCCTTTGCAGCGGCTGAGACAGCGAAACGAGGAGACAGTGCGGCGACGAGGAGTCGGCGCGCTTATCAGCGACCGATCGAAACGCCCGCTATGGAATCGCGATCGCGCATCCGAGTCGCGACGCCCGACGACGCCGCGGCCGTCCGCGACATCTACGCGCCGTTTTGCGAATCGACGGCCGTCACCTTCGAGGAGACGCCGCCGACGGCGGCCGAGGTGGCCGAGCGGATCGAATCGACGCTCGAGGAGTACCCGTGGCTTGTCTGCGAGATCGACGGCGAGGTCGCCGGCTACGCCTACGCCCACCGACTGCGCGAGCGCCGCGCCTACGACTGGGTCGTCGAACTCTCGATCTACGTCGCCGAAGACGCCCGGCAGTCGGGCGTCGGCCGTGCGCTGTACGAGTCGCTGTTCGCGGTGCTCGAGCGCCAGGGGATCCGCGACGCCTACGCCGTGACGACGCTGCCGAACCCCGAAACGGTCGGCTTCCACGAGAAGATGGGCTTCGAGCGCGTCGGCGACTTTCCCGCGGTGGGGTACACGGAGGACGAGTGGCGGGACGTCGCCTGGTGGCGCCGCTCGATCGGCGAAAAGGGGGACGCTCCGGATCGCCCGCGATCGTTCGCCGCGCTGCAGGACGATCACGACGTGGACGTCGAATCGCTCGTCGCAGCGGGTGACGAACGGCTCGAGCAGTAAGGAGCGCCGCAGTTACCGTGAGAGCAGGTCCGCGACCATTTCGCCGACGAACGCGAGTTCGTCCTCGTTGACGCCGTGGCCCATCCCCTCGTAGATGCGGGTGGTCACGTCGGCGTTCAGTTCCTCGAGGACGTCCGCCGTCTCGTGGACGCGCTCCTCGGGGATGTGCGGGTCGGAGTCGCTGCAGCCGAGGAATGCGGGGGTATTCTCGAGGTCGCTCTCGACGTCGAGGTAGTCGTCGGGATCGATCGCCTGTCCGATGAGGCCGCCGCTAAAGGCGACGAGGCCGCCGTACCGCTGCGGGTTGCGCGCGACGTACTCGCTCGAGAGGCAGGCGCCCTGCGAAAAGCCGAGCACCATGATCCGGTCGGTCGGGATGCCGGCGTCGTTCGCTTCGCCGATGGCGTCTTCGATCGCCTGCAGCCCCGAACTGCGGCCGGGTTCGTTCTTCTCGACCGGCTCGAGGAACGAGTTCGGGTACCACGTGCGCCGGGCCGCCTGCGGGGCCAGCAGCGCGACGCCCTCGCGGTGGATCTCCTCGCCCATCTGGACGATGCTGCGGGCCGTCGCGCCGCGGCCGTGGACGAGGACGATCGCGGCCTCGGCGTCCGCGAGGTCGGTGCCGGCCGTGACCAGTTCCTGCCCCTGGTGCGGGTTCTCGCCCTGGTGGCCGCCGCCGCGGTTCATTCGACACCACCGACGCCCGCGCTCGCGTCGGGCAGGTCGTGCTCGACGACCTCGAGGCCGAGTTCCTCGATGGCTTGCCGGAGATGTTCGTCCTTGGCGTACTCGGCGCCGTCGGCTTCGCGCAGTTCCTGGGCCTTCGCGAGGATCTCGCCGCGGCGGTCGTTCGGAATCTCGTACTTGTCGGCGCTGAGTTCGATGACCAGCCCGTTGTTGTCCCGGGTGTAGATCGAGTGGAAGATGCCCCGGTCGAAGACGTTGTAGCCGTGGCCGGCCTCCTCGAGGGACTGCATGATCTGTTCGTACTCGTCGGGTTCGACGCTGAAACAGAGGTGGTGGACGGCGCCGACGCCGGCGCGCTGGCCGCGCGCGGAGGGGCGGTCGTCGCTGACGAAGAAGGTCAGGATGCGCCCGTCGCCGGTGTCGAAGAACAGGTGGGTCTGCGAGGGATCGTCGAGGTTCGGCTGGCGCAGCACCAGCGGCATCCCCAGGAGATCCTGGTAGAACTCGACGGTGTCTTCCTCGTTGCTTCCCCAGATCGTGATATGGTCGGTGCCCGTCGTGTGGAACGGGCTGTCGGGGAGTTCGGGCGTCACCGGGGTCGTGGATTCGGATTCGTCGGACATGGGATCACTCACTACTCACTCCGCGACCGCGTCGCCGAAGACGCGCTCGGCGTCCGCGGGGACGTCGAAGTCGTGGTAGTGTTCACCCTTAACGTCCGAGAGGATGTTGAGTGCTGCGGCGGCGCCGTCGCCGACCGCGATCGCGGCCTGCCACTCCTCGGGGCGGACCATCGCGCCCGTCGCGTAGACGTTATCGACGCTGGTCTCCATCTCGACGTCGACGTCGACCACGTCCTCCTCGGTGAACACGCAGCCGAGGTCGTCGGCGAGGTCGCGGTTCGCGCCCGTCGCGAGCACGACGTAGTCGGCCTCGTACTCGCCGTCCTCCGTCGCGACGACGAAGCCGTCGCCGGTATCGGCCGCCTCGACGCTCGTCACTTCCTCGCCCTGCCGGCGGTCGACGCCGAAGCTGTCGACCTGCTGGCGGGCCGTCTCCATGAACTCGGTGCCGCCGACGGAGCCGATGCCGAGGTAGTTGAACAGGTGCGCCTTGTGCATCCACGTTCCGTCGGCGTCGAAGACCGTCGTCTCGAGCCCGTTCTTCGCGGTAAAGAGGGCGGCACTCAGGCCGGCGGGGCCGCCGCCGACCACGATTACCGAAGCGTCGCTGCCGTCGTCCGCAGTCGCGTTCGCGTCGTCGCTCATACGTGGTTGTATCTTGTTACTTCAGGGGTAAGAACCCAGCAGAGACGCCGACGCAATCACGTGACACGGGCGTTAGTAGGGCGGCTATCTCCGCCCCTCCAGATGAGACGGAAAAGAACGAAAGGGTGGTTACACGATCCTGCAGACGCAGGTCCACTGGTAGCGTACCGCATTCTCTGAAACCCGTGTACTAGCACGGTACAGTCGCTCTGCGGCGCAATCTACTACTTTCGTACGCAAGCTCAATCGGTTCACCGGGATAGGCGCTACACTCTCGGTACACACGACGTACCACGTCGGCACCGAACGCGGCGCAGTGCGGTGCAGATGCGATATTCGGTATCGGTGCCGCCACAACTCGGCTCCCGCCCGTCCCCCGACGGCCGCTCGGGGGCCACCGACTCACAAGCGCAAGAGACATCCATGAAAACCAGCCTCGAGGTGGAGTACTGGGTCGTCGACGACGACGGCGACCTGGTCCCACCCGACTCACTGCTCGACGTCTGTGACGGGATCGACCCCGAGTTCGTCGAGCCGATGCTCGAGATCAAGACAACGCCGTGCACGTCGATGGCCGAACTCCGTACGGAGTTCCGCGATCGGATCGCGACCGTCGTCGACGCGGCCCGCGAGCAGGGCAAGCGGCTCGTCCCGCTGGCGACGCCGCTGTCCGCCTCGCCGTCCGAAATTCCGTACCGCGAGAAGCGAAGCACCGATCTCCAGCGACGGATCGTCGGCCCCGGATTCGACGATGCCCGCGTCTGTGCCGGGACGCACATTCACTTCGAACAGTCCAGCGTCGTCGACCAGCTCAACGCGCTGACGGCGATCGACCCCGCGTTCGCGCTCCTCACCAGCTCCTCGCACTACCGCGGCGAACGGATCCTCGAGTGCGCTCGCCCCTACCTCTACCGGCGCTCCTGCTACGGCGCCTGCCCCGAGCAGGGCCAGCTGTGGCCCTACGTCGACAGCGTCGCCGAGTGGGAGCAACGGATGGACGACGCCTTCGGGACCTTCCGCGAGCGCGCGATAGAGCGCGGCGTCGACCCCGACGCCTTCGACGAGGCGTTCGACCCCTACGAGGCCTGCTGGAACCCGGTCCGGCTGCGGCGGGCGATGCCGACCGTCGAGTGGCGCTCGCCGGACGCAGCACTACCGAGCCAGGTGCTGCAACTCGCCGAGGAGGTCCGCTCGATCGTCGCACAGGCAGACGCTCGCGGTACTGCCGTCGTCGACGGCGATCCGGACCGCGCCGGTGCCGAGACCGGTGACGATCCGAACGCCGACAGCGTCCCGCTCCCCGCGTTCGACACCGTCGAGGAAATCACTGACGCCGCGATCTACAACGGCCTCGAGGACTCGAACGTGCAAGCGTACCTCCGCAGGCTCGGCTTCACGCCGTCGAACTACGAGCCGCTGACGACGCGGCTTCCCGACGGCCAGCTTACCGAACGCCGCGCCAAGCGCCTGCGACTCGCAGCCGCGCGGCGCCTCGAGGCCGACCTCGAGCAGCGCCGCGTCCGCGCCTGAAGCCGTTCTGATTCGGGTCCGGTCCCGGCACCGCAGGCTGCAAGCGGAGCGTCTTTTCTTCGGAAAATTCGTGCGGCAGTCGTCAGGTCATCCCCTCGAGCCAGCGCCGACCCGTCCGCAGGTCGGCCGGGACTGCGTCGCCGAACGAGTACCGCATTCGCTCATCCTCGCAGGGGTTGCCCGTCGCGATCTCGATCGTCGGCGCGCCGCCCTCGAAGACGGCCGTGCTGGCGGTGGTGAGCTGCCCCGTCGCGTACTCGCCGGCCTCGGGTTCCGGGTGGCGACAGATCGAGTCGTCGCCGGGGCCGTGCTCGTGGTCGCGGGCGATCGTCCAGAGGTCCTCGCGGGTAAGGGGCTCAAGCTCCTCGAGCAACTCGAGGGCGCGGCGGCGGCGTTTCGTCGAACTCTCGGCCTCGGTCGAGTCGGAGATGACGAAGTGGTTGGTCCGCGTGACGACCGGGCCGTCGTCAGCGGAGATTTGTTCGGCTACCGGATCGACCTCGAGCAGGACGGCATTCGTCTCGTCGGCGAGAAACAGCGTTTGGCCCATCAGGTGTTTCGTGGGGGAGGACTCGAGTTTCGCGCGGGCCGCCTCGACGGTCGCACACTCCTCTAAGAGCATCCGGATGACGGTGCCGTTTCGCAGTTGATCCTCGGGATCGATGTCGTCGCGCTCGCTGTCGATGTAGGTGTTGGCCGCGACCAGCCCCCGGTCGTTGACGCCCTTGAACATCGAGATCGTGCCGCAGGTGTCGATCGTCAGGATCCCGTGGTAGTCGTCGATCGGCGGCTGTTCGACGATCGACTTCGGGCGCAGGCCCCGACCCGCGATGTCGCGGTTCTTGAGCACCAGCGGCCCGGCGGCGTCAGCCCGGTCGGCGACCGCGGGCTCGGCGACTAGCGCGTTCGTACACCCCCTGGGATTCCGCTCGGAGCGGCCGGTCCCCTCGGTCAGTTCCTCGCAGAGTTCCGAGAACGCGAAGACGTAGGCTTCGTATACCGCCGCGTCGACGTCGAACACGTCCGCCATCGCCTCGTAGGCCCGCCGGTGGCGAGCCGGCAGGCTCTCCCGGCTGCGCTCGGCGTACTCAAGCAGCGGCTCGAGGTCGACCCCGCGGTCATCGACGAGGCTCTCGAGTTCGTCGACGGCCCACTCGACGGCCTCGCGTTCGGTTTCGGCGCGGCGGCGGGCCTGTTCGGCGAAGGTGTCGACCTCGGGGACGGCAGGCGTGGTGTCGACGGCGGTGTCGTCCATACAGGTGGTGATGGCTCGAGGGGTTTGGGGAGTAGGCTTGAAAAGGAGTGCTTGAGCGAGTCGTAGTACTGCGCGACGACCGCGGATGCATCCTCGTACTGGCCGCCGTCGCAGGTGCGCGCGAGGGTCTGCGCGGTCGGTAACCGGCTATCCACAGTCATACAGGTCTGCCCTGCCAGACGTATCACGTAACCACCGACTCGAGGGATGAAATCGAAATCGCAAGATGGCGTTGCTTCAAGCCGGTGCTGTAGGAGTTCTATGCCCGCCTAATTATCAGGCCTGAAAGCGTATATGACCGTCTTTTCGTTCGATCAAATACACTATCGGGAAATTATATATACCCCGCTTCCACTGGTAGTTATCAGCGCCAAATCGGAGCGGCAAGGAAGGGTGCGACGGGATGGTGTGCTCCAATCCCCCGTGCAGTCGGTGGTACCTTACCACCGTGTATAATCCTTCCGACCGTTCAGGGCGCATGAGAATACATGGATCTGAAACTAATGCGTGACAAACTGGTCGGATCGGAAGAACAACGCGCCGTATCGCCCGTTATCGGAGTTATTCTGATGGTGGCAATTACGGTGATTCTGGCTGCAGTGATCGCGACGTTCGTCCTCGATATGGGCGACAGCATGGGCGAAGGTTCGGTAAACGCTGCTCTTGATTCAGATGTCAGCAATGAGGACGAAGAAATTACATTCACCCTTGAAAAGGAAGGAAACGCTGAGACGTTCTATGTGCGTAACGGGGACGGTCTAAACAGTAGTTCGAGTGGTAGTGGCGAACATGAACTTAGCTTCTCCGGCACTGGATCAACTGTGACGCTCGAGAAGGATAGTAGTAGTGGCGTACTCAATAACACCGGTGACGTGAATATCGTTGCTGTTGATGGCAACGCTGAGACAGTCATTGGCTCTGTCGAATGGGACTTCTCATAAACACGCACTAATATATTTTATTTAACAAGAGTTGGGTTTTACTGGACTAAGCGAAAACAGTCCTAACTGCACAGGGTACGTTCAATTGATAAATGAAATCGCCATTCTTAGAGAGGAGACCGGGTTTGGAATCCCGCGAATACGAACAGTAGCGGACCACATTCGAGCTTCCGGATAGAAGCCCTAAAACAATAGTCTTCGCACAGATGCGTGAGTTTGAACAATGCCGAGACGTGCTTGCTACGCACGACTCGTCTCGTTCAAATCTTGGCGCTGTTACTGCTCACGATGTTCGCAGATAACGGGCACGATGGGATCGGGTGATGTCGATGTTCGCGACGTTCAGGTTGGCGTTCATGGATTTCATAGGTCTGGAAGGTAGTCGGTGCGCTGTTCGGCCTGCTCGCGGTCGGAACGACGGTCGTAGTGCCGATCGAGGATGTCTTCGCTCGCATTGAGTCGATCCTTGACGACTCGCCGGGGGACATCCTCGCGACGATAGAAGGTCACGCGACCGCTCCGGAGATCGTGCGGCGACCGTGCCGACGGACACTTACTCGCGTGGTCCAGGTGCGTCGCTTCGCACTCGTCAGGATCACGCTCGTGCGGACACGGTTCACCGCGCCAGCAGGGGCGCGTAACGCGGTAGAGCGTCTTTCGAAGCGTGTTCCCTGCTGGACGGCCGTATTCCGTCGTAATCAACGGTTCCCGGCCGTGGTCGTCCGTCACGTCAGGGCGATGGTACTCGATATAGTCCTCGAGGTACCGGGCCGTTTTCTCGCTGATTCGGTTCCAGCGAGTCCCCTTCTCCTGATTCTTCAACGGAGTACCGGTATCCGGTCGGTGAACGAAATGGATCGCAGGCCCGGACACGCGCGGATGCGAACCGTCGAGATCAAGATCTCGCAAGTCGAGCCCACGGATCGCCCCGGTTCGCGCTCCCGTTCGCCACAGCAACATGACGATAATGTGGTCTCGCGAAGCCGGTTGCGCGTTCTCGAGGTAGTCGAGAATATCGACCGCTCGCTCCGGCTTCAGCGTCGAATTCGACACGTCTTCGCCATTTTTCATCGTCGGCAGCGTGACCTGCTCGTACAGCTCTGCCGGGACAGCATCGATGTTCGCTGCGAACCGCAGGAACCGACGCACTGACGCGAGCTGGCCTTTCAGCGTAACCAACTTGATCGGTTCACGGTCGTCGCCATGACCCTCGCGACGCCAGGTCCGGTATTTGTATAGATCCCGTCCGGAGAGATCGTTCAGGTTCTCGATTCCCTCTTCATCGCAGAACTGAACGAACGCGCGTAGTCGGTGTTTCTCGCTTCGGCGCGTCGATTCTGCGTGCTCGTCGCGCATCGCGTCGTGATACATCTTGACCGCTTCGTGCGGTGCGATCGGCTCGAGGTCGGCAGTCATCTGCTACCACCTGCTGCCGGTGAACCAACTATCACATCGGACATACACGGTGGAACGAACTTCCGGACATTAGGTCTATAGCGGCTGTGTCCGGAAAACACCAATATTTGCTCTATACCCTGAAACCAACGCTGTAAGAGGTTGTATCCCGTGTCCGGAAAGTGGCCGGAAAATGTCCGGGAAGCAGATTCGGCAGTACTATCCGCTGATACTGCTGAATACCTGCGTTCTCGAATATAGTCGCTTTCTAGTCGTCTATACGTCGGTCGAACGGGAATTTTATTCCCTATGGCGTCGAGCGATTGCATGCTTCCGTAGTATGGATACGGAAGCCAGCGGGCCGGTGCCCCTAACACCGGGTCCGCGAATTCTGACGAGGACCCGACCGGGCAGCGGCGGGTCCGTCTGGCTCCCGTTGGATTCTCGACTATAGCGGAATAACTTAAATCTATGCAATAGAACTTGCACACACAGAATAAAACATGTACCAGGAAATCTCATCGGTGCGACTAAGAAACGATCACCGGAATACCGGGGTATGCGCCCCCGGGTACCGTGGATGAACGAAGTTGACGACTCAATTCTCGAGTTTCTCGACGAGCTCGAGGTCGACGGTCGCCCGGTGGCTCTCAAACCCGGCGCAGTCCGCTACAACTTGGTCGACGAATTTGGGATGCTAGACAAGAGTCTAAGCACGTTCTCCCGCCGAATGGACCGATTGGCAGAACATGGGCTGTTAGAGCAAACAGAAGACGGGAAGGGTTCACCCTACAAGATCACCGAAAAAGGGCGTGCGTATCTCAGCGGCGATCTCGATGCTGCAGATCTCGAGCGAACCGAATAGCAGAATCAGATTCTACCGAGCAGTTCCCAACCGTCGTGCCGCGTCAGCAGAGATAACGATATGGCGGTCTCGAAGTGCAACGCCTCCGTCGGCAACATCGTCAATCAAATCTGCGAGTGCTGAGAGGTAGTCCCGATTCCGCTCCTCTTGGATGTGTAGCGTCTCCTTCTCGTCGTGTTCGATCGCCCGGTTCTCGAGATACGCGTACACGAAGGTCTCGCGAACGTCTGCTGGTGCGGCCTCGAGGTAGTTGGGCAGTTCGAGATGCTGGTCGGCCTTCGGACCAATCGGTGCGCCAAGCGTGGCGAGCACGCGCCCGAGAACCGTGCCGTCGTCAGTGGGACGAATCTCGTCGGCACGACTGTCGCGATCGGCGACTACCTGATAGTCGACGCTGGTCAATTCGAGCGCATCAATGACGTGTGAGTCTTCACTCCGGCGATTCAACGAGAACGACGGACGGTAGTACTGTTCAGCGATCGATCCGCCTGAAAAGACGTTCGCGACAAGAACATTCAGACCCGCAAACTCCGGATCATCGTAGGAACAATTGAGCCAGCCGTAATCACGTGCCGTCTCAATTCCGCGAACGACATCGGGTGCACCACTATCGTCGATCCAAGTGCGAAGTCGAGATCGTGGAAGGTCTAGCGCCGAGGCAGTTGCACTCGAGCCCACGTCGTGTTTACGAGCATATTCGATCGCGCGTCGATACTGCTCGACGACTTCGTACGCCTCCGGATATGCGCCACCGTCGTAGGTGCGCGCAAGCGCTTGCTCGGAGACCAACCCCGTGGACTCGACCATATGCAACAGTGATCAATCAGATACCAAGTAGGTGCCGACTCATTGATATACAGGAAATCGCAAGACGGCGTTGCTTCAAGCCGGTGCTGTAGCAGTTCTATGCCCGCCTAATTATCAGATCTGAAAGCCCATAACACCGTCTTTTCGTTCAATGGGAGACACTATCGGGAACTTATATATACCCCGCTTCCACTGGTAGTTATCAGCGCCAAATCGGAGCGGCAAGGAAGGGTGCGACGGGATGGTGTGTTCCAATCCCCCCGTGCAGTCGGTGGTTCCGTACCACTGTGGATAATCCTTCCGACCGTTCACGGCGCATGAGAACATATGGATCTGAAACTCATCCGTGGCAAACTGGTCGGATCGGAAGAACAACGCGCTGTATCGCCTGTTATTGGAGTTATCTTAATGGTTGCTATCACTGTGATTCTGGCTGCCGTTATCGCGACGTTTGTCCTCGATATGGGTGATAGCATGGGCGAGGGTACCGTGAACGCAGCTGTCGATACTGATGTTAACAACTCTGGAGAGATCCACTTCACTCTAGAGAAGGAGGGGAATGCTGAGGAGTTCGTTGTTCGGGAAGGTGAGGGACTTCAGAACACTGGTGGAGATGACGAAGTGACTCTAAGCGACCTTGACGGTGTCGGAACCACTCATACGCTTGAGAATGGCTCATCTAACTCCCTTGAGGATACGGGTGAAGTGAATATCGTCGCTATTGATGGTAACGCTGAAACCGTCATCGGTTCTGTTGAGTGGGACTTCTAGTAAACATCTAAACCATATTATTTCTAAATAGCCTCGTCGATATGTTGCCGATTAGTTACTACTACCGGGAATATACCATAATCACGTACTCAGATCTTTGACGAGTTCAAGATGCCATTCACCGTTATCGACATGACGAATGTGGATATGATGCTCGTCCTTGAGTTCACCGTCTCCGTTCAGTAGTCCCTCGACGCGGAGATCGTCTTTCGGGAGCGTAACCCCGAGCGAGTTCTGGTCTAACTGGCGGAGTTTGTTCAGCGCCATGGAAGCGGCGGCAACCCGCCTTGGTATAAATGTTGGTGACTATCAGCGATACCAAGGTTGTGCCACGGTTTTGCTGAGGTTTTCGTAGGGTCGGGTTCGACCGCTCGCCGTCGCACTATGGCAACAGCAAACCCGTTCAGCAGAATGAAGAATCACGAAGGCGTCGACCTGATCGACGCCGTGCTCGCGCCTCTGTTCGTCGCCGCGACGCTGGCGATGTCCGGGCTGGGCACGATCGGTATTGACTCACCCATCACGTTCTATCTCGGCGACGCGCTGTACAGCGCCTCCAGCGTGGAAATCACGTATGCATTTATCTTCTCGATGATCATCATCGGGATCGCCTGGTTGTCGAACGAGGCGCGCGACTTCAGCGATTTCAGCCAAGAGCAGGGCGCTGTGGTTGGCGGGATGGTTCTGTTGAATCTCGCGGTCGCGCTCGTCCCGCCTGTCGGGGCCGCTATGGCCGCGTACTGGTACGCTGGCCTGCTGCTCATCATGTTCAACGGGGCCGGCTACTACCTGATCGCGTACTACTGAGGTGCCCATAATGACACATTCTTTCAGAACGCTGGTTTCCCCCAGCACGGCTTACGTACTGCTCGTCGCGTGGGCGACGGTCATCCTCTGTCTGAGTTTCGGGCTCGTTGCGGTTGCGAGTGCCCAAGGCAGTGGTCCCAACGAGATTGAGAATAGCACGATTGAGACGACCGAGAATACCAGCTACGTTGAGCTCGACATCGAGTTCGCCAGCGAGTTCGCGAACAACTCGAGCACGGAAACGGTCGACTTCGAATCGTACAACGAGGAAGCGTGGCAAGTCAACGGGACCGAACCGGCCCATTCCGGGACGTTGAACGGGACCGTGCTCGAGGTCTCCGACGACATCGTGCCGAGTGCGACCTACTCGGCCGAGTTGAATCAGTCGGGGACGACGGTCGACGTGAGCAGCGACGACTTCGCCGACAACGGGACCGTCGACCTGTCGACGGTTTCGTCGGACTCTATCACGTCCGACGATGAGGTGCTGTCGCTGACGCTGACGGCTGATCCGGTCGTCTCCGATTCAGTGACCGGCGCGACGAACGATACCGTCACGAACGAATACACCGCCGGCAACGACTCGAGCGACTACTTCGAACTGGCGACCGAGTACCGCGTGCTCGTCACGGTCGGAAACGAATCGAACATCGAGAGCGGCTACGTCGCGCCCGACGACGCCTCGATCGGCGGCGGGTTCTTCGGCAACGCCGACGGTTCGGACGGGTCGCCCGGCTTCGGTGCCGGCGTCGCTGTCGCGGCGATCGCGACGGCCGGGGCGGCCGCGTGCCGACAGGGTGGTCGCTAATGTCGGCCGCTGACTCGCCGGACGACGCCGGCCCACAGCCCACGCTCGAGGGGGGTAACGGCGACGGAATCTCGAGACGTGAGGCGATGCGGCGGGTAATGACCGCGGCGACGGCGACCGCGGCGATCGGGGCGGCGGGCTCGCAGGCTGTCCCGCAGTTCTCTCCGGCAGGACGTGCTCGAGCGATTCCGCCCGCGGCGATCGTGCTCGCACCGACCGCTGGCGCAGCGGTCGGCTGGGCGCTTCGCGAACACGAGGTTATCGGAGCCGATGACCCACCGGAGGGCATGACCCCCGACGCGCTGCACGAAAGCGTCTATAACTCCGCTAAAAAGCGCGAATCGAATAATGCGAGCACTTTCGTTGACAATCGAAATATCATCAACACGGGCTTAGAACACTCCTTATATGCTGATGGCAAGGTGGCCGCGATTGAGGCGCTGAACGACGAGAAAACCGAGCAAGAGGTCGAAGACGCTGCTTTCAAAGCGGCGGAGGAAAGCGTCACCACTCCGATGAAGAACCTCCTGCGGTCGTGGAATGAGTCCGTCAACGAGCTTCAAAACCTCATCACGAAAGTTCAGGATCACTCTGATCTTGGTCTGGACGGCCTGATTGAGTCGCGACACTCGGATACTGATACTGTTCGGCAGGCTCGGACGGAGAAAAACAAGCAGACCGCCGAGTTCCCCAACGGCGACACAATGGATGTGCACGTTGTGGAATTCAATACTCAAAGCGGCAACGAGTGGTCCCCGTACCGAAACGATTCTATTGACTCCGATACCGGCGACAGCACGTTACCTGTTGTCGATGTCTATCCGCCGTCTGACTCTAACTCGGACAAAGTGGTCTACCTCAAGGAGCAGGAATGGACTGATCTTTACGACGAATTTGAGACGGTCCTAAGCGATGTCAAAAGCGGCCTGCAAACGTGGGTGTCGAACGTGTACGGTGAGGTTCAGTCCGGTGAAATCGACACGTCTGACCTGCTAACGCCGCGGGAGATGGCGGAAATCTCGTCTGATCAGGGCGTGAACCAAGGGATTGCCGACCTGATCGCTCTTAACATCCCGGTCGACCTCGAGCGCGAGGCGACTATCGAGATCGAGCAGGATAACGGCACGGTGACGATCTCCGGTAATGTTGCACTCACCGATGACTCAGATGGCCCGATCGAGGCCGGAGAAACCTACAACCCGGCAGACCTGAGCGGCGATGTGTATTTCACCTACGACGTTGCTGCAGGTAACGGGGAGTGGGGACAGTACGAGACCGGTGTTGATGGCGGGGTTGTCACGTTCACCGCTGAACCCTTCTCTGATACGGAATACGCCATCAAAACTATCGCTGGAGAGACGGCGACCGTCACGGCCGACGACTTCAGCGAGAAAACGAACGATTCGGACGAGACGGTCTGGACAGTCGATATATCGGACCAAGTAGAAACGTCCATAACTGAAGTCGATACCGTCGAAATGTCGGCTACGACCGACGATACCAACTGGGAAACCATTCAACTTGATCAGTCGTTTACGGTCGTGGAGATTACGGATTCCGACGGCCAGCAAGTGAAATCCCTCGATTTCGAGCAGTCCGAGCCCCAAAACGACGAGAATTACATCACTCAAGAGGAATGGGAGAAGATGAGAAAGCGCAATGAAGAACTGATTCAAAAGTACGAAGAATCGCAGAACGACGGCGGATGGGGGTTCCCGTCGGTTGGCGGCTTCAGCGACTTCAGCGGCGACCAGATCGCGGGACTGGCGATTATCGGCGTTATCGTCATGTCGGTGGTAGGAATCGCAACCAACTTCATTCCGTTCGTTGGTGGAAAGTAGCCATGTCCCGATTTTTCGTTTTTGCAGCGGTAGTAGTGCTCTCTCTGGCGGTGGGCATGGGCGCAGTCGCCGCGCAGGAGAACGCCACGAACGGGACGGCCGTCGAGACTGAGAGCGAGGACGTCCAGGCGATCGACAGCGACACCCGGATCACTGACTGGGAGTACCGGCCGGGCATGTTCACGATCACGGTCGAGGCGGACACCGAAACCGAGGTATCGATGACCGAAGCCGGCGGCTTCGAGGAAGGGACGGGTTCGTTCAACTACGATGAAGTGGAACTCGAGGAGGGATCGAACACGATCACCTTCGCCGTCACCGACCGCGAGGGCGCGGGCGTCGCGGTCGCGACGCGGCGGTCGCTTCAGCAGGGGACCGGCGCGTTCGTCTCGGTCGGGACGGTCGAACGGAATCCGCTGAAACACTTCGGCGGTGAGTCGGGGCTGTTCTCCGGCGTTGCCATGACCGTCTCGTTCGCTGGTCTCGGCGCGTGGTACGTCGTTCGCAGCGAGGAGACCGGGGTGATCGAGGCATGAGCGACACCAGCGGCACCTTCGGCTCTTGGTCGGACCGAGTGACCTACGTCGTCGCCGAGGCGCAGCTGCTCGTCGGCGGCGCGATGGTATCGATCGCCATCCTGTTAGTCTGGTTCCGACCAGAACTGCCGGGTATCCCGCCCATTGTGCACGGCTGGATCGCTGCGACGTTCCTGCTCGGGCCACCGCTGCTGGGGCTGTTCATCACGGGCTCGCGCAAGCTCCGGCAGCGGAATATGGTGACGATACACCACATCAACGGCGTCACCGACGAACGAGAGAAATACTACGTCGAGCCCGGCGTTTGGGAAAACAAGACCGTCGAAGGACCGTCGCCGTACCCGGTCAACGACGGCTCTGCGTTCGAGGTTCGCGAGTTCGACTGGCACGCGGACACCGAGACGCTGATCGTTCGTGGCTGCTACTTCAGCCAACTCAGCGACTCGAAACTTGTCACGGTGAAGGCCATGCTCGAGGACATCCATGGCGATCTCGTTGAAGAATATCTCGCAGCGAATCGGCTCCGCGGTCGGATCTCGAAGATGGGGCTGCAAATCCAGAAGGACGTGATCAACGAAGAAGCGGAGGCCGACGAGCGCGGGCTGATGAACCCGAAGACGGCCGTCAAATCACGGTTCGAAGACGCTCGCGACGACGCCGAGAAGAACGCGACCGAGGGCATCAAGGACATCAACGGCTTCGTCGAGGACTACGCCGACGAACACGGCATCGAGACGACGAGCGGCCCGCCAGCGACCGCAGAACAGGCCCAGCAAGCCGCAACCGACGGGGGTGAACGATGAGCGACGAACAGGACAACTACACGGTCGGCGGCTTTCGCGAGTACCAGGCCAACAACCTCGAGCGCGATCCCGACGAAGTGCTCCCGCACTCGGGATTCGTTCGCGACGAGCATGTCGATCGCCAGCTGGCCATGCGGGCGATCCATCACGATGTGGACCGCTGGGACGGAAAGGCTGCGAAAGACTACATGGCCGTCGGCAAGAACCGCGACATCCTGCGGGCAGAGGGCAGCGAGACGGCTCGCGACGCCCTCGAGAACGGCGACACGCTGACGCTGAAACACTACATCGGCGATCCCTCGCAGCAGGCCGACCTCGCGGGGATCAAAGCGGTCACGCGGTTGCAAGAGATCGTCGCCGGCCCCGCGCCGGTGATCGTCGTGCTTGGGGAGATGGGCGCGGGGAAGACCGACTTCGCTGGGCTGTTGGGCCAGTTGCGCGAGCGGTGGGTCGACGGCGACCTCCTGGTCGGCTCGAACATCCGGACGCTCGATCGACTCGACGACTGGGTACGCGACGACGGCACCGTCGAGGACGGCTGGATTCCACACTACCCCCTACTCGAGGAGTGGGCAACGCAGGACGGCGATCCTGTCGAGAACCCCCAGCAGCCGAAACTATTCATCGGCGACGAGTTCTCGACCAATGCTAGCGGGACCGGCGCGGACGGCCACAAGGTTCGCCAGAAGATGGGGCCGTTGGTGTTCAAGATCCGCAAATACGGCGGCGCACTCATCTATATCGGTCACGACGAATCGTCGATTCACCCGCTCCTCTGGCGCGTTGGGACGATTATCAAGAAGAAATCGAAGAAGCAAGCCGTCGTCGCCGACCGCGTTTCCGGCGGCAAGCTCGTCGACGTCGATCCCCGTCCCCTCGAGGGGATTCCGCCGACGGACTGGAACTTCCACACACAGGACGAAGCCGATTGGTCGTGGGAAGCCCCCGAAGGCGACGACAAGGAAGGCGAGGCGATTGCCGAGGAAGACGTGAAGCGGGTCGCCGCCTGGACGATGGAAAAGTGCCGCCGGCAGGGAATGTCCGCACGCGAAACCGCCGAGTTCGTCCCCTACAGCCACGCTACCGTCTCGAACTGGTGGAAAGAGATCGACGACGGCGGCGAAAAGGCCGACTGGGTTAACACCGTCGAGCAGGTGATTGCATGAGGGCGTCGGGGTGTCAACCCGTAAAGCGAAACTCCCCCGGGTTTACTGTAGCCCATCGCCGGCCCCGGTCGCTCCCGAGCGGGAGCGATACGACCGATGGGCGGGCGGGTCGCAGGCGGCGGAGGTGTATATATAGCGGCGCGCGACGCGCGTGGTCCGCGTGAACCGCTCGAAGCGCGCCAATCACTTCGGCACGATCTGCGAAAAGCGGATGGCCCGGAAGCGTCGGTTCGATCTCGAGCGGGCCAGCTGGCACGACGCCAGATTCGGGAACGGAACACCCGTCGAAATCAAGAGTACCATGCTCGAGCATTCGAACGGCCAACCGGGGAACTTCAAGATCTATCGGGAGTATCACGACAAGCTACAGCGCCACAACGGCTGGTACTGTTTCGTCGTTTACCGACCGCACGGCCGTTCGGGACTGACTATCGTGAAGGATAAGATGGTTCGAGCGTGTGATCTCCCGCTACTCCGATGGCACGGTGGTGGCGATCATCGTGGAACCGAGCAAGCGAAGATCGCGATCGGCGATATCTTCTAATTCGACTTGTTGAACACCTCAAACAGAGATAAGCGATGCTAGCTTGGGGAGGCTAGTTCTTCCATTCCACTGTATCTGGGTCCTCGCGGGCTCGCTGTCGAATCTTCGACCAATAGTCCCAGACCGTCCTCCGATCTACCCCCAGAGTCGCCGCAATCTCTCTGGTGGGTTCCTCCTGCACTACATATAGATATGCGGCAATTGCTGGGCGACCATCGAGCGCAACTTTCAGGGGGACTCCATCATCGCCAACATCCTGCTGGCTGAAGTCTCCGAGAGTAATTAGGAGAGAGGTATGGAGGGCTGCCTTTTTAGCATCATTGAAGTGTAATTCAATTTCACCTTCGAACGGGTTCTGGTAGGTCAGCTTATACTCGCGAGGAGTCTGGTCGGAAGGATCTTGAATTAGCTTGGCGTTGTACTGGCCAACGTTCTCAATCAGTGTGCGTCGATATGCTTCTGGATCTGGATACTCCTCGAGGTCGCGCTCACTACGATTGGAATTTGGGTCGCGCATAACTTAGATAAATTGCCGAAGTGACTTAGGTATTTTGACGAAGTTTGGTCACCTACCATTGAATCCAGACTCTATACGGGCTTCCGTGATATCGGGAGTGGGGTGCCAACCTCTAATCTTGAACAATGGTAACGGTCTTCTCTACCTCGAAGTTCGTCACTCGAGTCGATAACGTTTCAGCGATCTCCCGGCGCTGCTCGTGAGTGAGATCGTCGCGCTCGAGGACCTGGCGTGCAGCTGCGACGAGACGGGGCACGTCTTCGCAGGCAGAGACCACGGCTTTCGTCTTGTTACAGTCGTAGAAATCTGCTGCTCGTTCGATTGCATCCTCGCGATAGGCGTAGTCGCCGTCAGTTCGAATTCGCATGCTCGTACACACGACCCCGGAAATCCTAGTTTTTTCGACTCACTGGACCGGTCTATACAGCCCAAATCCGGGGTGTTTCTATCACTCTACCAGAGCGGTCGACGGGATCATCATGGTGATCGCCGACCAATATGCACACGGCACTGCTCGATTCGTGTGCATACTCGGGAAACGGATTCTGTCAACGTGCAACCCCAGGGGGAGAAGAAAGATCCATAGAGCGATTTTCAATAAGATTTATTGCTATTTCGCCTGTTCTGATAACCTCTTTAGTTTCAAATATTTCAAGTACAGTATACTTGACGTTAGGAAAACACCGAATATGAATATCAGTGATACAAAGACCAATAATAGATACTCAGTAGAAGATATCTCTGAGTTTAGACTTTCAGCAAGGAGATTATATCTAGAAGCCCCTATTTGGATTGTTCCAGCAATATTAGCTAGTAAAATTGCTGTAATGCAGAAGTCAGTACCAATCTCAGCAAGACCGACTTGTTTAAAGCTCATAACTCGTCAGGGATTCCCATTTTATAAGCGAATATCAAAAAGGCAATCCCAATTCCAAATAGAGGTATGAATCCATATCCAGAGACTATTATACTTATTAACATTCCTACAACTCCCACAAAAATTGTTGCAAGAACAACCGATCGATAGAGGTCTTCAGCAGTGAATTCAGTAGGATCATTCTCTTTTTTCACATGACGTTCCAACCCATCCATCTTGCGGTTAATCTTCCCCCGCAAGTGCTTTCTTTCTTGTTGTGCTAATTCCTGATTTTCCTGTATATTTTGTAAGTTCTGTATGATTCTTTCATCGATTTCATCTTCAGAGTTATCTACTAGATCCCGTGGATTTGGGGAGGGGTTCTCACCGTCACTCTGATCAGTTCCAGGTTCAGACATTGTAATTGACTCTACACTGCTAATTGAAATTGCTATTGGTTCAATGTACTATCCTTCAATATTATCATCAGCACTATCATCGCTATAACCTAGTTCCTTCGTATAAATATCAACTATAATAGATGGTGAATTTTCAATCTCTAACTCACCGTCTGGATTTTCCACACTGACCTTAGAGTATTGCTTTGAGATTTCCGTAATTTCATAACTCCCAAATGAATTCATCTCTATATCATCATCCATTTCCTCTCCTTCAAATTCTTTGAATGTTATATTCGTTAACAGAATTTCTTCCCCCTCATTTGGTATTGGTAAATTATCAGATGTAAACTCTTCTATCAATTCGCCATCTTCATCGTAAAACCTGAGGAATATCCCTGCGGAAGTACTTCTATTGTCCATGCTGACTTATTCACCGTTTAGCATTAGTAACTGCTTCGAATTATAAAAAGAGTGGCTCTTATAGCAGGAATTGTTTCTAAGTACAGTGAATCTGAGAGAAAGGATATGAATTGGTCCTTATTCTACGTCGTCTAGTGACCTATACAGATCCTCTATTGGCTTTCGCAAGTTCTCCGGAACTTCCTCAAGATCACTCAGCTGAATATCTTTCATCCCTTCACGCAACTCTAACAATGGCTCCTGTAGGTCGCTTGGGACTGCATGCAAGTCTTTAGGCGGTTTTATTGTCCATTTGAACAAGAGCCAGGAAAAAGTAGCCAATATTGTAAGAAAAGAGCCAACGAAAAACAGTACAGTACTTATTAGGTTATTATGGTTTAAAACACTAAATAATTCGGACATACCATAAATATGCGAGGGAACATAAATCAAGAGAGAAATCATATATAAAGCCGCAAGTTTGGTTGGGTCCATGCTATTTCCCAAAAACATTCTACCATTCAGATAATATGAGTGAGCTATATCCATTGCCGGAAAAATCATTGAGAGGATCCCTACAATCAAATATTGTAATTCGCCTTCAAGATGATATAGATAACCAAACACGACTGGAACATATAAATAGAGGATCTCAACTTCTTCTTTTAGCAGACTTGGCAAGTCAGTCGATTGCATATTAATCGGTTATTGATAGTTTGTAATAACACGGTCGGTAGAGTTCTAACTATTTTGCGCTCCTAAGGAGCAGAATAAGCGCTTAGACTGCCTCGTTTCGTGAGTTTCAACTGGAGATTTTTCACGGGGACGAGGCAGGGGCGCTGTAATTTTTGGCGCTGTCGCCTTGGCGACACCCGCCAAGGGGCGTTTCGCGCGCAGCGCGAAACCGACCCGCAGGCGACCCGTCGCGATCGCGACGGCGGCACCTCCTCGAGGAAAAAACTACAATCAGAATTGACTAACAGCCGCTATTATACAAGCGAACTTGCCGAAAACAGGCCGCAGAATAGTGTTGCCACTCACGAGGGCGGTTCTACCAGTCGGCGATCGCACCCACGCGGTGGCTGTCGCGGCCGCCTCCAGGTGTCCGCCAGACCATCGACACCTTGCTGAACGGCACGACGTCGTTTCCGGAGTGACGCCACGCGTCGATCGCCTCCTGGGCGACGCGCCGAGCGTTCTCGAAGCTATCGGCCTTCTTCAGCGACAGAATCGCGTCAATTCGGAGCTTCTTCGGATTGCCGCTTTCGTCGAATTCGATTTCAGCACCGTTCTCTGCGAGCCACTTCTGGAACGGCGACGACTCGGCGATATGGTCGGCCAGGCCCATCACATGCTGAATGCGATCAGCGAAACTCTCGATTGCGTACTCGGCTGACTCGACAAGTGCACGCAACTCCTCCTGATACTTCCGCGCTCGGAACGAGATTTCGCCTTGATCCAACTCGAGGATGTCGCCGAGGTCTTCGATCGCGCGGTAGATCGTTGCCGGGTGCTTGCCCAACTCGTCGGCGAGACCGTCGACGGTCCCACTGCCGTCGGTGGCAACTGTCTCGGTCACCTCGCGGGCAGTCTCGCCCATGTCCCGCAGCGTCGTCATCAACAGGTGGTCCGTCTTCGCCTCGAGGCGCGGCGTCGGATCTTCGTAGAGTTCGACCTGGTCGTCTCGAGCGACGGCATCGAAGTGATCGTCGGGCACGTACACGTCGTTCCCGTCAGGACCGAACGGGATATCTTCCCAGTGCAGCGCGTTCAGTAGCGTCTCGTCTATCTGTTCGGTTACCTCGTGACGGTCGGCCCATGCCCATGCCTCACCGTCGTTCATTGACTTGTTCACCAGGACTTCCACCTTCGGATGGTACGACGGGTGATCTTTCGAGACTGCGTCCGGATCAGCCAGCTGGTAGATCTCGAACTTCCGCCCATAGGTGTGACCGGGCAGTAACTTTGCAGCTGACGTAGGATCGAGGATCAGCCGGTTCTGGTGATTGATCACTTCCTTGTTGTTGAGTTGCAACTCCGCGACGATCCCCTCGAGGTCGGAGAGATAGTGAACTACCTTCTGCAGCACACCGGCCGATGCGAGCTTTTCGGCCCACTGCCGACGGATTCGGACGTACCGCTCGTACGCCCACATCCGACTCGCCGGGTGCGGGTCCGTCCGGAAGTACTCGGGATGGACTCGCTCTTCGGCGTGCTCGAAGATCGCCGTGAAGAACTCCGGCAGCAACTCGAGACCACGGTCGGGCTCGATGTTACTGACGTGGAACTCGACGTCGACGCCGCCGACCTCGCCGATCTGATTCTCCCAGGGGAGATTCACCGGCTCGCCGGTCTCCCAGTGGCGCATGTTCGGGAACCGCGGCGAGATATTGTACGACGCCTTCCGCTCGCCGCGCCCGCGCCCGCGAATATCCCACTCGTAGAGCCGCTCGGCGTTGATTCCGTCAGATAGTCGCGGCGCGAACCCCGACTTGCTGTAGCTCACCTCGAGGTGCCAGGGCTCGCCGTCGATCTCGATGTCCAGCTCCAGGTATCCCTCGAACGGTGGGCCGAGCATCACCGACGACAGTGCATCGTATGGACCGCGGCCCCAGTCGGGCCACTTCCAGCGGCCCTCGATCTCGTGCGGCGTCGTCTCGACCTGCGTCATCGCCCCCGTTCCTCCTCGGGGTCAGTCCGACCGACGAGATCGGCACCGCACTCCGAACAGCGGTAGACCTTCGCGCTCTCGGCGTCGCAAACCGGACACTCCGTCATCGGCCCGAGTCACCCCCTTGCCTTCGCGTGGAATTCTCAGAATGTGAAGGCGAGTGACCGATGTCCGTGCGGTTGTCGCTGCGAGCAGCGCCGGACTCGAACGACTCACACTCGGTTAGTTGAATTCCCGCAACGCCGTGCTCGATACTACACGCAGCGATCGTCGCGGCGAACTCTCGCCCGAATATTTTCACCGTGACGCGCTTGCACCGCCAGATTCCCGAGAAGTCGAATCCTTCGCTGACAGCTGATGCGACGGGAACGCTCACGATCACGTCGCCGTCGAACCGGTCGACCTGTTCGGCCGGTACCCGCTCGCCGTCGATGGTGACCGGGACGTATCGCTCGCTCGAGTCGGTTCCGCCGTCGGTCCGAATCTCGCGATCGTCTCGTTCCTCGAGCGCACGACGAACGTCGGCGTCGCTCGCTTGATGGGCCGGATGGGCTATGGGCGTCCGGTTCTCGACATCGTACAGTCGGTTCGCCCGGACGAACTCAGACATCGGGCTCACCCCCGTGGCGGCCGGGCGACGTTTCTGGGTCTGGGACCTCGACGTCTTTTCCGGCGGCGGACCCGCGAGTTAGCCGCGCGTAGGTGTCGCACTCGGGACAGCGGTGGACGCGGTCGTTCTCGTCACCGAAGACGCGACCGAACCGATCGGTGATGAACGAGTCGCAGTGCAGGCACGTCGACCGGCCAGCTGACGGCCATGGTGCGACCGTCACGCCGACCACCCCACCGTGGTCCCAACAACGGAAACCGCAAGCGGGCGACGGGGTGCGTTCAACGGTTGAACGGAATCCCGATTCTCAGGGCGGATTTCGAGTTCGGAATCCCGCGAATACGAACGATAGCGACTCTCGAACGGACTTCTGGATAGAAGCCCTAAAACGATAGTTTTCGCACGGGCACGATGGGATTTGAACCCACGACCGTCGGATGTCTTCCCCCGCCGCAGACGCGACGAGGATAGAAGTCCGACGCTCTTATCCAGACTGAGCTACGTGCCCTCGAGTCCATATCGACGATCAACTGGTATAAGCGGTATGGATTGAGCGCTCTCGACAGGCGATACAACCTGAGCAACTGCCAACTTCAGAGCCCGAGGAACCGCAGGAACAACCCGACCAGCAACACGAGCACGCCCAGAATCGTCCCGACGAACGGCGGCAACACCGGAATCGGGATAACGATCAGCCCGAGACCGACGACGATCGCGATCGTGGAGAGTCGCATAGCAGAGACGTCGACGAGCAGCGCGAAAGCCTATAGGGATGCCGCACAGCCGAGTCACTCCTCGAGCCAAAATCGAGACCGACAACGCGAGCGCCCGCGAGGCACAGTCCTTAAGCGGGCAACGCTGCTATTCGGACTCGATGCACGTCATCGGAACGGTGGGACTGCCCGGCAGCGGCAAGGGCGAGGCCGCCACCGTCGCACGCGAGGACGGAATCCCGGTGGTGACGATGGGCGACGTCGTCCGCCAGGAGACCGCCGACCGCGGACTCGACCCGACGAAAGACCACGGGAAGGTCGCGCAGGCCCTGCGCGACGAGAACGGCCCGGCGGCCATCGCCGAGCGCTCGCTCCCGATGATCGAGGACCGCCTCGAGGACCACGACACCGTCCTCGTGGACGGCATCCGATCGGACACCGAGGTCGACGTCTTCGAGGAGCGCTTCGGCGAGGACTTCACGCTCGTCAGTATCGAGGCCCCCTTCGAGGTCCGGGCCGAGCGGATCGACGCCCGCGGCCGCGACGCCGGCGAGGACGAGGGCGGCGAACCCTTGGCCGCACGCGACGAGCGCGAGCGCGGCTTCGGGATGGACGACGCGATGGCCCAGGCCGACGTCGTCGTCGAGAACACCGACACGCTCGAGGCGTTCCACGAGCGGATGCGGACGATCATCCGCGAGGGGGTAGGCGCCGACGCCGGGACAGAGACGGAAACCGAACCGGAGGACGAAAACGCAAACCGAACCGAAGCGGAAGCAGACCCATGACCGACATCTACCGCGTCGACGTCGAGATCACGGCACCGGTCTACGACACCGAGGTCACGAGCCGCGTCGCCGACGCCGTCGCCAACATCTTCCCAAACGCCGACCTCGAGGAGGAGTTCGGCGAGATCAGAGCCGAAGCCCACTCGATGGAGCACTTCTCGGACCTGCTTCACCGCCAGGAGATCCTCGATACGGCCCGCGGCGAGTTCTTCGCGAACCGCGAGGGTGACACGTTCTCCTTTGCGCTCAAGAAGCAGGCCGCGTTCATGGATCGAGTCAACTTCTCGGTCGGCGAGCCGGACGAACTCGGCGAGATCAACGTCCGCGTCCGCGTCGAGGAGCCGTCCGTCGAGGAGTACGTCGATCAGATCGCGCCGCCGACGGAAGACGGCGAGCCGGTTACGGGCTGAGCGCCCCGTCCGCCGTAGTCTGCTGTAATTCTACGACCGGATCACACTGGAGCGGCGACGACTCGAGTATCCCAGTCGCCGCGCCTGCTGCTCGGCTGTCCCCTTCTCGAGACTCCGCTCCGATCAGTCCGCGCAGGCGCGAGCGTCCTCGAGCGACGCCTCGGCCTCCTCGCGGTGCTGGCGCGCGGCGACGGGGTCCCGCTCGGTCGCCGCAGCGGCGGCGTCGGCGAAGCTCCCCGCCGCGGACTCGAGGTGGCCGCTCTGGCACAGCGCCGTGGCGAAGTAGTCGACCAGCCCCTTAGGGGCGTCCTCCTTGCCGCTCGAGAACGTCTCGGCCGCGGTCGCGAACTCCTGTTTCGCCGCGGTAAACGCCATCTCGGCGTCCTCGTGGTTGCCGTCGTCGGCCTTGGCTCGTCCCTGCTCTATGTACTCGTAGCCGCCCAGCAGCGTCTCGTACCCCGTGGCCAGCGTGACCTGCGAGTCGAGGACGTCGCCGAGCGTCGACGCGCCGGACTCGAGCTCCGCGCGGTCGATCACGGCCAGTTCCTGCAGGCGGTCGGCGTCGAGGGAGACTAACTCGGAGGTGGCGGCGTCGAACGCCGACTGCGTCGACTCGAGCGTCGCTCGTCGGTCCTCGACGGTCGTCACGGCCTCGTCGAGATTCTCTCCATCGCTCTCGAGGGCCGTATTCACCCGTTCGACGTCCTCGAGGAGCGCGTCGTCGGCCACCGTCGCGGTGACGTCGGTCAGCGTCTCGAGAACGCCCGCGTAGGTGCGCAACGCCTCGAGATCGTCCTCTCGGCCGTCCAGTTCGGATTCGGCGGTCGAGAGGTGCTCGCGTGCTTGCTCGAGGTGATCGCGCGGCTCGGAGGCGTCGAAGTCGACCTCCTCGGGGTTCTCGAGCGCCCCTTCGTCGACGTTCAGCGCGAGCGCGGCCCGGTTCAACTGTCCGACGGCCCGGTCGAGTTCCCGGGGGCCGGTGCGGTCCTCGACGTCGACGTCGGAGCCCTCGTCGCCGTCGAGAGCGTCGAGACACCCTGCGAGCGCGGCCGTGCCCAGGACGGCCCCGGTGCGGGCCAGATACTGTCGCCGATTCGCGTCCATGATACTCGAGGCTAGGTCTAGCCGTTCTTTAACGTGACGCCCGGACTGTCACCGAATCTAACCGTTCGGCGGGTGAGGTGGCGACTCGAGGGGCGGGTCGAATTGCGAGCGAGTGAGGACTCGAGAACGGATGAATGAGAGAGGGAGAACGGCCGAATCGCGACGCAAGCGGCGAGTTATCCGAACGGGCCCATGCCGCCCATGCCACCGCCGCCTCCGCCGCCCTGCTGTTGCATCTGCTTCATCATGCGCTGCATCTCCTGCTCGGAGCCCATGCCCTGGAACTGCTTGATCGTCTTCTCCATCATCTTGTACTGCTGGAGCAGTTCCCGGACCTGGTCCTCGCTGGTGCCCGAGCCCTTGGCGATGCGCTCGATCTGGCTGGCGCCGATAGCCTTCGGGTACTCCTTTTCGGCCTCGGTCATCGAGTCCATGATGACCGAGAACGACCGCATCCGCTCCTGGGTGACGTCCATCGCGTCGTCGGGGAGCTGGTCCTTGATCCCGCCGCCGAAGCCGGGGATCATGTCCATCACCTGATCGAGCGGACCCATGTTGTTCATCGCCTCCATCTGCTTTTGCATGTCGTGGAGGGTGAACTGGCCCTGCAGCATGTCCTCGGGGTCCCAGTCGTCTTCCTCCGTCTCGGTCTCCAGCATCGCGCGCTCGACGCGCTCGGCCAGCTGGGAGAGGTCGCCCATCCCGAGCAGCCGCGAGATGAAGCCGTCGGGCTCGAAGCGCTCGATGTCCTGGACCTCCTCGCCGGTCCCGAGGAAGGCGATCGACGAGTCGGTCTGGTCGACCGCAGTGAGGGCACCGCCACCCTTCGCGGTACCGTCTAACTTCGTGATGACGACGCCGTCGATGCCGATCGACTCGTCGAACTGCTGGGCCTGATCCTTCGCTCCCTGGCCGATCGCGGCGTCTAACACGAGCAGCGAGGTGTCGGGTTCGACGACGCCCTCGATCTGCTCGATCTCGTCGATCAGGTCGTCCTCGAGCGCGTGGCGACCGGCCGTGTCCACGATGTGGACGTCGGCCTCGCTGGTCTCCTCGAGTCCCTTGCGCGCGATTTCGACCGGGTCGTCATTGTCCGGGTTGCCGTAGTAGTCGACCTCGGCGCGGCCGGCCATCTCCTCGGCCTGCTCGTAGGCGCCGGGGCGGAAGGTGTCGGTCTGGATGACCGCCGGGCGCAGCCCCTTCGTCGAGAACCACCAAGCCATCTTCGCCGCGGACGTGGTTTTACCGGACCCCTGCAGCCCGGCGAGGAGGATGGTCTGTTCCTCGAGGGGCAGTTCCGTCGAGTCGCCGATCAGATCGACCAGTTCCTCGTAGACGATGCGGAGGACGAAGTCCCGTGCGGGGGTGCCGGCGGGTGGCTCCTCCTCCAGGGCGCGTTCCTTGATGTTGCCGGAGAGTTCCTGCACGAGCGAGATGTCGACGTCGGCGGAGATCAGCGAGCGCTGGATCTCCTTGACGATCTCCTCGACGTCCTCCTCGCTGATTCGTGACTTCCCGCGGAGTTTGTCGAGGGTGCCCCGCAGAGAACTCCCGAGATCGTCGAGTACCATTTGCCGTACTTACGGGACGACGGCGTTAAAGGTTTTTTCTACCGGGTGCAGGGCGACGGCGAGGATCGGCCGCTCGAACTCGAGGGCGGCGGTATCGACCGCAGCGAGCGCAGCGACGACCTACTCGAGCGTCTCGACCAGTTCGTCGAACGTCTCGATCGTCAGATCCGGCTCGCCGTCGAACGGCCCCCACGGCTCGCCCTTTCGGTCGACCCAGACGCTCTGCATGCCGGCGTGATTCGCGCCGCGGACGTCGAACCAGCCGGCCGCGACGTGGGCGATCTCGTCGATCGGCGTCCCGGTCCGGGCCGCGCCGTGGCGGTAGAGTTCGGCGTTCGGTTTGAACGTCTCGATCTCGTCGGCGCTGATGGTGTCCGCGAGCAGGTCGTCGATGTCGGCGTGCTCGACCAGCGACTCGAGCATCTCGGGATTCCCGTTCGAGAGGATATAGCAGTCGTAGCCGACATCGACGAGGGCCTCGAGACCGTCGCGGACGTCGTCGAAGACCTCGAGTTCGTGGTAGACCGCGAGAACTTCGTCGCGCTCGTCCTCGGTGACGGCCGCGCCGTGGGCGTCCAGCGCGTACTGGAGCGCGTCGCGGTTGAGTTCGTAGAAGGGCTGGTAGGCGTCGATCTGGTTGGCGACGAAGGTGTAGGCCAGCGACCGGGTCCGCCAGCGCTGCGAGACGGCGTCCGGATCGTCGACGACATCGGCGAGCGCGGCGGTGGCCGCCTCGACGTCGACCAGGGTGCCGTACGAGTCGAACGTGATCGTCGTGACGCGGTCGGGATCGAACGACATACGGAACGCACCACAACGGGAGTGATAAGGATTGGAGTCGCGGCCGCCGTCGTCCGTGGGGACGCGGCTCGAGGCGGTGTCACCCACGACCGCCGACCGCTGGCGATGCGTATTTCACTCGCGCGGCGAGAAGTGCGAGTATGACGGACGGAGACGAGGTCGATGCGGACGACGCCGAACCGGTCGACCCCGACGAGTACGACGCCCTCGCGGACGCGGACGTAACGACCTGGGTCGACGAGAACGGACTCCACATCGCCGAGGACGAGATCACCGGCGTCTCGAGTCAAGGCCAGAGCGAGCGCGCAGCCGTCGCGAACCTCGCGGAGGCGGTCGCCTCCTACCGGGACGCCCAGGAGGACACGACCGGCGACAACTGGCTCTAACCCGCCCGGGAGCGAGAGGCGGCACCCGCCGCCCGTAGATGTAAACCCTATCCGGGTGAACGACACGGGTGTATGATCGCTGACGATATTCTCGTCCCCGTCGACGGGAGCGACGCCTCGACGGCCGCGTTCGACCACGCCCTCGAGATCGGCGCGGACGCGGGCGCGACCCTCCATGTGCTCCACGTCGCGGACACGGCGTTGCCGTCCCTCGCCGGACTCGGCACCGACGTCGCCGACGCGCTCGAGCGGGAAGGCGACGAGATCGTCGCAGACGCGCGCGACCGGGCCGAGGAGCGCGGGATCGACGTCGTCACCGACGTTCGACGGGGCGAACCGCGCGAGGAAATCGTCGACGCCGCGGCCGACGCCGACCTCGTCGTGATGGGTGCCCACGGCTGTCACGGGATCGGCGAGTACGTACTCGGCACGACGACGGACTACGTCATCAACGTCACCGAAACGCCCGTGCTGTCGGTCCGAGCGGCCGATGGAGTCACCCGGTCGTATCCCTACGAGGCGATTCTCGTTCCGACCGACGGCAGCGACCACGGGACGGCTGCGGTCCGGGTCGCCGCGCAGGTCGCGGCCCACACCGGCGCAACGCTGCACCTGCTGTACGTGATCGACGAACTGCCGGAAGTGGAAGAGCCGGTTTCGGACGAAACCACAACCGAACTCGAGGAAAACGCCGAAGCGATCCTCGAGGCCGCAGCGTCGACCGCAACGGAGGCGGGGCTCGACGAGGCGTCGATCACGACGACGGTCTCGAGCGGCTCCGTCCCCCACGAAATCAGGACCCACGCCGACGCCGAGGCCGTCGACCTCATCGCGATGGGGACCCACGGCCACACCGGGCTCGATCGCCACCTGATCGGCAGTTTTACCGAGCAACTCCTGCGCAGCGCCCCGGTTCCCGTGTTGACCGTTCAGCGGAACGGCGAGTAGCTTCGGCGTCGCACTCGATTCTCAAATATCCGTCCGAAGAGCGTCGAATGCTGCCGTTTCGGCACCGCTCGCAGCGGCCACCTAAACCTTCGGTAGCGGTGTCGCCGCTGGAAACGCGACCCGACAGTCGATACCCGTGGCCGTCGAACGCCTCGAGGATGACAGCATCCGGAACGCACGTCGCGGCCGGCGACGAGGGGGCGGCGGCGCTGGCGACGGTGCTCCGCGCTGCGGAGACGGGCGACGGCACCGTCGCGTGGACGGACGTCCGCGACGACATCGACCGCGAACACTGGGGTGCGATGCTCGAGCGGGGCGTCCTCGTACCCGTCGACGGCGAGGATCGGTTCGTGTTCGCGGACCCGACCGCCGTTCGAGAGACGCTCGAGAGCCGCGAGTTCGATCCGCCCGAGCCCGAAGGGTGGTCGCGTCGCGACGTTGCCGCGGGCGTCGGCGCGCTCTCGCTGCTCGCCGGGTACCAGGTGTCGGCGATCCGGGACGGCGTCGCGGGCGTCCTCGATCTCGCGCTCGGGCCGCTCGCGGCCGCCCTTCCCTTCCCCGCCGTCGTCCTCGCGCTGGCGGTCGCGACGACGCTGGCGACGACCCTCGTCCGCCGTCGGCTCGATCGGCCTGACGCGAGCGCGTTCAGGCACCGGACTCGAGAACTGCAGGAGCGGCTGGCCGCCGCTCGAGCGCGCGGCGACGAGGCGGCGGCTGCGCGGCTCGGCGAGCAGCGCCGCGACCTCGTCGGGCGGCAGGCGCTGGTGCTGACCGACCACCTGAAGGTGCTGGCGTGGACGATGGTGCTGACCGTGCCGGTCTTCCTGTACCTCTCGTGGCTGGTGACGGCGCCGGCTCACGCGACCGCGCCGCTGGTGACGGTCGCGCCCGTGCTCGGCGATATCGTCTGGACCGCGCGGGTCGTCGGGCCGGTGCAGGCGTGGATGGCCTGGTACGCGCTGTGCTCGCTCGGCTCGAATCTCGTCGTTCGGCGGGTCGGTCGGGTCGTTCCCGACGGGCTCGAGGTGCGTCCGTCGTAGCGAATCCTCACGCGACTCGAGTCTCGAGTCGAAACGAGGCGAGGGGCCATTCGGGAGCAGGTCCCGGTTTTACGCGTCCGTCCGTGGTGGGAACGGTCCATGGACGAGTACGATATCGTCGTGATCGGCGGCGGCTCCGGGAGTCAAGTCGCGACCGCAGCGGCCGATCGGGGCCTCGAGGCGGCCGTAATCGAGCGCGGACCGCTGGGCGGAGCCTGCATCACGCGGGGCTGCGTCCCATCGAAGGCGCTGATCCACCGGGCCGACCTCGCGGACGCGGTGCGACGCGCCGGGGAGTTCGGAATCGCGGCCGATCTACAGGACGTCGCGTACGGCGAGATCACGGACGCGATTCACGACACCGTCTACGAGAAGGCCGCACGTCAGGAGCGGGCGCTCGAGGAGAGCGACAGCGTCGCGCTCTTCCGCGGCGAAGGGCGGTTCGTCGACGAGTGGACGATTGCGGTCAAACCGACCGACGATAGCGGCGATACCCGCGAAGTCCGCGGCGATGCGATCGTCCTCGCCGTCGGCTCGCGACCGATGGTCCCGCCGATCGACGGCCTCGAGGACGTCGACTTCCTCACCAGCGACGATGCGCTCTTCCTCGACGAACAGCCCGACGAACTCGCGATCGTCGGCGGGGGTTACATCGGCGCCGAACTGGGCTACTTCTTCGGGGCGCTGGGGACCGACGTCTCGATGATCGGGCGCAGCGAACGGTTGATTCCGGGCGAGGACGACGACGCGAGCGCGGTCGTCACGGACTCGCTCGCGGACTACTGCGACCTCTATACCGGCTACGAGGCGGCGGAAGTCGCACAGGGCGACGGGGGCGGAAGCGTCACGATCACCGCAGAACCCAGCGACGACGATGGCGAGCCCGTCGAAATCGAGGCCGACGAGCTCCTCCTCGCGACAGGACGCCGGCCCAACACCGACACGCTCGCGCTCGAGGAGACGAGCGTCGAAACCGACGACAAGGGGTACGTCGAGACCGACGCGCGCCTCGAGACGGCCGCCGAGGGAATCTGGGCGCTGGGCGATATCGTCGGCGAGCAGCCGTTCAAGCACGCGGCCGACTACGAGGCGGAAGTCGTGATGGCGAACGTTCTAAACGACGCCGGACGGGAGGTCGACTACGGCGCGATGCCCCACGCGATCTTCACCGAGCCGCAGGTCGCCAGCGTCGGGCGAACGGAGGGCGAACTCGAGGACGAAGGCCGAGAGTACGAGTCGACGACGGTCCCGTTCGACGCCGCGCCCCTGGGGCTCATTCTGGGGGCCGACGACGGGTTCGTGAAGGTGCTCGCGGCGCCGGACGGCGAGATTCTCGGCTGTCACGTCGTCGGGCCGCAGGCCTCGACGCTGATCCAGGAGGTCGTCGTCGCGATGGACAGCGGCGACGGCACCGTCGACGACGTCGCCGATCCGGTGCACGTCCATCCGGCGCTCTCGGAGGCGATCTATACGGCGTTCGACGACCTCTCCTCGAAGGAGTTCTCGTCGGCGCCGGACTGGCGGGACGTCGCGCCGAGCGGTCGCAGTTCGGAGGCAGAATAGTCGCGTAGTCGACGAGCAGCAGCGACCGGGTTACCAGTTCCAGGGGCCGTGATCCGGATCGATCTGGCGCTCGCGACGGTCGATCGAGTCGATCAACTCGCGGTCCTCCTCGTCTAACTCGAGATCGGCAGCAGCCAAGTTTCCTTCCAGGTGGTCCCGACTGCTCGCTTTCGGGATGACCGCGACGTTGTCGTGATCGAGCAGCCAGGCCAGCGAGACCTGCGCCGGCGTCGCGTCGTGTTTCTCGGCGACCTCCCGAATTTCGGGGACGTCGAACACCGCGCCCTGGGCCAGCGGCGAGTAGGCGACGAACCAGTAGTCGTGTTCCTGCGCGTGCGCGACCAGCTCGTCCTGCGGGAGCAGCGGGTGCATCTCGGCCTGGTGAGCAAAGAGCGGCGCCTCGAGCACCTCGAACGCCTCGTCGAGCAGTTCGGGCGTGAAGTTCGAGAGCCCGACGTTGCGCGTCTTACCGGCCTCGTAGGCATCGTCGTAGTAGGGCAGGATCTCCTCGTGCTCGTAGATTCCCGACGGCCAGTGGACGTACAGCAGATCGACGGCGTCGACGCCCAGCCGCTCGAGGCAGCCGTCGATGGCCTCCGGAACCTGTTCGGATTCGGGCGGGACGTCGTGGTGGACGGTCTTCGTCGACAGGAAGATGTCGTCGCGGTCGACGTCGGCCTGGTCGATCCCCTCGCCGACGTACTCCTCGTTCTCGTACACCTGCGCGGTGTCGACGTGGCGGTAGCCGACCTCGAGAGCGGTTCGGACGTTCTCGGTCCACTGCTCGCGGTTATCGGACGAGTACGTGCCGAGGCCGATCCGCGGGAAGTCGTCGCGTGGCATCGGATCGGGCTTCTCGAGAGGGGAGGTTTATTCTTCTGCTTCCGGCAGTCCGCCGGTCGCGCGGGCAGCAGGCGAGTTTCGACGGCCGCTCGAGCGGGGGACGGGGTAGCCGCCGATCGGCTCGTCTTCGCCACCGCACCATTTATAAGTGATTCCTCCCAGCCCCCGGTTTCCAGATCCTCGCCCGTGAGCGCCCTAAAGCCGCCGGGAGCACATTCTCGCCCCCGTAGAATTAGCATCTATTTATATAGTATCTCCCGCCCTCTATAGAAGTAGGTGAAGATATAATGGCAACTGAGAAGATGACTGTCGGTGCGAACGTGTTCGAGAGCAAGGTCGGCGGCATGACGGTCCGCGGGAAGGCCCACAGCCTGAGCGCGTGGTTCGTCCTCGCGCTGCGGCTCATGATGGGCTACGCGTTCCTCTACGCCGGACTCGGCAAACTCCTGGCCGCGGAGCCGTTTAGCGCGGAAGGGTTCCTCCTCCACGGGGTCAACCAGGCCTCGCCCCTCGTCGGGCTGTTCACCTGGATGGGAACGACGCCCTGGTTCGTCGAAATCGTGAACGTCGCCGTCCCGTTCGGACAGGTCGCGATCGGTCTGGGCCTGCTCGTCGGCGCGATGGTCCGCCTCGCGGCGTTCTTCGGCGCGACGATGATGTTCATGTTCTACTTCGCGAACTGGAGCGTCGAACACGGCCTCATCAACGGCGACTTCGCGTACCTGCTCGTCTTCCTCGCCGTCGCCGCCTTCGGCGCCGGCCGGATCCTCGGGCTCGACGCGCTCATCGAACGGTACGAAATCGACGGCCAACCGCTGCTCGAGAAGTACCCGAAACTCGACTACATCCTCGGATGAGTCGTAATTCCGCTTTTCTTTCCTTCCGTTCCGACGACAGCCGCGAGTGACGACGGTTCAGTCCGCGGACGACTCCTCGCTCCGACTCGAGTGCTGACGTTCCGTTCCACTCTCGAGCACGGTCTCCGCGGTCTCTCGAACCGACGACCACAGCTCGGAGAGTCCGGACTCGCGTTCCCGTTCCGACTTCGTGGGCGACCGCTCGATCTCGACCTGCAGATCTCTGTTCTCGTCGAACTCGACCGCGAGCCGCTCGAACCGGGCCACGTACTGCGAACGGTGGTGACCGCCCGGCCGGAGTTGGATCTCCTCGACGACGAGCGACGTGTCGGTCAGCCGGTCGACCTTCTTGTACGTCGTCGAGAGGGGCACCTCGGCTTCGTCGGCAATTTCCTTGACGGTCATCGGCTCCTCGAGAACGGAGAGGATGTCGCAACAAGCGTCGTCGTCCAGCGCGTCGATGATGCGGTCGGGGTCGGCCGCACGATCGACCGACAGTCGCTCGGATGACATTCGTACGGTCGATTCAAAGCCGACCTATTTGATTTCTCGGGTGTCGACGGTCGACGTCGCGAACGGACCCGACGGTCACGCGGTGCCGGTTTCGACCTCGCCGTCGTGCTCCAGCCACTCCGTCAGACTGCCCTCGTAGAAGGCGACGTCCTCGTAGCCGAGCGCTTTGAGGACGACGTAGGTGTGGCTGATCCGCCGCGCGGTGTTGCAGTAGAGGACGATCTCGCGGTCCGGCGTGATGCCGTGGTCCTCGAGCAGCGCCTCGAGTTCGTCCTCGGGCTTGAGTCGGCGGGTTTCGTCGTCGATGACCTCGCGCCAGTCGAAGCGCACGGCGCCCGGGAGGTGGGCCTCTTCGAACTCGTGGTCCTCGCGCGTGTCGACGAACAGGGCCCCGCGCTCGAGGGCGGCTTCGACCGCTTCGTAGTCGACGAGCGGGCTCTCCTCGGGGGAGAGCGGATCGGGCTCGTAGTCGGTCGGTTCGACGTCGGGTATCTCGCCGGTCGTCTCGTACTCGCGGTTCCAGGCGCTGTAGTCGCCGTCGAGCAGCCGCACGTCGTCGTGGCCGTACTCGAGGGCGGTGAGCACGAACCGCGCGGCGAAGACGCCGTGGGTGTCGTCGTAGGCGACGACGGTGTCGTCGGGCGAGATGCCGGCCTCCGAGAGCAGTTCGGCGAAGGCGTCGGCGCCGGGCAGCGTCCCGCGGTCGACGTCGGATTCGTCGCGGTAGCTGTCGAACGGGATGTTGATCGCGCCGGGAACGTGACCGATACCGTCGTACTCCCAGGCGTCCCTGACGTCGACGACGCGTACCTGCGGGTCCTCGTCTTCGGCCTCGAGTCGCGCTGCGAGCCAGTCGGGGGCGACGACGACGGATTCGTCCATTACGTTGACGATGCCGCCGCGGGACCCATAGTACATCGGTCCCGGCACGTCTCCCCTCGGTACCGAGATTGCGGCAATAATCTCTGGTTCAGGCCCTCGGCCCACATCGGTCCGGCCGTTCATATGTCGGTCCTATGTATAAACCGCCGCCAGTGGTCGGCGCCGCGGCACCCGCGGTGACCGTCAGCACAGAGTACCAGCAATACTTTCCTGAACGATCGACTGGTGTCCGAATTGTCCGGTTCGTGAGCCACTATGACCCTCCGTACCCTATAGATGCGTATGGCAACCGACTACGCCAAAGACGTACTCGTAGACGCCGATTGGGTCGAGGAGCGCCTCGACGAGTTCCAGGACGACGGCTCCGATCTGCGACTGATCGAGGTCGACGTCGACACCGAAGCGTACGACGAAGAACACGCGCCCGGCGCGATCGGGTTCAACTGGGAGACGCAGCTTCAGGACCAGACCCAGCGCGACATCCTCGAGAAGGAGGACTTCGAGGACCTGCTCGGCAGCCACGGCGTCAGCGAGGACGACACCGTCGTCCTCTACGGCGACAACTCCAACTGGTTCGCCGCCTACGCCTACTGGCAGTTCAAGTACTACGGCCACGACGACGTCAAACTCCTCGACGGCGGCCGCGAGTACTGGCTCGAGAACGACTACCCGACCACGGACGAGGAGCCGGACTTCTCCGAGACCGAGTACGAGGCCGCCGGCCCGCGCGAGAGCATCCGCGCCTACCGCGAGGACGTCGAGAACGCGATCGAGCGCGGCGTGCCGCTCGTCGACGTTCGCTCGCCCGAGGAGTACAGCGGCGAAGTCCTCGCCCCGCCGGGACTCAACGAGACGGCCCAGCGCGGCGGCCACATCCCCGGCGCGAAGAACATCTCCTGGGCGGCCGTGACCAACGACGACGGCACGTTCAAGGATTCCGAGGAACTCGAGGACCTCTACGCCGAGGAAGGCATCGACGGCGACGAGACGACCGTCGCCTACTGCCGCATCGGCGAGCGCTCCTCCGTCGCCTGGTTCGCCCTGCACGAACTGCTCGGCTACGAGGACACCGTCAACTACGACGGCTCCTGGACCGAGTGGGGCAACCTGGTCAACGCCCCGATCGAGACGGGCGACGGCGAATAACGACAGCGTAGTCGTTCGAGACGACGGAAGCGATCCCATTTTTCGCGTACGAAACCGTCCATAGCTGGTCCTCTGCCGTTCATTGATTCTGTTTCGTCCCTCGAGCCGGTCCCGTGGCGCCGTCTCGAGTCGGGTACGACCATCCCGAAACGCAGGTATCTGTACTCGAGGAAAGATATATTCGCATCTCGCACGAAGGGTGCGTATGAGCGATTCCGACGGACCACCCGACGACTCGACGGCGGACTGGGCCGACGGTCGGACGACCTTCCAGCGGGTGTACGACGTCCTCGTCGGCACCACCGATTCCGCTTCCGCAGGGCAGTTCGCGGAGTGGGCGGAGTGTTCCGAAAACGGAGCTCGAGCGGCCCTCGAGCAACTCGTCGAGATGGGGATTGCGACGCGAACGGATTCCCGGCCCGCAACCTACCGGCGCAATCCCTCGTATTTCCGGTGGAAGCGCATCGAACGCCTCGCGGACGACCACGACGCGAGCGAGTTGCGGGCCCGACTCGAGGAACTGCTGGCGGACGATCGGGCGCTCCAGGAGAAGTACGACGTTCCGGATCCGGACGCCGTGCCCGTCGACGAGACGGCCGTCGCGGATCACGAGAAACTCCACGAGCGGTGGGACGACCTCTCCGAGTGGCGGACGATCCGCCGCGATATTACGGTGCTGCAGCGAGCCGTCCAGCGGGCGGAATCGCGAAACGGCGATCGCGCCCGCGTCTGAAATGTCGGACCGATCGGAAGGGCCGAGCGGCCCGCTCGACGTCCCGACGCTCGAGGTGCTCGCGCGGCGCGGCTCCTCGCATCCCCTCGTCGCCGCGTGGGCGTTTCGTCCGGATTCAATCTCGCCGCGCGTGCTCGAACTCGAGTTGGATCGGACGCAGTACCCCGGTACCGTTGCGTCGGTCCGCGTCGACGTTCGCTGGTTTACCGGCGGCGACTACACCGTTCACTACCTCGAGAGCCGCGAAACCGGGGCGTGGCAGTGTCGCTGGGATCGGCATCCGAAACCCGACGCACCGCGGGAGCACTTCCATCCGCCGCCCGACGCCGCACCGACAGTCGAACCGTCGCCGCTGGACGGGACGCACCACCTCGAGGTCCTGTTCGGCGCCCTCGAGTGGATCGGCGAGCGGGTCGCGGAACTACACGACGCGTGAGTCGGAAGCCCGGTCGCCATCAGTTCCGGTACACCATCGACCGGAACCGTTACCGGGTTCTGGTTGGGTTTTCAATACGATGGTCGACAACGCTGACTCGTGGTTCTCGAGTCGCAAAGCGACGAACCAACTGCTCTGCGTCGGGATCGTCGTTCTCGCTGCGGGGTTCGTCAGCATCGGCGAGGGATACGGCGGCTTACAACCCGTCGCGGGGCTGGTACTGATAGCCGTCCTCGCTAGTCCGGTGCTCCTCGTTCTCGGGTGGCTCGTCAATCCGCGGCCGGCCGACGTAGAGCGTACTCGAGACGGCGACGGATAGCCAACCGCCGTCTCGAACCCTCGAAAACACCACCGATGACGATAGGCCTAACTCCCGGCCACCCGAACGACCGACCATGACCGACGCCGACGCGTTCGTCGAGACCGTCCAGGACGAGAACCAGACCGAACTCTCCCGGCTGGGCTCCTCGAAGTCGCTGTACGCCGACACCGGCGGGGACATCGACACCGAGCCCGTCCTCGAGGCGACCGCCGACGCCGAGCACGCCGCCTGGCAGACCTTCAGTCAGTGGGCCGACGACGAGGACCACGACGCCGCGCGCGAGGCCTTCGAGACGACGGCCGACGAAGAGCAGGGCCACTTCGAGACCGTCCTCGAGGAACTCGGCAACGAGGAGTACGAGCCCCAGGAAGTGCCCGCGCTCCACGAGTACCTGCGCGGCCTCGACTCGACCGTCGAACGCGTCGGGGCGCTCGTCGGGCGCATCCTCGCGAGCCAGCGCTCGAAGGACCAGGTCGTCGGCTTCTTCGTCGGCGACGCCAGCCCCCAGACCGCCAGCGTCTTCCGCGGATTCGGCGACGATCTGGACGCGCAACTCGAGCGCGCCACCGAGTTGCTCGAGGACGTCTGCGAGAGCGACGAGGACTGGGACCGTGCCGAGGAGGCCGCGACCGGCGCGATCGAAGCGGCCTACGACGAGTACGTCGAAAACATGGAAGCGATGGGCGCGAACCCCAAGCCGGTCTGCTAATTGCTGCAAACTCGAGTATTTCGACCGGAAACACCGACGTTCCGGTCACTCGCGCCGTCGAATCGCACTCCTGATCTGACTCTTCGGCACCCACTCGTCGGCGAGTCCGACGGCGTCGTCTCGAGTCTCGAACTGTCGATACTTCGCTTGCAGCCGCTGTTCTAACTCCTCGCGACGGTCGGCATCGGCCCCGGTATTCTCGAGGCCCCGCTCGAGCGAGCGAATGCCGTGCGCGAGTCGCATCAGCGCGTGCGTCGCCGCCGAATCCTCGACGAGGATCGCCTTGTCGGTTTCGCGGGCCACGCGGCCGACGAACGTCGTCGGTGCGTCCCCGTCTCCGTCCGCGCCGTCGACCTTCTCGTCGGCCAGCCACTGCGGGAGGTGGAGAAACAGTTCGTCGTCCTCGAGCAAGTCCAGCAGCTGCCAGATCTGGCGGGTATCCTGTTCGTTGAGCAGGCCCCGTTCTCGGGCCTCCGCAAGCGTCACCGAATGCGACTCGAGGTCCTGCGCGTGCCACTCGCGGGCGAACGAGTCGTAGTCGGCGAATTCGGTAATCAGGTCGCTCACTACGGCCCGTCACGAGGCTGCGGAGGAAGTAACCCGTGCTTCTGACACGGACACGTCAGGCGCGGCGGCTCGAGCCTATACCCCGTCGACCGTCGATCGGAACGCGCGGATCGACTCGAGCGCCTCCTCGACGTGCTCGGCGACCTCACCACCTTCCTCGTCAGCGATATCGGTCAGGATGTGCTCGTGGCGCGCGAGTTTGCCGTGGTCGGGGCCGCGATCGGCGTTCGCCAGGTCCTCGAACTCACTCGATTGGTTCTCGAGGCGCTCGCGTGCGTCGTCGTTGCTGGTCGCGTCCGCTGCGGTCTGAAGCGATTCGGCTGCGTCTGCGAGGTGTTCGCGTGACATACCTCGTCGTTCAGGCGACTGTGATAAAACAGTTTCAATAGTTGCTCGCTCGCGGGAAGTTCGTTCTCAGAAGTAAGCAAGGCGACGCCGTCGGCTCGCTTACTCGACGCGTTCGATCCGCTCCCCAAGGTCGACGTCCGCCACGTCCTCGCCCGACAGTCCGGCCACCGTATCGTGGAACGCCGTCCGGTAGCTCGCCGGGCCCCGATAGTCCGTCTCGGCCGCCCGCTCGCCGGCGAGCCCGAACGCGAGCGCGCCGTGCAGGGCCGCGGTGAAGTCGTCCTCGAGCGCGCCGCGGAAGGCCGCGATCGTCCCGCCGACCATGCAGCCGGTGCCGACGACCGTCGAGAGCATCTCGTGGCCCACCGCGAGCCGGTAGACGGCGTCCTCGGTCGCGACGACGTCCTCGACGCCGCTGGCGACGACGATTGCGCCGGTCGATTCGGCCAGCGACCGGGCCGTGTCCTCGATCTCCTCGTAGTCGCCGACCGATTCGACGCCCTTCACCTCGGCCTCGACGCCCGCCAGCGCGCTGATCTCGCCGTAGTTGCCCTTGATGACCGCGAAGTCGGTCGACTCGAGCAAGTCCTCGGCGACGCTTCGGCGCGTGGCCGTCGCGCCGACGCCGACCGGGTCGAGGACGATCGGGGTGCCGAGTTCGTTGGCCGTCTCGGCGGCGTCGTGCATGGCGTCGACGCGCCGGTCGGGCACCTGCCCCGTGTTAAAGAGGATCGCGTCGGCCAGTTCGGCCATCTCCCCGGCATCGCCCTCGGAGTCGGCCATCACCGGCAGCGCGTCCCAGTGGAGGATCAGGTTCGCCACGTCGTTCATCGTCACCTCGTTGGTCACGGAGTGGACGAGCGGTTCGGACTCAGCGATCGTCTCAAGGGACGTCGCAAGGTCCTGCGACTCGAGGTCGTAGTCGTTACTCATTGGCGATCCCTCCGTTCTCGATCGGCGTCGCCGTTTCGACGGCCTGTGCAAGGGCCTCGGTCGCGGCCCGCGGATCGTCGGCGGCGGTGATTTCGGAGATGACCGCGACGCCGGTCGCGCCGGCCTCGACGACCGAGCCGGCGTTGTCGGCCGTGATGCCGCCGATGCCGACGATCGGGATCGAGACCGCGTCGGCGATCGCGGCGACGCGCTCGGGACCGACGCCGTCCTGTTCGGGATCGACGTCCTTCGACGTGGTGCCGTAGATCGTGCCGACGCCGAGGTAGTCCGCGCCCTCGGCTTCGGCTTCGCGGGCCTCCGCGACCGTCGAGGCTGAGCAGCCGACGATCGCGTCCGAGCCGAGTAGGCCGCGGGCGACCGCGACGGGGAGGTCGGACTGGCCGACGTGGACGCCGTCGGCGTCGATCGCCCGCGCGATGTCGACTCGATCGTTGACGATCAGGTCCACGCCCGCTTCTGCGGTCAGTTCGCGCACCTCGAGGCCGAGCTCGTACCGCCGGCGCGCGTCGGTGTCTTTCTCGCGCAACTGGACCGCATCGACGCCGCCGGCGATCGCCGCCTCGACGATCTCGAGGGTCGAGCGCCCCTCGGAGAGCGAGGCCTGCGTGACGAGGTAGGTCTGCCAGTTCGGGGGATTCACGGTGGATATTCCTCGGTGATTACACTAAGCCGCTTCGGTCGATGGAGCGTCGGTATCGAGCGCGCAACCGTCGGCTCGAGCAGACGGTTCAATCCGCGCGAACCCACGCTTATGCACGTACGCGAAGTACGTCCGCTGATGGGATCGAACCGCACCGGAACCGGGGCCGAAACCGGACGGCGAGCGGTCGTGGCGGGACTCGGGGCGACGGCCGTCGCGTCGCTGGCCGGCTGTCTGAGCGGCAGCGACGGCGGTGGCGGCAGCGGTGGCAGTGACGGCGACAGCGGAGACGACGGATCAGACGAGGAGCCCGTCGTCGACGCCGCGGAGACGACCGTCGGGAACACCGATCCCGACGCGTGGCGCGACGTCGCCGAACTCCGGTTCGACGGCTACGTCGGCGGCTGGCTCGGCCTCGAGCCCGCGCCGATCGAACTGGTCGAGAACCCGACGCTGGTGCTCGTCGAGGGCGGGGAGTACGAACTCACCTGGACGAATCAGGACGGAATCCACCATAACATCGCGTTCTGGGACGAGGACCGAGAAGTGGTCAGAGACTACTCGACGCCGGGCAACGAGACGCTCGGCGAGCGCGAAACGCTCGCGTTCGAGGCGACGCCGGAGATGGACACCTACCGCTGCGAGTACCAGCCGGCAGGGCAACTCGGCGACGTGCGACTCGTTTCCCCCGACTCGGACTGACGCCGGTCGACCGTCCGAGCGACGACGCGCCGCGATCGGTCACCGCACGACGGTCACCGACACCGGCGCGCGACGGACGACTCGCTCGGCGACGCTGCCAAGCAACACGCGGGAGACGCCCGAGCGGCCGTGGCTGCCGACGACGATGTGATCGACGTCGTTTTCCTCGGCGAACCGGACTATCTCTCGAGCGGGATCGCCGGCGGCAGTTTCGACCCGGTACTCGACGTCGTCGGCCGTCGCTTGGTCCACGAGCTGCTCGCGGAGGTCCTCGCGAAGATCCTCTGAGGCGGTTTTCCGACGGTCGGCAAGAGTCTCCTCGACGGCCTGAATACTCGCTTCGGTAAAGCTGTCGGCGATGTCGACGACCCGTAACAGGACGAGTTCCTCGTCGGCGTACTCGTCGAACGCGTAGGTTACCGCCTGCTGTGCGGGTTCGGAGCCGTCGTAGGCAACGAGAACGGTCATATCGCTGGCTACGGGCGCTGGCCAAATAAAGGCGGACTCGAGTCGTCATCCCCGCTTCGTCGCTCGGGGCCTTACTCCTCGAAGCCGTCTTCGAACCGGAACGTGCCGTTCCGCTGCACCACTTCGCCGTCAACCTCGATGAACGAATCCTCGCTCATGTCGACGATCATGTCCACGTGGACCGCCGAATCGTTCTGCTCGTTGTCCTCGCCGACGGTGTCGTCGTAGGCGCGGCCGACCGCCATGTGGACCGTATCGCCCATCTTCTCGTCGAACAGCATGTTGTACGTGAACCGGTCGATCTCGCGGTTCATCCCGATGCCGAGTTCGCCCAGCCGACGCGCGCCGTCGTCCGTGTTGAGGACTTCCGTGAGGACGTCCTCGTTCTTCGCCGCCGAGTGGTCGACCACTTCGCCGCCCTCGAACTCGAGGTAGACGTCCGTGATTTCGCGGCCCTGGTGGTACAGCGGCATGTCGAACAGCACCTCGCCCTCGACGCTGTCGGGGACGGGCGCGGTGAAGACCTCGCCGCCGGGAAGGTTGTGCTCGCCGTGGTCGTTCAGCGTCGGATTGCCGTCAACGGACATGGTCACGTCGGTCGTGTCGCCGCTGACGATGCGGACCTCGTCGGCGGGGTCGAGGATCTCGACCATGTTCTCCTGGTGGTCGCGCTGGTCCGCCCAGTCCTTGTTGACGGCGTCCCAGACGAAGTTCTCGTAGCCCTCCGTGCTCATTTCGGCGAGCTGGGCGTTCGCCGGCGCGGGGAACTGCGTAAGACACCAGCGGATGCCGAGGCGCTCCTCGAGGATCGGCTGGTGGGCCTGCTGGTAGGCCGCTTGGGTCTCGGGGTCGACGTCGCTGGTCTGGGTGACGTTGTCGCTCGCTCGGATGGCGATGTAGACGTCCGTGTTCTCGATGAGGGCGAGCTCGTGCTCGGGCGTCTCGAACTCGCCATCGGACGAGCGCAGGTAGGCGCGGCGCTGTCGGGCACCGGTTCGCTGGGTGGTCGTGACCGGGTTCGCGCCCTGGTCGCCGATCACTTCGTGCAGCGCAACGACCAGATCCTCGGCGACCGGGTGGGCGTCGATGACGACGTTGTCCCCCTCCTCGAGGTCGACCGAGTGGTTCGCGATGATCTCGGCGTGTTCGCGGATGCGCGGATCCATGTCGCAGGAGTACCGGAGACGGCGGGATACCGTTTTCGAATCGAAATGCAGTCTACTCCCCGCCGTTCGCAAGGAATATACCGAGGTAGATCGCAACCAGCGCACAGCCGAGTCCGGCGCCGAACGCAACCGTGTACGGCGACGCGAGATCGAACGCGTCGCCCTCGACCGCCCAGCCGATGAAGCCGCTCGCCAGCAGGGCCAGCGCCGCGAGTCGGAGGACCGAGACGACGTCGGTCGCGGTGATTCGGGCGGTCATCAGTTCACCCGCTCGAGTCGAAGCGGTCGCGATCGGCAATCGGGTCCCGATACGTCTCATCGTCGCCGTCCACGAGTTCCTGACAGAGCGACACCGTCGCGGCCGTCAGCACGAGCCCGACCGGACTCGCGACGAGCAACGCGATGACGAACCCGACGATCCCGCCGTTCAACAGCACCGAGAGCACGATCGAGACGATAGCAGTGACGAGGACGTGTCCGAGGGCGAACCAAAAGTACGCCCCGCCCGCCGTCGCGAACCCGTAGGAGCGGCGGAACGCCTCGAGGACGCCCGCGTCGGCGACGACGAGCAGGAACGGCGCCGCGTAGAAGCAGTAGCCGAGCACGAGCACCAGCGGAACGCCGAGGAGGAGCAGCGGCGGCGCGATCAGCGCGATCGGAAGCAGGGCCAGAAACGCGGCGAAGACGACGAGGTAGTACGCGAACAGCCGCGGCGCGTAGTCGACGACGCACGCGAGCAGCACCGCCGGTTCGCCGCGCAGTCGGCGGTCGATGCCGCCGAGGTAGCCGGCCGCGACCGCGGCGGCGATCACCCCGTACGCCAGCAGCAGGATTCCGAGCCATGCCAGCTGTACCGAGCCGACGGCGTCGACGGGCAGAACGATGGACTCGACGGGCGTCTCGATAGTGATCTCGGGACCGGTGGCGGTCGGACCGCCGACCGGCGCGGCGCCGCCCGTGTCCTCGAACGGCGCGCCGGTATCCCACCCGGTCGTCGTACTCGAGCCGGTACTGGCCGGATCGGGCGGATCGACCAGCGACCACAGCTCGAGCAGCGGCGACGGAAGGGAGAACTGGACCGAGAACGAGGTGCGGTGCGGATCGAGCACCCGTTCGATCTTGCCGACCTCGAGCAGCGAGAGCACGAGCGGGACCACGGCGTACGGCAGCAGTTCGTCGAAGCGGTCGGTAACGCGGGAGACGTGCCGCGAAAACGCGTCGCTCGACCGATCCCGCGACGGCGGGCCGGCGGCGTGATCGGAGGGCGAATCCGGGTCGGGAACCATACGATCGCCAACAAACGATAGGGAATTGAAACCTTCGTTCGGTCGACGCGGTGGTCGCTGCCTCTCGCCCCTCGCGCCGTGACTCGGGACTGTATCCGCGGATGGCGACGGCTCGAACCGTCTCGTCCCTTTATCCCGCTCGGCGCCGTTGCACCGCGCGATGAAATCCGTCCGCGTCTCGCTCGGGCGCGATGCGGCGACGCTCGGGCCGCTCCACGAGACCCTCTGTACGTCGCCGTCTCTCGAGCGCGAGGTCGTCCTCGGCGGGCAAGCGGTCGACGGCGTCGAAACGATCACCTCGTTCGTCTACGAGGACGGGAGCGGGGACGGGCGAGCCGCCTACGAATCGGCGCTCGAGGACCTCGAGACGGTGCGGGAGTACGACGCGACGCCGGCCGACGAGGGGTTCTTCCTCTACCTCCGCCGCGAACTCGGGGCCGAGGGACTGTCGCTGCTGAACGCGCTCGCACAGGAGACGGTCGTCGTCGTGCCGCCGATCGAACTGCGCTCCGATCGAACGATCCGGACGACGGTCGTCGGCCGTTCGGCGGATCTCGCGGCCGTGCTCGAGGCGCTTTCGGACGGCGTGACGGTCGACGTGCTGTGGACGAGCGACCGCGTGACGACGACCAAGACGGCGGCGTCGGACCGCCAACTGGCGGCGATGCGGGCGGCGCGGTCGGTCGGCTACTACGAGGTGCCGCGGCGCAACGGCATCGAGGCGGTCGCCGCCGAACTCGACTGTGCGGTGTCGACGGCGTCGGCGCTCCTGCGACGCGGCGAGGCGAACGTGATCGACCGAGTACTCGACTCGCGGCGGTAATCCGATTCGCTACGCCTCCGACGGGTCCGCCCGCCGGCAGACCGCGGCGTAGCCGATGCCGCACCAGTACGTCTCGAGGACCTCGCACTCGTCGAAGACCGTCCGGAGCGACTCGAGGACGTCGCCGTCGGGGTTCCGGTTCGCGTACCAGCGGAAGAACCGCCGGAGAATCGGGTTCACGACGCGCAGCGGTCCCGTCGGCACGGGCCGTACGTCGCAAACGGCGAACGAGCCGCCGGGAACGAGATGGCTGTAGACGTTCTCGGCGGCGCCGCGGACGTCGGGCATGACGCTCAGCGACAGCGTCGCGACCGCCGCGTCGAAGGGCTCCTCGAACGCGACCGCGGTCGCGTCGGCGCGGCGGACTTCGACGTTCTCCCAGCCGTGGCGCTCGACGCGGTCCCGCGCCTTCGCGACCATCTCGGGGCTGTAATCGACCGCGACTAACTGTCCTGCCGGACCGATCGCGTCTCGAAGCCGCTCGAAGTTGACGCCCGGACCGCAGCCGACGTCGAGGACGCGATCCCCGGACTCGAGCGGCAAGCGATCGATCGCGGCCTCGCGCATCGGCTCGAGGTCGCGCTCGCTCATCGCGTAGTAGTCGCTCCAGCGATCCCACATCCGGCGGCTCCGCTCGAGGTGGGCCTCGTAGGCCGGTCGTTTTGAGCCTTCCATAGTTGTTCCTCACGGCGAGGCAGCAGAGTAGGTACTCGCGAAGCCTATCGGGCCTTTATGTGAGTGTGACGCGGACGAGTGTGATTCCCGGTCGCGGAGCCGGCGGATCGTCGCCTATTTTCGCGTCGCGCGGGTACCCAGGGTATGATCGATCTCCGCTCGGACACCGTCACGACGCCCGACGACGACATGCGCAACGCCGCGGCTACCGCCGACGTCGGCGACGACGTCTACGGCGAGGACCCGACCGTCAACGAACTCGAGACGCGCGCGGCCGAGGCCGTCGGCAAAGAAGCGGCCCTCTACGTCCCCTCCGGGACGATGGGCAACCAGATCGCAGCGCGAGTCCACACCGATCGCGGACAGGAGGTGCTGGCCGACCGCAAGAGCCACGTCGTCAAGTACGAACTCGGCGGCTTCGCCCAGCACGCCGACCTCCAAGTCCGCATGCTCGAGACCGACCGCGGCGTGCCGACGCCCGAGCAGGTCGACGAGGCCACCGTTGCAGAGGACCTCCATCGACCCGGCACCGGCCTCCTCTGCCTCGAAAACACGCACAACGCCCGCGGCGGACTCGCGATCGACCCCGAGAAGATCGCCGCCGCGGCCGACGCGGCCCGCGAACGCGACGTGCCGGTTCACCTCGACGGCGCGCGCGTGTTCAACGCCGCGACGGCGCTGGACGTCCCCGTCAGCGACATCGTCGACCCCGTCGACTCCGTCATGTTCTGCCTCTCGAAGGGGCTCGGCGCGCCGATCGGCTCGATGCTCGCCGGGAGCGAGGAGTTCGTCGAAGAAGCCCGGCGCACCCGCAAGCTGTTCGGCGGCGGCATGCGCCAGGCCGGAATCGTCGCCGGTCCCGGCCTCGAAGCCCTGGAGAACGTCGACGACCTCGCGGCGGATCACGAGAACGCGCGGCTGCTCGCCGACGGCCTGAGCGAGTTGGAGGGGTTCGACGTGCAGGAGCCGGAGACGAACATCGTTCTCGCGGACGTCTCGGAGACGGGACTGGACGGTGAGGCGGTGCTCGAGCGCTGCCGCGAGCGGGACGTGCTGGCGACGGCCTTCGGGCCGACGACGGTTCGGTTCTGCACCCACCGCGACGTCGACCGCGAGAACGTCGAACGGGCGCTCGAGCGGCTCGTAGCCGAGTTTTAACTACTTCCCGCGCATTCCCTCGCGGAACTCGAGGACGGTGCGCCGGAGCAGCAGGTACGAGAAGAAGATCAGCGCCAGCAGGATCAGGACGATGGCGATGATGACGGGGTCGTCGGGGATGAGCTCCAGCATACGAGGGCGATACCGTGTCAGCGTGGATAACGGTTTCGACGCGCTTCATCTGTGCCGCTCGCGAGTGCGTGCCGACCGACCGATCGACGGTCACGACGGTAGCTAAAACCGGAGTTTCACCTTACGCTGCGTATAATGCCCCGAAAGGCGAAGGACACAATGCGTCTCGATCAGCGGCTCGCCACCGCCGCGCGACGGCCCGTGTGGCCGGATCGAGACGGCCACGATCGCCACTCCGGATCCGACCTGCCCTGACCCCGGAATCGATCGAATCGGATCGCCCCTCCACACCGCCGGTCCGCTCGAGCGCCCGTCGAGCGGATCGGGGGCTCCCGCTGACGCCCCGACCCCGACCACGTATCGCGCGCCACCCCGCTGACGCTTCCGCGAGTTCGGTCACGAGTTCTGCAGAACGGTTCCGCCGACCAGCGGATATCCGCGGCTATACCGTCCCCGCCACGTCGAACGACTCCACGAGCGTCCCGTCCGGCTCCCGAATTTCGCCCTCGAGTCCGGTCCCGTCCGCGACCGCCTCGAGCACCGCGAATCCGGGCCGGTGACCGCGCGGCTGGGCGTGGCTCCCGGGATTGAGGAGGAGACAATCCTCAACGTCGACCACGGTCGGGTGGTGCGTGTGTCCCGAGACGACGACGTCCGCGCCCCGCGAGCGGCCGAACATCGACAGGCCGACCTCGCCGCCCTCGCGGCGGTGCGTGACGGCGAACCGGACGCCCGCCTCCTCGAGGACGCGCGCTTCGGGGAGCCGATCGCGAACCGCACCGCTATCCGCGTTCCCGTGAACCGCGAACAGGCGGTCACACTCCTCCCGGAAGGCCTCGAGCGCTGCCGCACTCGTGAAATCGCCGGCGTGGATAACGACATCCGCCTCGCGAGCCGCGGTCAGGGCCTCGCCCTCGAGTTCGTGGCCGACCGTGCTGTGCGTGTCCGAGAAGATCGCGATCCTGGTCATAATGGGGCTTCGGCCGCCGGTGACAGGTTCCTTTCCCTTTCTGTCCAACTGACGACGGCGACGTCTTCCCCTCCGAACTGGAAGCGACTTGCTCTAGAGTGGCTTATACTTTTCACCGAGCCCTCTGTAGTCGTCGCCGATGGCAAGTAGCACCTCCGTCGTGCTCGCGGCGCTGTTCGCGAACGGCGCGATCGCGATCCTGAAGTTCGGCGGGTTTCTGCTGACCGGCAGCCCCGCCATGCTGTCGGAGACGTATCACTCGATCTCGGACACGGGAAATCAGATCTTCCTGCTGATCGGGATCAAGTACGGCGCGCAGGAGGCGAACCGCACCCACCCGTTCGGCCACGGCAAGGCCCAGTTCTTCTACAGCCTCCTCGTGAGCGTCATGCTGTTCGGCATCGCCGGCTGGGAGAGCGCGAGACACGGCTACGACGCGCTGACCCACGGCGGCGTTCACCGCGCCGCCGGGGACGTCACGATGCTCGGACGGACGTTCGACCCGGTCTACGTCAACTACGCGGTCCTCATCGGGGCGATCGTCTTCGAGACCTACGCGCTCTGGAAGGCCTACCAAGGGATCAGCAGCCAGATGGACGAGTACGGCTGGACCAGCCTCCGCGAGGCGTTCAGCAAGACCAGCGACGTGACGACGCTGACCGCGCTCACCGAGGACAGCATCGCGCTCGCCGGCGCGGGGATCGCACTGGCCGGCGTCTATCTCACCCGAACGACCGGGAATCCGATGTACGACGCCGCCTCCGCGCTCATCATCGGGCTCCTGCTCATGGGCTTCGCCGTCGCGCTCGCCTGGGAGAACAAGCGGCTCATCCTCGGGGAGAGCCTCGCGAAACCGGCCGAGGACGAACTTCGTGCGATCGTCACCGACTGGGACGGCGTCACCGAACTCGTCGACTTCCGGACCGTCTACTTCGGCGCCGAGGAACTGCTCGTCACCGCCGACGTCGCGTTCGATCCCGGCCTCGAGACCGAGGAGATCGACGAGCGCATCACCGACCTCGAGCGCGCGCTGCGGGAGCACGACGATCAGGTGCGAAACGTCTACATCGAACCTCAGACGAGGGCCCGTCCGTAAGCCGTCGCCCCCGACGCTCCGGTCTTACGCGCTCGAGGCGTCGGAGTCGTCCCGATCGTCGTAGCCGGCCACGATCGTCGATCCGGGCGGTCGCTCGTTCAACACCGCCTCGACGGTCGTCTCCTCGAGGTCCACGGTCGACGTGAGCGGCTCCCAGCCGTCGTCCGTCTCGACGGCGACCGCGACGTCGGTCGGACTCGCGCCGGGCGGCAGTTTTGACGGGTCGTAGACCAGCGAGATGCGGACGGCCTCGATCGCCTTGAGGTCGTCCAGCCCTGCGATATGGACTGGGTCCGAGAGGGCGTCGACCGGCGGCTCGCTGTCGCTTCGCTCGAGGCCGAACTCGTCGGGGACGACGCCCGCGACGACGGCGACGCGAGCGCCCGCGTACTCGAGTGTGGCTTCCGCGACGCTGTCGGAATCGTATCCCGGGATGGCCATTCGTATGCGGGGCGAAGCGCTCGAGACGTATGGCTGTGGACCGTGCGATAGCCGGCCGGCGGTCGATTCGCGGTCGGTGATTTATATACTGCCCCCGACGCGAGACGAACGCTTTTATCGCAGCGGGAACCTATCACGCACTGTGTCCGAGACTACCGGGTACATGCGCTTTTTCCCGTACGACCAGCCGTACGAGAATCAGCGCGAGGCGATGGACCGCATCCACAACGCCCTGGTACGCGGGCAGAACGTCCTCTTCGAGGGGGCCTGCGGGACCGGCAAGACCCTCTCCTCGCTCGTGCCCGCCCTCGAGGTCGCCCGCGAGCAGAACAAGACGGTGGTCATCACGACCAACGTCCACCAGCAGATGCGCCAGTTCGTCGCCGAAGCCCGGGCGATCACGCGCGAGGAGTCGATTCGCGCCGTCGTCTTCAAGGGAAAGGGCTCGATGTGTCACATCGACGTCGGCTACGAGGAGTGCCAGGCGCTGCGGGACAACACCCGCGCGCTGGTCGACGCCGAGCGCGACAAGCAACAACTCGAGCGCCGCCAGCGCGAACTCCTAACGGAGAGCCAGGAGGAGGGTAGCGGCGGCTCCGCGGCCGACGCCCGCTCCGCCGTCATGGACGAACTCGAGAATATCGAGGAGCGACTCGAGGATCTCGAGGACCAGAACGTCTGCGACTACTACCGGAACAACCTCACCCAGGATACGGACGACTTCTTCGGCTGGCTCTTCGAGGACGTCCGCACGCCGGACGACATCTACGAGTACGCCGAGCAACAGCAACTCTGCGGCTACGAACTCCTGAAGGAGGGCATCGAGGGCGTCGATCTCGTCGTCTGTAACTACCACCACCTGCTGGACCCGATGATCCGCGAGCAGTTCTTCCGCTGGCTCGGCCGCGACCCCGAGGACGTCATCGCGGTCTTCGACGAGGCGCACAACGTCGAGGACGCCGCCCGCGACCACGCCACGCAACACTGCTCGGAACGGACCTTCGAGTCGGCCCTGGACGAACTCGCCGACGCCGACGACCCGCGCTCGGAGGACGCCGCGAACGTCCTCTCGGCGTTCCACCGCGCGCTCGTCGAAATCTACGAGGACTCGTTCGGCTTCGGCGAGCGCGAACAGATCGGCGAGAACTGGGCGGACGTCCCCATCGCCAACGAAGACCGCAAGGACGACCTCACGCTCGAGTTCCTCCAGCGCTACTCGGGACAGGGGATTCAGGACGACCTCGAGGCCGCGATGAAGCTGGGTCAGGAACTCGACCAGCAGTACGAGGAAGCGTATCGGGAGGGCGAGACCGCGACCCGGACGGAGTGTCAGACCCTGCAGGCCGCCGCCTTCGTCAGCGCGTGGATGTCGGAGGGCTCGAAGGAGGGCCAGTACCCGGTCGTCTCCGTCACGCGCGACGCCGGCACCGACGAGATCTACGGCCGCGCGGAGCTCTATACGTGCCTCCCGCGGCAGGTCACGGGTCAACTGTTCGAGGAGGTGTACGCGACCGTCCTGATGAGCGCCACCCTCCAGCCGTTCGACGTCACCGAGGACGTGCTCGGCCTCGAGGATCCCGTCACGATGGCCTACGGGCTGCAGTTTCCCGAGGAGAACCGCCGCACCTACGCCGTCGAGACGCCGCCGCTCTTTGCGTCGGACCGGGACGATCCCGCCGTCCAGGAGGAGGTCACCGACGCGATCTACGACGCCGTCCGGATGACGCCCGGCAACACGCTCGCCTTCTTCCCGAACTACGGCGAGGCCGAGCGGTACGCGGATCGGCTCGAGCGGCGGCTCGGCGGCGACCGGCGGATTCACCTGGACGAGCCGGGCGTCGCGGTCGAGGAACTCCGGCAGGAGTTCGTCGCGGAGGACAAGGCGGTGCTCTGTACCTCGCTGTGGGGAACGCTCGCGGAAGGAGTCAGTTTCGACGGCGACGACGCCCACACCGTCCTCGTGGTCGGCGTCCCCTACCCGCACCTCGACGACCGCGCGGAGGCGGTCCAGGAGGCCTACGACGTCGCCTTCGACGGCACCGAAACCGGTTGGCGCTACGCCGTCGAGATTCCGACGGTCCGCAAGACGCGACAGGCGCTCGGCCGCGTGCTCCGCTCGCCCGACGACGTCGGCGTCCGCGCACTGCTGGACCGGCGCTACTCGCGCTCGGCGAAGTCGGACCTCGGCCGGTACAGCGTCAACGGCACCTTCCCCCACGAGGAGCGCGAGGAACTGATCGACATCGGCCCGGAAAAACTCAAGTTCGCGATGCGGAACTTCTACGGCGACCACGGCACCTACGACGGCGAACCGCCGGCGCCGTGAGCGGTACGAGTCGCGTTACTCGATCGTCACGTCGGCGACGCCGCCGATGACCATCACGGCGTGCTTTCCGCCGTTCTCGACGGCCACCTCGAACGTCTCCGACTCCGCGACGGTCCAGGTATCGACGATTCCGTTCTCGACGTGATCGAGCCGCAGGCTGATCCCCTCGCGCTCGAGGTCGCTGTCCTCGAGCGGGAAGACCTCCTGAACGTCGACCGAAACAGACAGTTCGGCCCCCTCGTCGGCACTGAACTCCACGCGTTCGTCCTCGCCGAGCGTCGTGTCGACACCGCCGCTCGACAAGAGGCTGCTACAGCCGGCGAGCGGGATCACCGCTGCGAGAGAAAGGTATGTCCGTCGGTGCATAGTCCGAGGTATCAGTACGCGAAAATATAGCTACTGGCCGATTCCGGGTCGAAAACGGGGCCGAAATCGACGGCGTCGCAGCGTCCGAGAGCGGTTCGTCGGGACTGTCGAACTGACCGATCGACGTCTCGTCGACTCAGTCCGCGGCCTCCGCCTCGAGCGGGTCCCAGGCGTCGTAGCCGCCGGCCATGCTTGCGACCGAGTCGGCGTCGCCGTACTCCTCGATGAGCCTGGCGGCCTGCACCGAGGTCTTGCCGACGTAGCAGTAGACGACCACGTCGTCGGCCCAGTCGCGGTCGACGACGGTGTCCTCGAGTTCCTCGATGGTGACGTGTTCGGCGCCGGGGAGGTGGCCGTCGTCGTAGGCGTCGGCGTCGCGGACGTCGATGAGGTCGAACTCGTCATCGTCGCCGCGCTCGATGCGTTCGCGGACCGTTTCAGGGGAGAGTTCCTCGACCATCGTTACTGCTTGCGGAGGTAGATCCGGTAGGTCGCGTCCCCGCTGCGCCAGACCTTCGCCTCGGCGTCGTCGCCGACGGCCTTGGGCACGTTCTCGGTGCAGGGGACGTGATCCGTCTCCTGGACGAGGAGGTCGCCCGATTCCAGTTGCTGGAGGCCCTTCTTGGCCTCGACCTGTGGGTACGGGCAGACCTCGCCCATCATGTCCTGGACGAGGTCGGCCTCCTCGAGCAGTTCCTCGGCTTCGTCGTCGCTCAGTTCGTCCGGCGTGTCGGTGACGTCGTCGATGGATGGCATTGTGGTGCGTGTGTTAGTCGTATCGCGTGGTGTTGGTGTAATTGGCGAACGATTCTTTCAGATCGCTTAGATCGCGCAGCCGACCTCGCGGTAGATCCAGTGGGTCATCACGTAGACGCCGGCGACGATGCCGACGGCGGCGATAAAGGAGTGGACCGACAGCTCCGCGATGCCGGAGTAGATGTTCCCGATGTTGCAGCCCGGCGCGAGCCGCGAGCCGGCGCCCATCGCGAGGCCGCCGAAGACGGCGTTGGGGAGCCGGCGGCGCTTCGGGACCCGAAGCGAGAAGTCCCCGCTCCAGACGGCGGCCAGAAACGCGCCGACGATGACGAACGCGATCATCACCATGTCGACGGTGACGCCGACGCCCTGCCCCTGGAACAGCACCGAGCCCCAGTACTCGAACGAGCCCGCGTCGACGCCGACCTGCGAAAGCAGGTAGCCCGTCCAGCGGGCCTCGGGGCCGGTCACGCCGACGATCGAGACCTGGGTGAACCACAGCACCGCGGCGGCGGTGATTCCAAGCGCCGCGGTGCGGGGGTCCCACGGCTGCTTGCTCGCTTCGATCGGATTCCGCCAGGCGCGGGCCAGGCCGGCGAAGTACGCGCGAGTCCCGTCCGCGAACTGCCGGAGGCCCACGGCGGGCGCGGCCAGCGCCGCCGGTCGGAATTCGGCCGCGTCGGCGCGCTCGCCGAGCGCGGCGCCGACCGACGAACGGCCGGTGAGCGTCGCGTAGACGAGCAATACGGCGCCCGAGACCAACAGCGCGAGCAGGCCGGCCGGCAGCGAGGAGTACGCGAACAGGCTCACGCCCTCGCCGAAGGTCAGCGCGTCGAAGTACGTGCTCTCGAGCGTCGGGAAGGCGACGGTGAAGCCGGCGTAGCCGACGCCCATGAACAGCAGGGTGAGCCAGAACTGGAGGTAGCCCTCGCCGGCCCGGTAGAGCGTGCCGCTGGCGCAGCCGCCGGCGTAGGTCATCCCCACGCCGAAGACGAAGCCGCCGACGAGGCCGGTCAGGCCCCAGCGCGGCGTCCAGAACCCCTGGTAGTAGCCGAATTGGTAGGCGATGCCCCAGAAGACCATCGTGAGCAGCGTCGCCGCGAGAACGCCCTTCGTGACCCGGGAGTCCTTGTAGGCGAAGAAGTCCCGGAAGGCGTTCACGAAGCAGAACCGCCCCTTCTGGAGGAAGGCCCCGAGGGCGATCCCGACGACCGCTGCGACGAGTAGCGTCGAAACCACACCGTTGCCAGGGCCCTGAACGACTTAACCCGCAGCCAGTCGGCCGCTTTGGCCACGGCTCGAGACGCGCCGTCTCGAAAAATCGGGTGCATACGACGGGTCTCTCGGTCGATGTGCGGACGGAACCGTCTCGCCCCGCGGCGTAGAAACCAGCGGTATTTGCGGATCCCGAATGCGAATGTCTGGGATACGGGACGCCGTCACGAACGGTCGACCGGCGCCGCGGGGACGGTAGCGGTACAGAGGTACGGAAAGCGGCGCTCCCGAACCGATCAGGCCGGTAACGACACGCGGCTCACCGGTAGCTTGTAGGTACCGTCCCAGAACTCGAGCTCGCTGACCGTCCAGGTCACCGGCTCGATCTCGCGGTCGGCCAGCCGCCGCGCGGTCTCGGCGTCGCCGCCGCGGGCCAATGTTACGTGCGGAACGTAATCGGCACCCTCGAGGCCGTCGACGGCGTCGAAGGTCTCGGCGAGGTCTGCGTGCAGCGCCTCGAGACCGGGGCTCTCGACGGCGAGGTAGACGACCGGCGCGGAGCCCAGCGGCGGGTCCGCGAAGTAGTCGATCCCCGTAATGCGGGCTTCGACTGCGGGGGCGCTCTCGAGCGCGCGGTGGACGCGGTGTTGTAACTGGGAGACGTGATCGGCGTCGCCGAGGCGCTTGAGCAGACAGGAGTGGGTTTCGCGGATCGTGTCGAAGCCGATGAGGTCGGGGTAGAGTTCGTCCGCGAGTTGGCGGACGCGGCCGGGGACGGGGACGTTGACGCTGTACACGGTGGGTGCTCCGGGTCGGGCTAGGGGCGGCGCGATTATCAGTCTGGTGTCCTCGAACGCTTGACCTCGAGGCTGAGACAGGGATGTGCGGGCGCTTCAGAGCCGATCGAGCAACCAGAGGACGATCAGGACGGCGATCGCCAGTTGGACGATCACCACGAACGGGCCGAGCAGCCACGCGAGCCCGGACAGTAGCGTTTCGACGATTTCGATCACGAGCAGGACGGCGATCAGTCCGAGCACGAGTTTCAGGAGGGTCTCGACGTCGAGGGAACCGCGTCGATCGAGCATACAGTCACGTACGGGGACTGGTTTGAAAAATACACTGCTACAGTCGGAAAGACCTATTTAGCCGGCTATGACATGTGCAGGTAATGGACGGGAAGGGGCTGCGAGCCCTGCTTTGCGCGCTCGTAGTAGTCGGGTGCCTGTTCGCGGTCGCGCCGATCGGCGCACCGTTTGCGGCCGCGGACGCCGGGAACGGCGGCCCGAACGCGCTGGCACAGCAGGACGAGGGGCTGTCGCAGACGCAAACGCAACGGATGCAAGGAAACGGGAGCGGACAGGAGGGGAGCGACCAGCTCGACGACGCCGACGAGATACACATCGACGTCTTCGTCCGCGAGAACGGCTCGGCGAGATTCGTCGTCGACTACCGGTTCGAAAACGACTCCTCGGGCGACTGGGAGGCGCTTCGGGAGGACATCGAGGCCAACGGCGACACGTACGTGGCCGACGAGATGGACGCCTGGAACCGGACCCTCGAGGACAGCGCGAACGCGACGGACCGCGAAATGCACCTCGAGAGCGGCGCGATCGGGACCGACACGAGTACGCAGCCGCGGAACCTCGGTCACGTCCAGGTTTCCTTCGAGTGGGTCAACTTCGCCTACGTCGAACTCAATCGGATCGAAGTCGGCGACGTCCTGACCGGCATCGTCCTCTCGCAGGACACCACGATGGAGGTGTATCCGCCGGAGGGATACGTCATCAGCGAGGACGAATCTTCGACGGAATCCAACGAGGACTCGGTGTTCTGGCAGGGCGACAGCACCGATTTCACCGCCGATCCGCCGACGGTCGTGATGATCGAAAACGGCGACACGTCGAACGAGTCGGCGAACGCGACGCCGAACTCGGGTGCATCCGGCGAGCAAGGGCAAGGGCAGGGGCCGGCGATGCGGTGGGTCATCGTCGCGGGCGCGCTCGCGCTGCTGGCGGCCGTCGGCGCCGCCGGGTGGTGGATCCGCGATCGAGGGATTCTCGGCCCGAGTCCGGCTCCCGAATCCGGGGCCGGCGGCGGTTCGCCGCCGGCCGAGAGCGCGGCGAACGGCGGCGAGACGACGTCGAACGGGCCGCCGCCGGAACTGCTGAGCAACGAGGAGCGCGTCCTCCGCTTGCTCGAGCAGCGGGGCGGACGGATCAAACAGCAGGCGGTGGTCTCGGAACTGGACTGGACCGAGGCCAAGACGAGCCAGGTCGTCAGCGGCCTGCGCGAGGACGGCGAGATCGAGGTGTTCCGGATCGGCCGGGAGAACGTGCTGTCGCTGCCCGACGAGGGCGACGGCGGGAACCACAACGTGCCGTCGGGACCGGGAAGCGGTTCGGCGTCCGATCCGGAGACCAGCGCCGGAAAGGAGTGACGCGCTCGCGGTTCGGCCCGTAGAACCCGTGTAACACTTGCCAAGCGGGCAAGCTTTAATACCACGAAGTAGTATAGAGCCACCAATGAGTCAGTCCGTCGGCGCCACGCTCGCCGTTCTCGGTACCGACGGGTCCGTTCTGGCGCGGCGGCCGCGGCGACCGCGACCGGGCCTTTGAGCCCGTACTATACTACTACCCCACGTCCCGGTTCGTTCCAACGTTCCACCGTTGCAAGGAAACCCCCAATTTCCGGTTAGCAGCCGCTCTACCTTTAATTTTCTCGTCTTAAACCAATGAATTTAAGTCCGTCCTTCCGTTTCACTCGAGTACGACATGACCCGCGTGGCACTTGCGTTCTCGGGCGGCCTGGACACGACAGTCTGTGTCCCGCTGCTCGAGGAGGAGTACGGATACGACGAAGTAATCGGCGTTACGGTGGACGTCGGCCAGCCGGCCGAAGAGTTCGAGGAAGCCGAGGAAACCGCCGAGGCGCTCGATCTCGACCACTACGTCGTCGACGCGAAAGACGAATTTGCGGACCTCTGTCTCGAGAGCGTCCGAGCGAACGCGACCTACCAGGGCTACCCGCTCGGCACCGCACTGGCGCGACCCGTGATCGCGAAGGCGATCCTCGAGGTCGCCGAGGAGCAGGACTGCGACGGCATCGCCCACGGCTGTACGGGCAAGGGCAACGACCAGCTCCGGTTCGAGGCCGTCTGGCGCGACTCGGATCTGGAAGTCATCGCGCCCGTGCGCGAACTCGGCCTGACCCGCGAGTGGGAACAGGAGTACGCCGACGAGCGCGACCTGCCCGTCGAGGGCGGCAGCGGCGGCGACTGGTCGATCGACACCAACCTCTGGAGCCGCTCCGTCGAGGGCGACAAGCTCGAGGATCCGAGCTACGTTCCGCCGGAGGAGATCTACGCCTGGACCCAATCGCCCACCGGCGACAGCCAGGAGATCGAAATCGAGTTCGAGGAGGGCTACCCCGTCGCCGTCGACGGCGTCGAGTACGAGCCCGTCGAACTCATCCAGCACCTGAACGAGGTCGCCGGCCCCTACGGCGTCGGTCGCACGGACTCGATGGAGGACCGCATGCTCGGCCTGAAGGTCCGCGAAAACTACGAGCACCCGGCCGCGACGACCCTGCTGAACGCCCACGAGGCCCTCGAGGGCCTCGTGCTCACCCAGGAGGAACGCGAGTTCAAGCAGCTGATCGATCAGCGCTGGGCGAAGAAGGGCTACGAAGGACTGGTCGACGCGCCGCTCGTGAGCGCGCTCGAGGGCTTTATCGCGGAGACCCAGAAGCGCGTCACTGGAACCGTCACGATCCGCTTCGAAGGCGGCCAAGCCCGCGCGGTCGCACGCGACAGCACGTTCGCGGCCTACTCGGCCGAACACGCCTCCTTCGACACGGAGACGGTCGGCAAGATCAAGCAGGAGGACGCCACCGGCGTCGCGAAGTACCACGGCTTCCAGCGCCGCCTCGCCAACGAGGCCATCGCGGCCAACGCCGAGGACGCGGAGGAGGTCGAACTCGCGACGGACGGTAGCGGCGACGAAACTGACGAGTAACAGACCATGACCGAGGAGAGCGCTCGCGACGACGGCGGAGAGTTCGACGTTGCAACCGACGGTGGCGCCGATGGCAAGGGCGTCGTCCGGCGGGACCGCTTCAGCGGCGGCCCCGCCCGGGGCTTCCTCTCCTCGCTCGAGGCAGACGAGCGGATCTTCGAGGCCGACCTCGAGGTCGACCGCGCCCACGTCGTGATGCTCGCCGAGCAGGGGATCGTCGCGGACGACGTCGCGGGGAACGTGCTGACCGCCCTCGACGCGATCGAAGTCGAGGGCCACGCTGGCCTCCCCGAGGGCGAGGACGTCCACGAGGCCATCGAGACGGCCGTCATCGAGCGCATCGGCGAGCAGGGCGGGAAGATGCACACCGCGCGCTCGCGCAACGACGAGGTCGCGGCCTGCATCCGCTACCGCCTGCGCGAGGACGTCCTCGAGGCGATCGAGACGACGCTCGCGCTGCGCGAGTCGCTCGTGGAGGTGGCCGCCGAGCACGCGGACACCGTCATGCCCGGCTACACCCACCTCCAGCCCGCCCAGCCGATCACCGTCGGCCACTGGGCGCTCTCCTACGAGGCCGCGGTTCGCCGCGACACCGAACGGCTGCTCGAGGCCTACGACCGCATCAACCAGTCGCCGCTGGGCGGCGCCGCGTTCGCGGGTACGACCTTCGACATCGACCGCGAGCGCACCGCCGAGTTGCTCGGGTTTGACGGGGTCGTCGAGAACTCGATGGACGCCTCCTCGAGCCGGGACTTCCTGCTCGAGACGGTCCAGACGCTGTCGACCCACGCGACGACGCTGTCCGGACTCGCGGAGGACGTGGTCATCTTCGCGAACCGCGGCTTCGTCGACCTCTCGGACGACTACTCGTCGACGTCGTCGATCATGCCCCAGAAGAAGAATCCCGACACGCTCGAGCTCGTCCGCGCGGTCGCGGGCGACGCGGCCGGCAGCGTGCAGGGACTGACGACGACCCTGAAGGGACTGCCCCGCGCGTACAACCGCGACCTCCAGCGGGCGACGACCCACGCCTGGGAGACCGTCGACGCCGTGACGGAGGCCAGTGAGGTCGCCGCCGGCGCGGTCGCCACCGCCGACTGGAACGAGGAGACCCTCGCGGCGGAAGCCGGCGAGGGGTTCTCGACGGCGACCGGCGTCGCGGACCTGCTGGCGGCCAACGGCCTGCCCTTCCGCACGGCCCACGAGATGGTCGCCGTCGCCGCGGAGAACGGCGGGGACTACGACGCCCTCGAGGCCGCCGCCGCGGACGTGCTGGGCGAGCCCCTCGAGTCGCTGGTCGACCCCGAGGACGTCCGGGATGCGCTCGATCCCGCCGAAAGCGTCGCGAGCCGCGACTCGCAGGGCGGCCCCGCCCCCGATGCGGTGGCCGACCAACTCGAGGACGCGCGCCGCGCCATCGCGGCCGACGAAGCGACGCTCGAAGCGCGCATCGACGCGCTCGAGGACGCACACGAAGCGCTTCGTTCGGAGGTGAACGAGTATGTGTGACGTCGCACGGACGTCGGTTCCGCTCCCGCCGATCTCGCCACCGTTCGCAGGTGAGCGACGAACCTGCGAGCGAGCGGGATCTCCGATCTCGCCACCGCCGTCCCCGCGAGGGGACGTACTACCTACCATATGATATGTCAGACTAAATCCGCCGCGTGGTCGCCTTTTCCCTCCGTTAGCCGGTAGTGCGTTTCATGTTTTTGTTCTGATAAGTTCGAAGGCTTTAAGGGATATCGGCTCCCAGTTGCAGGTACAATGACCGAATGCGTCGAGTGTGGGGCTGAAGTGTCCCTGCACGACGATCTGGAAGTCGGAGAGATTGTCGACTGTACGACCTGCGGCGCCGAGCTGGAAGTCGTCGACACCGAGCCACCAGTCCTCGAGCGAGCCCCGGAGCTCGAAGAGGACTGGGGTGAGTAACCTTGAAGGTAGGAATACTCTACTCCCGGATCCGCAAGGACGAGAAGCTGCTGTTGAACGAGCTTCGCGAGCGCGACCACGAGGTCGAAAAGATCGACGTCCGCAAGCAGACCTTCGACATCGGCGAGGTCCCCGAGGAGTTCGCGGACCTCGACATCGTCGTCGACCGCTGTCTCGCCACGAGCCGGAGCCTGTACGCCACGCAGTTCTTCGAGGCGTACGGGATCCCCGTGATCAACAGCCACGAGACGGCGGATATCTGCGCGGACAAAGTCAAGAACAGCCTCGCGCTCGAGAAGGCGGGCGTGCCCACGCCCGCGACGAAGGTCGCCTTCACGAAGGAGTCGGCGATGGAGGCCATCGAGGAGTTCGGCTATCCCTGCGTCCTCAAACCCGTCGTGGGTTCGTGGGGCCGCCTGATGGCCAAGATCGACTCGCCCGACGCCGCCGAAGCGATCCTCGAGCACAAGGCGACGCTGGGCCACTACGAGCACAAGGTGTTCTACGTCCAGGAGTTCGTCGAGAAGCCCGGCCGTGACATCCGCGTGCTCGCGACCGACGGCGAGCCCATCGCCGCGATGGTCCGCTCGTCGGACCACTGGATCACTAACGCCGCGAAGGGCGCGGAGACGGACGTCTTCGAACTCGACGACGAGGCCAAAGAGCTCGTCCAGAAGGCCAGCGACGCCGTCGGCGGCGGCCTGCTGGGCGTCGACCTCATGGAGACCGAAGACGGGTACACGGTCCACGAGGTCAACCACACGGTCGAGTTCAAGGCGCTGGACGGCGCCGTCGAGACCGACGTCGCCGGTACCGTCGTCGACTGGCTCGAGGAGAAAGCCGCTGCGGCGGCCGACGAGGAACTCGAGGTGAGCGCCTGATGGCGGTCGGCACCGAAACCGGCGCCGACGAGAACGCCGAGACGGTCACCGCGAGCGTCGTCGGCGGCTCCGGCTTCACGGGCGGCGAACTGCTGCGCCTGCTCGCGGGCCACCCGAACTTCGAGATCGGCGAGGTCACCAGCCGGTCGAAGGCCGGCAAGAGCGTCGGCTCGGTCCACCCGCCGCTTCGCGGGTCAGGCCTCCGGTTTACCGAACCCGACGATCTCGAGAGCGTCGACGTGCTGTTCGCGGCAACGCCCCACGGCGTCTCGATGGGCCAGATCGACGAGTTCTTCGACCATGCCGATACGATCGTCGATCTCTCGGCGGACTTCCGCCTCGAGACCGAGGAGCAGTACGACGAGTGGTACGACGGCCACGAGGCACCGGAGTATCTCGAGAAGGCCGAGTACGCGCTGCCCGAGATCAACCGCGAGAACCTCGCGGGCGCGGAACTGATCGCCGGCGGCGGCTGTAACGCCACCGCGACCATCCTCGGCCTGTACCCGCTGTTCGAGCACGACATCCTCGAGGGCGGCGAGCAGGTCGTCGTCGACGTGAAGGTCGGCTCCTCGGAAGGAGGGGCCGGCGGCGGCGAGGCCTCGAGCCACCCCGAGCGCTCGGGCGTCGTCCGCCCCTACGCACCGACGGGCCACCGCCACGAGGCCGAGATCGAGCAGTTCCTCGGCACCTCGGTCGCCTTCACCTGCCACGCCGTGGACATGATCCGCGGCGCCAGCGCGACGAGCCACGTCTTCCCCTCGAGTCCGGTCTCGAAGGGCGACCTCTGGCAGGCGTATCGGGGCTGTTACGAGGACGAGCCGTTCGTCCGGATGGCCGCCGGCGGCTCCGGCGTGTATCGATATCCGGAGCCGAAGGCGGTCGCCGGCACCAACCTCGCCGAGGTCGGCTTCGAGCTCGACCCCTCGAACAAGCGCGTCGTCGTCTTCTCGGCGATCGACAACATGATGAAGGGCTCTGCCGGGCAGGCGGTCCACGCCGCCAACGTCGCGCTCGGCTTAGAGGAAACCGCCGGACTCGAGTTTACGGGGCTGCACCCCGTGGGGGCGCCGTAATGACGGTATTCACGGGAGCCCCTGCGACCGTGAGCAGGGAACGGAGGTGTCCGGAGTGACCGTGGTTGTCAAGGTCGGCGGCGCACGCGCCGTCGACCCCGAGGGCGCACTCGCCGACGTCGCCTCGCTCGTCGAGGACGGCGAGGACGTCGTTCTCACCCACGGCGGCTCAACTGCCGTCGACGAGACGCTCGAGGATCTCGGCAAGGAGCCAACCTACGTCGAAACGCCCGGCGGCGTCGTCGGGCGGTTCACCGACGAGGAGACGATGGACGTCTTCAAGATGGTGATGCCCGGCAAGCTCAACACCGATCTGGTGGAGAGCCTGCACAACGAGGGCGTCGACGCCGTCGGCCTCTCCGGCACGGACGGCAAGCTACTCGAAGGGAAACGGAAGTCCGCCGTCCGCGTCAAGGAGGACGGCAAGAAGAAGATCAAGCGCGGCGACCACTCGGGTAAGATCGAGTCCGTCAACGCGGACCTGCTCGAGACGACGCTTGCAGGCGGCTACACCCCCGTCGTCTCCGTCCCCATGCTGGGCAAGGAGAAGTCGGGTGGCTACACCGCGGTCAACGCCGACGCCGACCGCGCGGCCGCGGCGATCGCGGGCGCGCTCGAGGCAGACCTCGTCGTCCTCACGGACGTCTCGGGGATCTACGAGGATCCCGACGACGAGTCGACGAAGATCGACTCGGCCGCGACGCCCGAGGAGTTCGAGGCCGTCAAAGAGGCCGCTGAAGGCTTCATGACGAAGAAAGTCATGGCCGCCGAAGAAGCGCTCGAGGGCGGCGCCGCAAGCGTGACCGTCGCGACCGCGAACGCCGACGCACCGATCACGAGCGCGCTCGAGGGGGAGGGGACGACGCTCGAGTCCGGCGTGCTCGCGGACGAAGCGGACGAAGAAACCGCACAGGAGGCCGCAGAATGAGCGACCTCGATTTCGTCTCCGGCAGCAAACCCATCGGCCTCGAGCGCGGCGAGGGACCGTACCTCTACACCGCCGACGGCACGGAGTACCTCGACGCGGGCGCGAGCTTCGCCTGCACCCCGCTCGGCCACTGTCACCCGGCGGTCGTCGACGCAGTGCAAGAGCAGGTCGGCCAACTGACCTTCGTCGACTCCTCGTACCCCGTTGAGGCCCGCGAGAACGCCTACGCCTCGTTCGTCGCGTCGACGCCCGACGGCCTCGAGTCCGCCTGGTTCTGCAACTCCGGGACCGAGGCCAACGAGGCCGCGCTGAAGTTCGCCCGCTCGGCGACCGGCGAGTCGAAGATCGTCGCCGCGACCCGCTCGTTCCACGGGCGGACGATGGGCGCGCTCGCGGCCACCTGGAAGGACAAGTACAAGAAGCCCTACGAGCCCCTGGCCGGCGACGTGGAGTTCGTCCCCTACGGCGACGACGAGGTGCTCGCAGACGCAGTGGACGACGAGACCGCGGCGGTCATCCTCGAGCCGATCCAGGGCGAGGGCGGGATCAACGTCCCGCCGGAAGGCTATCTCGAGACGGCTCGCGAATGCACCGACGAAGCCGGCGCGGCGCTCGTCTTAGACGAGGTCCAGACCGGCATGGGCCGCACCGGTTCGATGTGGGCCTGCCAGAACGCGGGCGTCACGCCCGACATCCTCACGACCGCGAAGGGGCTGGGCAACGGCCTGCCCGTCGGCGCGGTCGCGGTGCGGGACTGGATCGCCGACGGCGCGGCCTCGCACAACTCGACGTTCAGCGGCGGCCCCGTCGTCGCCGCGGCGGTCGACGCGACCGTCTCGACGCTGGTCGAGGAGGAGTGGCCCGCCCACGCGGCCGAGATCGGCGACTACCTCGTCACCGAACTCGAGGCGGCGCTGGGCGACGACATCCGCGAGGTTCGTGGCGACGGGCTGCTCGTCGGCCTCGAGTTGAAACGGGGGGCGAACCGCGCCGCCCGCGACCTGGCGATGAACCATCAGATCCTGGCGCTACCGGCGGGTCGGACCGTGCTCCGACTGCTGCCGCCGCTCGTGATCGGGCAGGAGGAAGCGGACCAGCTCGTCGACGCACTGACGGCAGTCGTCGGCTCCGATTCGGAGGAGAACTAACCATGAGCGCAACGACGCACAATCAGGACGCGGCCGACGTTTCGCACGAGGTCGCACGACAGCTGTTGATCGATCTCGTCTCGATCCCGTCGCCGACGGGCGAGGAGCGCGACGCCGCCGAGCGGCTCGTCGCGTTCTTCGAGACCCACGGCCGCGACGCCTGGATCGACGAGGCCGGCAACGTCCGTGCGCCTGCGGACGACTCGGTCCTGCTCACCTCACACGTCGATACCGTCCCCGGCGAGATTCCGGTCGAAGTGCAGTCGGCCGACGAGGACGACGTCGAAGCCGATGTCGCCGAGGAGACCGGCGAGGACGTGCTCTGGGGACGGGGCAGCGTCGACGCGACCGGTCCGCTGGCCGCGATGGCCGCCGCGGCCGTCCGTACCGGCGTCTCCTTCGTCGGCGTCGTCGGCGAGGAGACCAACTCCCGCGGGGCGCGCCACCTCGTCGAGGATCGCGAGGAGCCCGATGCCATCATCAACGGCGAACCCAGCGGTACCACCGGAATCACGCTCGGCTATCGGGGCTTCCTCGCGGGAACCTACGTCGCGACCAGCGAATCCGGCCACACCTCGCGTCCCGAACCCAACGCCATCCAGCACGCCACCGAGTGGTGGACCAGCGTCGAGGACGCCTTCGAGAACGACGAGTACCAGCCCGTCTTCGAGCGCGTCACCGCCAAGCCCGTCGACATCGACGGCGGGATCAGCGACGACGGCCTCTCCGTCGAGACGACGCTCGACGTCCAACTGCGCATTCCCCCGTCGCTGGACGCCGAATCGGTCCGCGAAACCGCCGAAGCCGAACTCGAGATCGGCACCGTCTCGTGGGACGAGCCGATCCCGCCGGTGATGGAGAGCCCCCGGACGGAGGTCGCCCGCGCGTTCCGCGTGGCGATCCGGGAGGTCTGCGGCGAGACGCGGCTGGTTCGCAAGACCGGCACCAGCGACATGAACCTCTACGCCGGCGCGTGGGACTGCCCGATGGCCACCTACGGCCCCGGCAATTCCGACCTAGACCACGCGCCCGACGAGCGACTCTCGCTCGCGGAGTTCGACGAGTCGGTCGACGTCTTGGAGCGCGTCGCCGCGACGCTGGCCGGAGGTGACGACGAATGAGCGCCGAACCCAGGCACTTCCTCGAGATCGGCGACGTCTCCGAGGACGAACTGCTGACGATCCTCGAGCGCGCCGAGGAGTACAAGGCGGCCCAGCACGCCGGCGAGGACCACGAAGACCTCGACGGCCAGACGCTCGGGATGATCTTCCAGAAGCCCAGCACCCGCACCCGCGTCTCCTTCGAGACGGGGATGACCCAGCTGGGCGGCCACGCCGTCTTCCTCGGCGAAGACGACATCCAACTCGGCCGCGGGGAGCCGCTAAAGGACACCTCCCGTACGCTCTCGCGGTACGTCGACGCCGTGATGGCCCGCGTCTTCAAACACGAGAACATCGAGGTCTTCGCGGAGTACGCGGACGTGCCGGTCGTCAACGGCCTCACCGACGACGCCCACCCCTGCCAGACGCTCGCGGACCTGCTGACGATCCGCGAGCAGGAGGGCGGGTTCGAGGGCGTGTCGGCGGCCTGGATCGGCGACGGCAACAACGTCGCCCAGTCGTTCGTACTCGGCTGTGCGCTCACGGATATCGACCTCACCGTCGCCACGCCCGAGGGGTACGGCATCGACGACCGCGTCCTCGAGCGCGCCCGCGAACTGGGCGGCGATCCGACGGTAACCCACGATCCGGACGAGGCCGCCGCCGGCGCGGACGTCATCTACACCGACGTCTGGATCAGCATGGGCCAGGAGGACGAGCGCGACGTCCGCATGCAGGCCTTCGAGGGCTTTCAGGTCTGTGCGGACCTGCTCGAGCGCGCTCCCGAGGCCTCCGTGATGCACTGCCTGCCCGCCCACCGCGGCGAGGAGATCACCGACGACGTCATCGAGAGCGATCGCTCGGTCGTCTTCGATCAGGCCGAGAATCGCTTGCACGCACAGAAGGCACTGTTGAGCTGGCTGCTCGAGTGAGGACGCCCGCGCCCGCGCTCGACGATCGGTGCGATACCAGTTCGGTCGAAATCGCGCTATTTTTGCCGGAAATCCGTCGTTGACCGCCGATTCGGCGCGACGGTCTCGTAAACGATCTGTATCTATTATATGTAACTACAGAATATATTCTCGTATGTCATTTCGAGTGATACTCGCGGTCATCATCATGCTGCTCGGGCCGGCGGCGTTGGTCGCGCTTTACGCGATGTGACGCGGTTCGGGTGTTAATCCGACTCCGGTGGGGGAGGGTGAGGATCGCGGTCGGTGAACGCGACGTCGGACCGGCGAATCCACTCACTTTTTCTCCTCCGCCTCCCTTTCGACTGACAATGAGTCTCAGTCTCTCGGCCGAACAGCCGGAAACGCCCGACGCCGCCGACGACGGCGTCTGGCTCGAGTGCATCGAGTGCGGCGCAACCTTCGCCCCCTTCGAGGACGTCCGCTACACCTGCGACGAGTGCGACGGACTCCTCGAGGTCCGGTACGAGGACCTGCCGACGTTCGACGACTTCGAGGGCGAGGGCGTCTGGCGCTACTCGGACGCCCTGCCGCTCGAGGACGGCGTGACGGCCCAGGAGGGTGCCACGCCGCTGTACGAGGTGCCCCGGCTCGAGGACGAGATCGGCGTCGACGCCCTACGCATCAAGCACGAGGGGATGAATCCCACCGGCTCGTTCAAGGACCGCGGGATGACCGTCGGCGTCGCCGTGGCGAAGGAGCTGGGCGTCGACCGCCTGGCCTGCGCCTCCACTGGCAACACGAGCGCCGCGCTCGCAGCGTACGGCTCCCGCGGCGGGATGGAGACGCTCGTCCTGCTGCCGGCCGGCAAGGTCGCCGCCGGCAAGATCGCCCAGGCGAGCCTCCACGGCGCGCGCATCCTCGAGGTCGACGGCAACTTCGACGCCTGTCTCGACATCGTGCAGGAACTGGCTGAGGGCGGCGAAGCCTACCTCCTGAACTCGCTGAACCCCTTCCGCCTCGAGGGCCAGAAGACGATCGGCCTCGAGATCCTCGAGGGCTTCCGCGACGACTACGGCGCCTTCCCGGACCGGATCGTCCTCCCCGTCGGGAACGCGGGCAACACCTCGGCGCTCTACAAGGCGTTCCGCGAACTCGTGCAGGCGGGCGCGCTCGAGGAGTCGGAGGTGCCGAAACTCGTCGGCGTGCAAGCCGAGGGCGCGGCTCCGATGGTCGAGGCGATCGAGAACGGCGCAGACGAGGTCCGCCGCTGGGACGACGTGGAGACACGCGCGACGGCGATCCGGATCGGCAACCCCGTTAACGCGCCGAAGGCGCTGCCCGGCATCCGCGAGACCGGCGGCACCGCGATCTCGGTGACCGACGAGGAGATCACCGAGGCCCAGCGCGACCTCGCCGGCGAGGGGATCGGCGTCGAGCCGGCCTCCGCAGCCTCCGTTGCCGGACTCCGAAAGCTGCGCGCGGAGGGCATCGTCGACGACGACGAGCGCGTCGCCTGCCTGACGACCGGCCACCTGCTCAAGGACCCCGACGCGGCCGCGGCTGCGGGCAACGATCCCGAACCGGTGCCGGCCGATACGGACGGCGTGCTCGAGCACCTGCAAAGCGAGTAGCGGACCGTCGGCCGACGCGAGGCAGACGCGCGTCGGACGCGTCTGACGCCCGACTGACTGACACTTTTGCCATCCGATCGCATACCCTGTGCTGTCCATGTCCGCCGACCAGCGACCCTCTCAAACCCCCGAACCCCAGACCAATCGAGAGCAGACCGGCGCCGCGGCGACCGACGTCGAACTCGAGTTCCGCTCGTCCGCCGCGTCGACGGAAGCGCACTCGAATGCGTCGTCGACACCCGCAGCCGCGCCGGACTCGACGACCGCTCGGGAGCCGCCGCTCAGCCACCGCATCGAACGGACGGCGCTCCGGGCGCGAGTGACGGCCTTGGAACGCGCACTCGAGACGAGCGAGTCCCGACAGCAGGAGATCGTCACGCAGTACGAACGGGTGCTCGCGGAGCGGACGGACGAGACGCAGGACGGCTCGAGTACGGGATCGGCCGACGCGGACGACGGACTCCTGCGGCGACTGCTCGAGCGCTGGCGGTAGCGACCGCAAACGGCGGTCCCCCTGACGCCCCTCCGTTTTCGGTGCGATCCACGGACGACCGACACGACGTAACCGCAGCGAAAAACGAGCTACAGAATCAGTCCGAACTGCCGACTTCGGCCGTCGCGTCCGCCTCGGTATCGGCAGCGGTCTCGAGATCCGCATCGGCGGTCGCGACCGCACCTTCCTCCGCGCGAACCTCCTCGACGAACGCGAGGAAGTTATCGAAGACGAGTTTCGCAGGGCAAGCCTGCCGATAGTTCTCCTCGGTGATTTCGTCGAGGATCGACTCGAGGCGTTCGTCGGAGAGTTCCTTGCGGTGGACGAGTTCGCGGGCCGTCTTGGTATCGTACTCGGGGTGGAACTGGACGCCGAAAACGCGATCCTTCCGGAAGCCGTGGTTGGAGTACTCGTTCTCGGCGAGCGGTTCGGCACCGGGCGGGAGTTCTGATACTTCGTCGGAGTGGCTGGTGAAGGCGGTGAACTCCTCGGCGATGCCGTCGAAGAGTCGCGAGTCGCCGAGTTGCTCGATCTCGCTGTAGCCGACCTCGTAGGCGCCCATATCCTCGACCGTGCCGCCGAGGACGTGCGCGAGCAGTTGGTGGCCCCAACAGACGCCGAGGAAGGGGATGCCGCGATCGATTGCGTCGCCGACCCACTCCGCCGCGGTGGCGATCCACTCCTCGTCCCAGTAGACCGACGACCGCGACCCGGTGACGACGGCGCCGTCGAAGTCGAAGGTTTCGGGGACCTCTCCTGCGGTCACGTCGAACTCCGACAGCGACGCGTCGAGTTCGCGCCGGAAGTTCCGCGTCGTGTTCTCGTCCCGATGGGCGGCATTCAGGACGGCGATTCGAAGTTGCTTCATCGTCCCCTATTGGCGACTCGATAAAGAAAGGCCTTCTGCACATCGCTGTCATTGCCGCAATCACGGCCGAGACCGCGCATTCGTTTTCTACTGGTGCTCATTATCGATCATTGTCAACGCGGTAGTAGCAGCCGGTTTCATCGCGTCGGAACGGCTCGCCCGTGTCAAACCATCCGTCGGCGAACCGGCCGCGGTCCGCGGTATCGTCGGGTTTCTCGTTCGTTCGATCACCGGTTCCGAAACCTGCGTCGACGTCGTCATCGGTGTCGGCGTCGCCGACGTAGCCATCCGAAAGTATCGGTCCCGAAAGCGCGAGTTGGCCCGTTCCCGCACCCTCGAGCGGGTCGCCGTCGCTTCCGTCGGCGACCAACTTGACGCGGCAGTCGGGGACCGGTTTACCGAGACTATCAGCGTCGGTACCGGCAGATGCTGCTGTATCCGTTCCCGTCTGACTCAGGGCGATCGGACACTCGAGCCGGCCGTACGTCCGCGCGATCGGGATTTCGTGCGCGCGGTAGGGCTCGAGGACGTCTGCAGGGACGGACGCGTCGGGGAACGCGCGCTCGAGCGAGTCGGCAGCCTCGGGGAATTTGGACTCGGCCGCGAGGTCGCGAAACGCGGCCGTTCGACCCGCAAACAGAGTCGCCTCCTCGCTCTCGATGGCGGTCAGCGTATCGCCGGGGTCGAACGCCCGATCGAGTAGGAGCCGGCCGCCGGCGTACAGCGTCGGGAGGGCGACGCGAACGAGCCCGTCGTGGGCCGATAACGGCGAGACGAGCGGGACGGTGTCCCGGGGGGAGAGCCCCCACGTCACCAGCGTCGCGATGCAGTTCCACTCGAGGCTCCGCGCGGAGTACGCGGCTATCGGGCGGCCGCCGTCGCCGTGAAGGAGCAGCAGCGGTCGATCGGCGTCGGTCTGATCGTCGCCGACTCGAGGGTCGACCCCATCGGACGACGCGGTCCTGCTCGAGCGGTCGGCGTCGGTCTCGACGTCGGCTACGGCTAGTTCGGAGAGCGTCACCGTCCGATCGAACGGCATCGAGCGCACGAGATCACGCTGGGCGGACTCGGAAACGACGAGCGCCGGCTCGAGCACCTCGAACGGCCGCTCGACCGTCACGGGCGTCAAGCGGTGCGAGACGGGAGCGAACGTCGCGCCGAGTCGGTGGCAGGCAAAGAAGAGTGCGAGCGAGGCCACCCGATTGCGGGTGACGAGGCAGACGGTGTCGCCGGCGTCGATCCCAAGTTCGGCGAGGCGGTCGGCCGTCGCGTCGGCCAGCCTCGAGAGTTCGGCGTAGGAAACCCGGTCCTCGTGGATCGTCTCCGCGGGTGCGTAGAGTCGCTCCTCCGAGATGTCGACGACCGCCGTCCGATCGGGGAACCGATCCGCGCGCCGCGCCAGCGAGAGAGTCACGACCTCGGGTACCACGCTCGAGTCCGTAATACGGCGGGGGTCACTCGCAAGCACGGCTTCTTGGACCGCCTCTCAGCGATCGTCGTCCGCTTGTTCCTCGAGAAAGCCCAGAAGCCGATCGTTGACCGTCCGCGACCGCTCGATCATCGCGAGGTGGCCCGCGCCCTCGAGGGCGACGAACTCGCCCCGCGGAAGCCCGCGCGCGAGGTCCTGACCGGTCTCCCCGGGAACGAGCCCGTCGTCGGTCCCGTGGAAAACTCGCGTCGGCTGGGTCACCTCGACCAGCCAGTCGCTCGCGTCGAACCCCTCGAGCGCGGCGACCTGCGCGTCCCAGCCCTCGCGGTCGGCGTCGCCGTCCGCGCGCCAGTCGACGATACCGTCGACGACGTCCGGTTGCTCGGCGATAAACTCGTCGGAGAGCCCCGCCGCGAGCGACTCCCGCAGTGCGTCGGGGTCGTCCGGCGAAGCAAAGAGCGGCTCGAGATCGAATTCGGACCCCTCGGCCGCAGTGCCGATCAGTGAGAGCGTTTCGACGCGACTCGAGGTCCGGGCTGCGGCGAGGGCGACCGCGCCGCCGAGGCCGCAGCCGACGAGGTGCGCGTTCCGAATCTCGCACTCGGCGAGGACGGCTTCGAGGTCGCCCGCGAGCGTCTCGAGATCGTAGGGACCGGGTGGTGCGTCGGAGCGGCCGGTTCCGCGCAGATCCCAGACGACGGCCTCGTAGGGGCCGGCGACGGCGGCGTGTTGCCAGCCCCACGACCAGCCGCCGAGGCCGGCTTCGGGGACGAAGACGACGGGGGCGCCGTCGCCCTCGCGGTCGTAGTACAGCGAGACGGAGCCGTTCGTAGCGGTGGGCATACTCGAGGGGAGCGGGCGGAGGAAGGCGACGGTTTCGGTTCCGAGTGTGCGTCTACTCGAGCAATGGAAGCAGACGAATCAGCGTCTCGAGCGAACGACGGAAAATCGGAGAACGACGAACCGGTTAGGCGTCCAGTACCTGCCGCAGCACGTCCGGCGCGTCCTCGAGCGCCTCGTCTAGCTCGTCGACGTTGGGACCGCCGCCCTGCGCGAAGTCAGCCGGACCGCCCCCGCCGCCGCCGACCTTGGCGGCGAGTTCGCCGACGACTTCGCCGGCGTTGACGCCGACGCCGTCGGGCACCGAGACGACGAACTGGGCGCCGCTGGCACCGCTGCCGAGGACGGCGATCTTGCCCTCCTCGCTGATGGCGTTGGCCGTGGCGCGGAGTTCGTCCATGTCGGCGTCGAGGCGGTCGATCACGGCCGTCGCCTCGCCGACGTCGACCTCTTCGGCGTCGCCACCGCCGCCGGCGCGGGCCTCGGCGAGCTGTTCCTTGAGGTCCTCGATCTGCTTGCCGCGGTCCTTCCACTCCTCGAAGAACCGCTCGGCGGTCTCGGGGACCTCCTCGGGCGAGACGTCGAGGACGTCGGCGGCCGCGTAGAGGGCGTCCTCTTTTTGCTGGGTCGCCTCGAGGGCGGCCTCGCCGGCGGCGAAGGTGATGCGTTCGACGCCGTCCTGGACGCGCTCGGTGTTTAAGATCTTGATCGAGCCGATGTCGCCGGTGCGGGCGACGTGGGTGCCGCCGCAGGCCTGGACGTCCGTGTCGACGTGGATCAGGCGGATCTGTTCGCCCGGCGGGATGCCGCCCTGGTAGAGGTCGAAGCCGTGCTCGGACTCGGCGTCGTGGCGGTCGGGCCACTCCTGGGTGACCTGGGTGTTGTCCATCACGATGTCGTTGGCGACGCGCTCGATCTCCTTGACGTCCTCGCGGGAGATGCGGTCGTAGTGGCGCAGGTCGATGCGCGAAGAGTCGACGCCCTTCTGGGCGCCGGCCTGGCGGATGTGCTCGCCGAGCACTTTGCGGGCGGAGTGGATGACGATGTGGGTCGCCGTGTGGTGGCGCATCAACTGCCGGCGGCGGCCGCCGTCGACCTGGCCGTTGACGAACTCGCCCTTGCCGGGGTTCGCGTCGGTGCGGTGGAGGATGACGCCGTCCTCGATCTGAACGTCCTCGACCTCGACGGTCGTGTCGTCGGTCGAGAGCGTCCCGGTGTCGGCCGGCTGACCGCCGCCTTCGGGGTAGAACATCGTCTGGTCGAGCACGACGTCGTAGCCGTCCTCGCGTTCGAAGACGTCCAGCACGACGGCCTCGAACTGGGTGCGCTGCTGGTCGTCGTAGTAGAGCTTCTCCGTCTCGGGGAGGTCCGCGAAGCGCTCGTCGGACTCGCTCTCGGCGGCCGCCTCGACGCCCTCGGGGGTGTCGTGGCGCTGCGCGACGAGGCTGTAGAAGTCGTCGGGGACGTCGACCTCGGCGCCGGCGTCTTCGGCGATCTCGACGACCATGTCCGGCTGAATGCCGTGGGAGTCGTAGAGCTCGATCAGTTCCTCGGTCGGGATCGGCTCGCCCTTCTTGGCGTACTCCTCGGCGAGGGTCTCGACCCGGCGACCGCCGCGCTCGAGCGTCTCGCGATATTTCTCGACCTCGGTGCGGACGATGTCGCGGATCGTGTCGCGGTTCTCGTAGTCCAGGCGCTCGGCCTGCATGTCGACGAGTTCGTCCAGCGGCGCGTCGACGCCGGCGTTGTCACAGAGGCGCTTGGTACGTCGGAGGACCATCCGCGCGAGGTAGCCCGTCCCGACGTTCGAGGGGACGATGCCGTCCCCGAGCATGTACGCGAGGGTGCGGCAGTGGTCGGCGATGGCGTAGATGTCCTCGAGCGGCTCGACGAGATCCCGTAGTTCGTCGACGGAGACGCCGATTTCGGCCGCGATGTCGCCGCGGGCGGCCTCGACGTCGTCGACGTCGTCGATGTCCAGTTGGCCGGAGAGGCGGGCCGCGCGGGAGACGATCTCGCTTTCCTCGTCGGTGTAGGAGAGTCCGGCGTTGTCCTTGAGGAAGTCGATCATCTCGGGGTAGATCGCCTCGTAGACCGTCGGCGTGCCCTGGCTCATCCAGGTCCAGCGCTCGAGGCCGTAGCCCGTGTCGACGATGTACGTGTCCATGAACGAGTAGGTGTTCCCGTCCTTGAGTTCGTACTCGCCGTCGGGGTCCTGCTCCATGCACATGAAGACCAGCGTGGCGACCTCGAGGCCGCGGTAGATGACCTCGATGGCGGGTCCGGCGTTGCCGCCGCCGACCCACGGGTCCTCGATGTAGGTGACGTCGGTGATGTCCGCCCCGAGTTCCTCGAGCAGCCCGTCGCAGAGTTCGACGGTGTGGTCCTTCCAGTAGACTTCGCCCTCGTAGGCGTAGTCGGCCTCGGCGTCCTCGCGGCTGTTGAACGCGTGGTGGGCCATCATCTCGAAGGCCATCGTGTGCCGGCCGGTCTTGCCGACGTTGTCGATGTCCTGCATCCGGATGCAGGGCTGGGACACCGTCAGCGGGTTGGCCGGCGGCGGGGTCTCGCCCGACGTGACAAGCGGCTGGAAGTCGTAGATCGACGCCTGGGTCAACAGGACGTCGTCGCGCCAGCGGTTGGCCGCGACGGGGTAGGGATCGATTCGTTCGTGGCCGTGGTCCTCGAAGTACGAAAGGAAGGCCTCGCGCATCTCCTCGAGGGTGAACTCCTCCTCGAAGCCGGGCGAGCCGATAAACTCGTAGTCGGCGCAGGGCGGTTCCCCGCAGGTCTCCCGGCTCTCGTCGCGCGTCCAGAAGTGCGACCCGCACTCGGGACACTCCTTTCGCACGAACCCTTCCTCCTCGAAGTACTCGAGGCGGTACTCGTCCGCCAGTTCGCTCATTATACCTCTGTTGGCCAGCCAGCGCCTAAAACAGTTCCGCAACGTTCACGCCGAGAGAACGGCAGAGAGACGAGTCTCCGGTCTTCGCGGGCCAGTTCAGTGATACCGGAGTGGCTCACTGCCAGTTTACTCGCTTCTCATCCCACAGGAATCGGTCGGCGGCTACGACTCACGGTTCGATTCGGCCAGCAGAATCTTTAACTAGGTCTTCCGGACTGTATGTATAGACGACCGATTCGGTTCGTCGGTACGATACACGATGGCACACCCGTCACCCCGTCACCGATCGCGAACGATCCTCTACGCGGCCCCGACCGAGGACGCGGCCCGCGAGGGAGCCGCGGCACTCGAGCGCGCCGCGACGGCAGCGGATCCCGAGCGCGAGCCGACGGTCCACCCGCTCGAGTCGATCGATCGGCTCCGGGAACTGGCTCCCGACGCCGACTGCGTCGTCGTCCGCGAGCGCGACGCGAACGGGACGGAACCGCGGCTCAGCCGGAGCCTGCTGGAGATCGCCTCGGCCTGCGGCGCGACGCCGCTGGTACTGTTTACCGACGCGTCGTACGCCTCGTCAGTCACGCGCTCGGCCGAGGGCATCGACGGCTACGTCCGCCAAGGAACCGAGGACGCCGTCGTCCACCTCGCGGACGAGATCGACAGGGTCTGCCACAGCGAGTCGATCGACGACGAGCCCGAACCCGAGGCGGACGACGCGTCGTCGGCCGACGGCTACGACGACGACGCGGTCCAGGAATTACTCGAGGAGCACGGGCGGAATCGCGACGTCCTCGAGGCGGTCGACGAGGAACCACTCGCGACCGACGAAACCGGTAGCGACGACGAGTCCGGCGAGACCGACGCCTCGTCGGCGGATTCGGAACCCGAGCGAGAACCCGAGCGAGACGAGGGCGAAGACGACGAACCTGTCGATGAAGCGGCGGAAACGGATCGAGAGACGGAGACGAAAACGGAGTCCGAACCGGAACCGGAAGCGGCAACCGAATCGGACTCGAACGCTGCTCGGAAAGCGAAAGCAGGGACGGACCCGAATACGGAGCCGAACTCGGAACCTGAGACGGGTTCGGATGGGGAGCAGAAAGCGGAAGCCGAGACGGATCCGGGTCCGGATCCGGCGGCGAAGCCACGGACGAAGGCGGACCCGAACCAGAAAGCGCAGACGGACTCGCGGTCGACTCCGACCGGGAACGACGCAACGGAAACGGCGACAGCGATCCTCGAGACGGCCGCCACCCTCGTCACCTGTCACGATCGGGAACGGCTGTTCGAACTGCTCGTCGACGGCGCCGTCGAGATCCTCGGGTACGAGTACTGCTGGCTCTCGACGGTCCACTTCGGCGAGCTCGTCCCGCGAGCTACCGCGCCGGCGGTTCCCGCCGACCGCCTCGAGTCGACGCCGGTCGACGGACCGCTCGGGGAGGCGTTCCGAACGGGTGCGTCGACGCGGATCGACGAGCTCGACGGCCGCGCGGAGATCGAGCCGCCGTTCGCGGGCGTTCGCTCGCTGTGTAGCGTCCCCGTCAGCGACTTCGGCGTGCTCCGCGTGGCCGCCGCCGAGGCGAACGCTTTCGACGAGAACGACGTCGTCCTCCTCGAGCGGCTCTGCCGGACCGCTGCGGCGGTCCTCGAGCGCAACTGGCACGAGATGGGCGTCGTCAACGATCGCAACCGACTCGAGCGCGAAGTCGATCGCCTCGAGCGCGAACGCGACCAGTACGCCGCCGGCACGGAGCGGCTGGCGAACGAGCGCGATCGGCTCGCGGCCGAGCGGGATCAACTGCTCGCGCTCGTCGAGGACGTCAACAAGCCGACGCTGCGCTACGAAATCGTCGACGGCGAGCCGGTCATCCGGGACGTCAACGCCGCCGTCAAGACGGTCTTCGGCGACGACCCGGCGGCGCTCGACGGCACGCCCGTCGACGAGTACGTCGTCCCGCAGGGCCTCGAGGAGCGCGCGGCGACGCTCACCGAGGCGCTGCAGGCGGACGAGCAGCGCCAACTGCTGGACCGCCGCGAGACCGTCGACGGCGTGCGGGATTTCATGCTGACCGTCGTCCCCCTCGAGCGGGCGGCCGCCGCCGACGGGGCCGCTCGCGACGGGTCGGACCACGCGGGACTGCTCGTCTACGAGGACATCACCGAGGACAAGCGCCGCGAACTCGAGCTCGCGGCCGCCACGGAACGGCTCGAGCGCGTCGCGAGCCTGCTCGACGAGGACGTCGAGAACCCGCTGCAGGTCGCACACAGCTACCTCGAGCTCGCCGCCAAGAGCGGGAAGAACGAGCACTTCGACGCGATCGCGGACGCTCACGGGAAACTCGACGACCGGCTCGCGGCCATCGAGGACGTCGCAACGTGGGACGACGCCGCCGACACCGAGCCCGTCGCCCTCCACGACGTCGCCAGACACGCCTGGACCGGTATCGAGACCGGCGAGGCGCGGCTGGTGACCGAGGACGACCTCATCCTCGAGGCGAACAGGGACCGCCTGCACGAACTGTTCGAGTTCGTGGTCCGGTCCGCGCTCGAGATCGATTCGGACGGCGACGACGCCGCCGCACCCGTAACCGTCACCGTCGGCGCGACCGACGACGGGTTCTACGTCGCCGGCGACAGGCCGGCAGCTAGCGGGACCGACGACGGCCGGCAGGAGGCGCCGACCCCCGGTCGGTTGACCGCCTCGGACGGCGCCGGGCTCCAACTCGAGTTGGTCGAGCAGGTCGCCGACGAGCACGGCTGGGACGTCGGGGTCGCCGAGGACGAGGACGGGACGGCCTTCGCGTTCCGCGGCGTCGACGCGATCAGCGTGAACCGGGACCGGGTCTGAACGAAACTGGCGGCGGCGTCCGCTCGAGCGTCCCGGGACCGCAACATCCTATTCACCGAGATAAAATCCGCAGTTCGAGTAGCGCCGCCGCAGTCACGCGGCGCCGACAACGACCGATCGCAAGACGTCGAAAGAATCGAATGCGAACTCGTCCGCCGGTAGCCGCCTACGCCTGCTCCTCGAGCGCCAGCGACGCCAGCATCGCCTCGAGTTGCAGGCGCTCGTTCGCGCCCTCCGTAATGCGATAGTCGACCTCGCCGAGTCGCTCGAGCAGTCGGACCGTCGCCTGCTCGGGGATGTCGAACTCCCACGCGGAGCGGTGGAGCTGGTCGATGACGTCGCCGCCGGCGAGGCCGCGGTCGGTCAGCAAGTCCTCGAGGGCCGCGCGAGCGGCGGTGAAGTCGCCGTCGATGGCGTGGCCGACCATCTCCTCGACTTCCTCGGGGCGGGCCGTCGCGGTGATCGCGAAGACGGTCTCCTCGTCGACAGTCTCGCCCATCACCGCGGCGGCCTGCAGGGCGTTGATCGCCTTGCGCATGTCGCCGTCCGCGGCGTAGACGAGGGCGTCGACGCCGTCGTCGGTGACTTCGATGTCCTGATCGGCTGCGATTTCGCGGACCTGCGCCTCGATGGCGTTGTCCGTCAGTTCGGTAAACCGGAAGACTGCACAGCGAGACTGGATCGGGTCGATGATCTGGCTCGAGTAGTTACACGAGAGGATGAAGCGGGTGTTGTTGGAGAACTGCTCCATCGTCCGGCGCAGCGCGGACTGGGCGTCGGAGGTCAGGGCGTCAGCCTCGTCCAAGAAGATGATGCGGTGGTCGTAGCCGCCGAAGGAGGAGCGCGCGAAGTCCTTGATCCGGTCGCGGACGACGTCGATTCCGCGCTGGTCGGAGGCGTTCAACTCGAGGAAGTTCTCCCGCCAGTCGTCGTCGTAGATCTCGCGGGCGATGGCCTGCGCGGCGGTCGTTTTGCCGGTGCCGGCCGGCCCTGCGAACATGAGGTGGGGGAGGTCGTCCTGCTCGACGTAGTTTTTGAGCCGCGGGATGATGTCCTCGTGGCCCTTGATCTCGTCGAGCCGCTCCGGACGGTACTTCTCGATCCAGACTTCGGTCTTTCCGGGTGTTGGCTCCGCCGCCTCGGCGTCGGGGTCGGCGTCGGCCTCGGCCTCGCTCATACCGGTCCAAGGGAGCCACCGGAAATAAATCGACCGAAGGTGGTCGTCGAGGTCGTCGTCGTCCCCGTCGTCGGTCCGGCTCGGACCACCCGTTTCGAGTCGTTTCGCGCTCGGTAACCCCCTGTCGCCTTTTTGCCGCTGCTCGACGAACGTCGGTATATGGTGAGTGGAATGACACGAACGCAACTGCGAACGAGCCTGTTCGCCGTACTAATCGCCCTCGTGGTGTGCGTCGGGCTGGTGCCGGGGGCAGTCGCCGCACAGACGCAGGTACAGGACGCCCAGACCGGCGGTACGGTCGTCGTCGAGGAGGGCGAAACGGTCGACAACCTCGAGGCGTTCGCGGGGACCGTCGTCGTCGACGGCACCGTGACGGGGGACGTGGAAGCCGTCGCGGGCAGTATCCGCATCAACGGCGACGTCGGCGGGAACGTCGAGGCGACCGGCGGCAGCGTCACCATCGCGGGTACCGTCGACGGAAGCGTCGAGGCGGCGACCGGGAGCCTCGAGATCGCCGAGGGCGCGACGATCGGCGGCGATCTCTCGGGCGGCGCCGGCAGCGTCGCGATCGACGGGACGATCGACGGCAGCGCGGAACTCGGCGCCGACACGATCCGACTCGGCGACGAAGCCGCGATCGGGGGCGACCTGCGCTACGGCGGCGACCTCGAGGGCAACACCGACGCGGTCGCGGGGACGATCGAGCAGGACTCGTCGCTGGGAACGGGCGGCGACTTCGCGCCCTCGATCCCGTTCGGTTCGTGGCTGGTCGCGGGCTACACGCTCGCGCTGAATCTGGTGCTCGGCGCCGTGCTGCTCGGCCTGTTCCCGCGGTTCTCCGACGGCGTCGCGGATCGGGTCGGACGGACGCCGTTGCGCTCGGGGCTCGTCGGCCTCGGCGTCTTGGTCGGCTTCCCGGTCCTCCTGATCGCGCTCGCGATCACGATCGTCGGCATCCCGCTGTCGATCGTCGGCGCGTTCGCGTTCGCCTTCGTCCTCTGGATCGGCGTCGTCTACGGCTGGTTCGCCGTCGCCGCGCAGGCACTCTCGGCGGCCGACGTCGAGAACCGGTGGCTCGCGCTCGTCGTCGGCCTGCTCGTCGGCACGCTCATCTCCCAGATTCCCTACGTCGGCGGGCTAATCAGCCTGCTCGTCTTCCTGCTCGGGCTGGGTGCGTTCGCCTACGGGCTGTACAGCCACCGGAAAGCGGTCGGCGGGGGGCGCCAGGAACCCCAGCGCGGGGTTCCGGAGGGACCGGCGGCGGACTGAGCGGCGACCGAACGACGCGCTCAAGGCCGCCCGCTCGTAAGGCCGAGTATGCACGTCACCGTCGACGTCAAGGGCGAGGGCACCCACGAATTCGACCTCGAGGCGCTCGAGTCCGCCGGGGAGCCGGACGGGGACAGCGGGCCGACGTACGCCGATCTGCTCCGGGAAGTCGGCCTGAGCCCCCACGAAGTGAGCGTCCTCGTCGACGGGCGACCGGTGCCCGAGGACCAGCCGGTCGAGAGCGATTACGTGACGGTGTTGCGGTTGATCAAGGGCGGATAAGGGAAAGGGCGATCACGCCAGCGACGCGACGGCTTCGATCTCGAGGGCCGCACCTTTCGGCACGCGGCCGACTTCGACGGCGCTGCGGGCCGGCGGCTCGTCGTCGAAGTACGCCGCGTAGGCCTCGTTCATCGCGTCGAAATCGTCGATGTCATCGAGGTAGATGGTGACTTTACAGACGTCCGCGAGCGTCGCGTCTTCCGCCGCGAGGATCGCGTCGACGTTCTCGAGACACTGCCGGGTCTGCTCGGCGACCGGTGCGTCCTCGAGCAACTCGCCGTTCGGCGTCAGCGGGAGCTGACCGGCGGTAAACAGGAGGTTGCCGGCGACGGTCGCCTGACTGTACGCGCCGACGGCCGCGGGCGCATCGTCGGTACTGATAACGCGTGGCATGGGACACGCCTCGAGGCGGACCGCCGTAACGTTCGATCTGTGCTAATTGGGACGCTTAAGTCGGTGGGAACGACGAACTGCGACGGGTCGAAACGAGCGAGCGCGGGCTTTTGAACGGGTCGATCACCTGCGATCAAGATACTTGGAGACCGTTCTGGATGTCCGTGGTATGTCGGACCACCTCAAAGATGTCGATCCGGCGGTCGCGGACGCCGTCGCCGGCGAGCGCGAGCGCCAGGAGTCGACGCTCGGCATGATCGCCTCGGAGAACCACGCTTCGGAAGCCGTCCTGGCCGCCCAGGGAACCGCACTGACGAACAAGTACGCCGAGGGGTACCCCGGCGCGCGCTACTACGGCGGCTGCGAGCACGTCGACGAGATCGAACGGCTCGCGATCGAGCGCGCGAAGTCGCTGTGGGGCGCCGATCACGTCAACGTCCAGCCCCACTCGGGCACCCAGGCGAACATGGGCGTCTACTTCGCCGCCTTGGAGCCCGGCGAGACGATCCTGTCGCTCGACCTCACCCACGGCGGCCACCTCAGCCACGGCCACCACGTCAACTTCTCGGGGCAGCTCTACGAGGTCGAACAGTACGAGGTCGACCCCGAGACGGGCTACATCGACTACGACAAACTGGCCGAGCAGGCCCGCGAGGTCGACCCCGCGATGATCGTCAGCGGCTCCTCGGCCTACCCCCGCGAGTTCGACTGGGAGCGCGTCGGCGAGATCGCCGAATCGGTCGACGCGTACCACCTCGCCGACATCGCCCACATCACGGGACTCGTGGCGGCGGACGTCCACTCGAGTCCCGTCGACCACGCGGACTTCGTCACCGGCAGCACGCACAAGACGATCCGCGCGGGTCGCGGCGGGATCATCATGTGCGACGAGGAGCACGCCGACGACGTCGACAGCGCGGTCTTCCCCGGGAGTCAGGGCGGGCCGCTCATGCACAACATCGCGGGCAAGGCCGTCGGGTTCGGGGAGGCGTCGACGCCCGCCTTCGAGGAGTACGCCGAGCGAACCGTCGAGAACGCGGCCGTACTCGCGGACGTTTTCCGCGACCGCGGCCTGTCGCTGGTCTCCGGCGGCACCGACAAACACCTCGTACTCGTCGACCTGCGCGACTCGCATCCCGATCTCACCGGGAAGGACGCCGAGGAAGCGCTCGCCGAGGTCGGCGTCGTCGTCAACAAGAACACCGTCCCCGGGGAGACCAGATCCCCGTTCGTCACCAGCGGCGTCCGGATCGGCACGCCCGCGCTGACGACCCGCGGGTTCGGCCCCGAGGAGATCGAACGGGTCGGCCGCTGCATCGCCGACGTGATCGACGCGCCCGACGACGACGCGACGCTCGAGCGCGTCTCGGAGACGGTCGACGAGCTCTGCGAGCAGTTCCCCGTGTACGGGTAGTCGTCGCCTCCATTTTTAGATCGTCTCACGGCTCGAGCGGAACGTCCCAAGAGCCGACCGGACTGGCTCACCGCGTTGTAACTCGCGATTCGAGACCGCGCTGCTCGAGAGTGCTCGTTCGAGAGCGACGAAAACGGGGACCGGAAACGAAAACGGACTGGCCGCCGGGTACCGGTTAGCGGGTCAGTCGTCCTCGGGCATCGCCTGGCCGGTCGGGGCTTCGGACCGATCCTCCTCGCGGAGGAACAGCGCCCGGCGGCTACCGAAGACCGAGATCATGACGCCGACCGCGACGAGCGTGATGACCGCGAAGGGGCCGCCGGCGATGATCGCCGCCTGCTGGAGCGCCGTGGTGCCGCCGGCGACCATCAGCAGCGAGGCCAGCGCGCCCATGAGGGCGCCCCAGATGACGCGGTTGATCGTCGAGGGCTTGCGTTTCCCGCCGGTGGTGAGCATCCCCAGCGCGAGCGTCGAGGAGTCGGCCGACGTCACGAAGAACGTCGTCACCAGCACCAGGAAGAGGACGGTGAGCAACTCGCCGGCCGGCAGCGCCTCGAACAGCGGGTAGCCGGCGACGGCCTCGTTGAACCCCCAGGCCTCGAGCGTGCCGAGGATTTCCGCCTGGCCGCTCGACTCGAGGAAGATGGACGTCCCGCCCATCGTCGCGAACCAGGGGATGGTGACGGCCGTCGAGGCGACGACGCCGGTCGCGGCGACCTGTCGGACCGTCCGGCCCCGCGAGATCCGGGCGATGAAGAGGCCGACGAACGGCGCCCACGAGAACCACCAGGCCCAGTAGAAGACGGTCCAGGCGCCGACGAAGCCGGAGTCGGCCCCCTGGCCGCCGGTTTCGGACGCGCCCATGAAGAGGCTCATCGACACGAACTCGTTGATGTACGCGCCCAGCGCCTGGGTCCCGACGGTCATGATGTACACCGACGGGCCGAGCACGAACGCCGCGACCGTCAGGAGGCCGAACAGCCCCATGTTGAAGTACGATACCCGCCGGATCCCCTTCTCGACGCCGAGCGCGACCGAGATCGTGAAGGCGACGGTCAGCCCCGTGATCACGAGCACGGTCCCCGCGTCGCCGAACGAGACGCCGCCGGCGTACTCGAGCCCGACGAGGAACTGGTTCCCGACCAGCCCGAGCGTCGTCGCGATGCCGCCGATGGTCGCGAAGACGGCGAGGATGTCGACGAGCTTCGCCCAGGGCCCCTCGAGGTTGTCGAGGCCGACGATCGGCGCGATGATCGTCGAGATGCGCATCGGCGCGCCCTTCCGGTAGGCGAAGTACGCGATCGGAATACCGATGATCACGTACGCCGACCAGGCCGAGAGCCCCCAGTGGAAGAACGTGTACTGGAGGGCGCTGACGGCGGCGCCCGTCGTTTCGGCCTCGACCCCGGAGAACGGGGACGGCGTCGAGTAGTGGAAGATCGCTTCGGCCGGCCCCCAGAAGACGATGCCCGCGGCGATCCCCGCCGAGTACAGCATGGCGAAGTACGCCAGAAAGCTGAACTCGGGGTCCTCGTCGGGGTCGCCCAGTTTGATGTTCCCCCACGGCCCGAAGATGAGGAACAGAACGAAGGCCACGAGGGCGAACATCGAAACGAGGTACGCCCAGCCGAAGCTCGTCCACAGGAACTCGTTGGTCCCCTCCATGAGCTCGAGCGTCCGCTCCTCTCGAAGGAGGAACGCGACGACGATCGACGCGGCGACGACGAAGCCGACGCCGAAGACGACGGGATCGAGTTCGGCGACGAACGTTCGCAGCGCCCCGTCGTCGTCGCTCGCCCCGTCGCGGTCGGCGGTACTCATCGCGGCTCACCCCCCGACGGTTCCCAGCGAGCCCTCAATCGGTCGTTCGATCCGTACGCGGTCTCGAGCGAACCGGCGGTCGCACTGCCGGTCCGAAGCGGCACGCGGTCGGTGCCCTGTCCCTCCATGGTATCATACACCGTGCGTATTGATACCAACCCGTCAAATCAAGGTTCATCTTCATAACCGGAGCCGTTTTTGTACCCTGCCCGAACACGTCACCCTCGAGTTACGGTTCGGTGGTGATACTCGTATTGAATTGATAGAAAAGTGGTCACGCGTTGACCCGCCTGACCTCGTACCCGTGATCGCGGATCGAGCGGACGATCGCTCGCGACTGGCCCGCGCCGCTCGTCTCGACCTGGAAGACGAGGTGGGCCTCGCCGACGTCCAGTTCGGGCGCCGAGCGGTCGTGCCGGACGGTCCGGATGTTGGCGCCGTGGTCGGCGATGAGCCCCGAGACCTCCTCCATCTTTCCGGGCCGGTCGTCGATCCGGACGCGCAGCTTGAGCAGTTGCTCGCGGTCGGTCAGCGCGTGGACGAGCACCGTCTGCAGCATCGTCATGTCGAGGTTGCCCCCGCTCAGGAGGGGCATCACCGTCTCGCCGCGCACGTCGAGTTCGTCGCTGACGATCGCCGCGACCGACGCCGCGCCGGCCCCTTCGACCACCTGCTTGGCCCGCTCGAGCAACAGCAACACCGCGCGGGCGATCTCGCCGTCGGTGACGGTGACCACCTCGTCGACGTGCTCCTCGATCAGCGAGAGTGTTAACTCCGAGATGCCGCCGGTCGCGATGCCGTCGGCGATCGTGTCCACCGAGTCGAGCGAGACCGCCGCGCCCTTCCGGAGGCTCTCGGAGACGGTCGACGCGCCGGCCGCCTGCACGCCGACGATGCGCGTCTCCGGCGAGCGCTCGGCGAAGGCCGTCGCGATCCCCGAGATCAGCCCGCCGCCGCCGATCGGGACGACGACGGTGTCGACGTCGGGGAGGTCGTCGTACATCTCGAGGCCGAGGGTTCCCTGGCCGGCGACGATCGCGGGGTCGTCGTAGGCGTGGACGAACTCGGTCGCGTCGTCGTCGACGAGCCCTTTCGCGTGGGCCATCGCGTCCCGGAAGTCGCTGCCGACGAGTTCGACGTCGGCGCCGTAGCTCCGGGTGGCGTCGACCTTCGCCTGGGGCGCGCCGCGGGGCATGACGATCGTGGAGTCGACGCCGAGCTTCGTCGCCGCGAGCGCGACGCCCTGGGCGTGGTTGCCGGCGCTGGCCGCGACGACCCGGTCCACGCCGACGTCGGCGACGCACTGCGCGATCTTGTTGTACGCGCCGCGGGTCTTGAACGAGCCCGTCCACTGGAGGTGCTCCATCTTGAGGTGGACCTCGGCGCCGGTCATGTCGTCGAGGGACGTGCTCCGCTCGACCGGCGTGCGCTTGACGACCGACTCGTCGTCGAGCCGGTCTCGAGCCGCCTCGACGTCGGCGATCTCGACGGTCTCGTACGCTCCGTTCATGGTTCAGCGGAGCATCTTCTCGCGGTCGGGATCGAACAGCGGCTCGTCCCGGACCGTCCCGGCGTACCGGTCGTTCTCGTAGCTGATCTCGACGTCCCGGCCCGCCTCGGCGGCCGCCGCCGGCAGGTAGGCGTAGGCGATCCCGGCGTCGATCGAGTAGCCGTAGTCCGCCCGGGTGACGTAGCCGAGCGCGTCGTCGCCGTCGGGCTCGAGCACCGGGTAGCCAGTATCGACGACCGCGCCCGGCTCGTCGAGCGTGATCGGGACGAGCTTGCGGTCGATCCCGTTCTCTCGAGCCTCCACGAGCGCGTCCTTCCCGATGAAGTCCGTCTCGAGGTCGACCGCGAAGCCGATCCCGGCCTCGTAGGGGTCGTACTCGGGCGTGACGTCGGTCCCCCACAGCCGGAATCCCTTCTCCATGCTCGTCGAATCGAGGGCCGCCCAGCCCATCGGGACGATGCCGTACTCGTCGCCGGCGTCCTCGATCAGCTCCCAGAGCCGCGCGCCGTACTCCATCGGCGCGTACAGCTCCCAGCCCAGTTCCCCGGCGTAGGAGAGCCGGAGCATCGTGACCGGGACGCTCTCGAGGTAGGTCTCCTGAGCGGTGTAGAACGGGAACGCGTCGTTCGAGAGGTCCGCCTCAACGAGCGACGAGAGGACCGCGCGGGAGTCGGGCCCGAAGACGCCGATCCCGCACATGTCGGAGTCGCGGGTCCGCACCGACACCGAGCCGTCGTCGGGCGCGTGCTCGCGGAGCCACCGCGAGTGTAGCGTCGCGGAGTTCCCGCCGCCCGTGAACACCGTGTAGCGGTCCTCGGCGAGCCGCGCGACCGTCACGTCCGCGAGGATGCCCCCGTCCTCGTTGCACATCGCCGCGTAGCGGATCCGGCCCGGCGAGACGTCGACGTCGTTCGTCAGGAGCCGCTGGAGGAACGCCGTCGCGCCGTCGCCGGTCACCTCGATGCCGGTGTAGGTGGTCATGTCGACCATCGCGACGCGGTCGCGGACCGCCCGGTGCTCGACGCCCTGGGCCTTCGACCAGCCGCGGTCGAGCCAGTCCGGCCGGTCGGGAACGTCGTACTCCTCGAGCAGGGCCTCGTTGGTCTCGTACCACTGCGGGGTCTCCCAGCCGCCCGAATCGTAGAACTCCGCACCGAGTTCCTCCTGCCGACGGTAGAACGGACTCCGGCGGAGCCCGCGCTGGTCCTGAGGCTGCTCGCGCGGGTGGATCAGCTGGTAGACTTCCTGGTACTGTTGGGCGCCCCGGCCCCGCGTGTACTCCCGCGAGCCCGCGTGGGGCTGGAACCGCGAGATGTGCGCGCCCGTGGCGTCGACGCGCTCGCCGTCGAGGCGGGGCACGCCGTCTTCCATCCAGTGAGCGACGATGCTCCCGGCGCCGCCCGACTGGGTGACCCAGATCGCGAGCGCCCACCAGAGCCCGTCGATCTCCTCCGTCGGCCCGAGGATCGGCATCCCGTCGGGGGTGAAACAGAACATCCCGTTGATCGCGGACTCGAACTCGGCGTCCCGCAGGGAGGGGACGAGCTCGCAGGCCGCGTCGTAGGCCGCCTGGTCGTGATCGGGGTGGGTGTTCTCGTAGAAGTGCTCGGACGTGAACTCCCGCAGCGAGGGGTACTCCAGGCCCAGGTCCTCGAGCTTCTCGGGCCCGTAGATGTCTTCGGGATCGACCAGCAGCGACTCGTGGTTGTACGAGCCGATGCCGTAGCGCTCGCCGTGCTGGCGGAAGTACAGCGACCGGTCCTGGTGGCGGAGCAGCGGCTGCTCGATCTCGCGGTCCGCGCCGGCCAGTTCCGGGAGTTCGTCCGAGACCAGGTACTGGTGGGCGCAGGGGACTAAGGGGATGTCGACGCCGACCATGTCGCCGAACAGCGGCCCCCAGATGTTCGTCGCGACCAGCACCTCGTCGGCGTCGATGGTTCCGCGGTCGGTGACGACCGTCTGAATTTCGCCGTCCTCGACCTCGAGGTCCGTGACGGTCGTATCGCCGTAGAACTCGGCGCCGGCCGACCGGGCCTGCTCGGCCATCGCCGCGGAGGCGTCGACGGCGTGGGCCTTGCCGTCCGTCGGAACGTAGTAGCCCCCGCGGATGACCTCGGGGTCGATCTGCGGGACGCGGTCGGCGACCGCGTCGGGCGAGAGCAGTTCGCCGCCCTCGATCCCGTAGGACTGCCCTCGTTCGCGCTTTCGCTTGAGGAAGTCCCAGCGGTCCTCGGTGTACGCCACCTCGATCCCGCCGCAGGTCCGGAAGCCGTCCAGGTCCTCGTACAGCCGGCGCGTGTACGACGCCATCCGGGTCATCAGCTTGTTTCCGCCCGTCTGGAAGACCAGCCCCGGCGCGTGCGAGGTGGAGCCGCCGGTCTCGAACAGCGGCCCCTGATCGACGACGACGACGTCTTCGCGCCCGAGGCGGGTGAGGTGGTAGGCGGCGCTGCAGCCGACGCAGCCCGCGCCGACGACGACGGTTCCCGCGCTGTCGGGAAGCGTGTTCCCTGTACTCATATGTCACAGGCAGTGCCACGGGACCGAGCATAGCTATCCGGGTGGATAACCTGTGGCGTATAACAGTCGCGGGAGTGGGGCCGCGCGCCGGACCGCGACTCGGTGCAACCCGATCGCTTGGCTCAAGAAGGGCGAGGGGCGGGTCATCGTCCTCTTTTCGGTGGGACTGTTCCACGCCCAACGATTACGGCGGGCGGATCTATCGGGTGACCAGGACGACTCCGAGAACCGCGAAGGCTATCCCGACGAGTCTCGTTACCGTCACGTCGTCTCCGAGGACGACCATCCCGATGAGGGCCGCGACGACGAAGTACATCGCACCGAGCGTCGAGACGATCGTCGTCGACCCGCCGGAGAGGCCGACGTACATCGAAATCAGGCCGATTCCGGTGAACAATCCGGCCGTACCGGCGAGCAGGCCGCCTCTCGCGGTGATGGCGAGCGACGCGTCTGAAACGATGATGAACCCGAGCGCAAGGGGCCCCGCAACGAGATAGGAGATCGCGGCGGCCGTCCTCGGGTCGATGGACTCCGACGCAGCGTTGCCCAAGACGACCCAGATTCCCCACGTGACCATCGTAATCGACCCGAAGAACACGGCCGAATCTATCTCGGGGAGCCCCATCGGTGGAGGACTCTATTGCCACTGGAAAACACCTCACCCTTCATTACCTGCGATTCTTAAGTAGCCGCCGTTCGAGCGTCGAGCGCGCTACGTCGCCGTACGTGCAGTGACCAGCACTGACCGATCGCGCCGCTATCGACCGCTACGCGTCGTCGAACCGATCGAGGCCGAACATCTCGATCGGGTGGTCGGTCTCCCCGTCGGCCGCGAGGTCGGCGAGGATCTCGCCGATGACGCTGGCGAACTTGAAGCCGTGGCCCGAAAAGCCCGCGCCGACGGCGACCTGCGGATGGTCGGGCAGGGTGTCCAGGATGAAGTGCTCGTCCGGGGAGTTGGTGAACATGCAGGTCGCGAGCCGCATCGTCGGCCCGGCGGCCTCGGGGAAGTAGTTCTCGACGACCTCGCGGAGGAGCCGCTCGTCCTCGCGGTTCGGTTCCCGGTCGTACTCGTCCGGGTCGACGTCCTCGTCGAAGTGGTGGTACTTCCCGAGTTTCATCCCCGGGACGTCGTAGATCGGCAGCCCGTAGAACCGGCCCTCGGGGACCTTCAGGTTCCAGACCGGGAAGCTGTCGGGTTCGAACGTCGCCGGCCGCTCGGGCTGGAACCAGCCAAGCACCTGCCGTTCGGGTACCGCGAGCCCCTCGAGCGCATCTGTAAACTTGTAGTTCCAGGCGCCGGCGGCGAGCACCATGGCGTCGGCTTCGTAGGTGTCCCGGTCGGTCTCGACGCGGACGCCCTCGTCCGGGGTGGGCTCCCAGTCGAGGACGCGCTCGCGGGCCCGCACCTCGGCGCCCGCGGCCTGGGCCGCCTCGGCGTGGCCGACGATCGCCTGTTCGGGGACGACGAAGCCGCCGTCAGGCTGGTACAGGGCCTTGTGGCCCTCCGGGAGGTCGTACCCGGGGAACCGCTCGGAGACCTCGGCGCTCGTCAGGACCTCGTGGGGGATGTCGTGTTCCTCGCACGAGCGCAGCGACCCCTCGAAGACGACGTTGTCCTCGGGGCCGGCGTCGATCGATCCCGTCCGGTGGAGCACGTCGCGGCCGGTCTCCTCGGCCAGGTCGTCCCAGAGGTCGTAGGCCCGTTCGATGAGCGGGATGTAATCGGGATGTTCGTAGTAGGCTCGGCGGATGATCCGCGTGATGCCGTGCGACGACCCCATCGTGTGGGGGATATCGTACCGCTCGAGGCCCACCACGTCGAGGCCGCGCTCGGCGAGGTGGTAGGTCGTCGCGCTGCCCATGCCGCCGACACCGATCACGACGACGTCGTACCGGTCGTCCGTCTCGTGCATACTGCCGACCGGTTCGACGACGATCCCCTTGACTGTTAATCCGTCTCACATCGGACCTTTTTGACGCGTCCCGGGGATCGGCCGGTATCGGTCGCTCGGACCGATCGACCGGCTCCGCCGCGCCGCAGCGGAGCGCGGCGTCGGACGCCACTTATAGGTACGAACTACCTGCGATCAACCCTTATTGAGCGTTACGCCATGGCATGGCACACAGTATGACCCGGTGGAACAACGGTCGAGACGCGGTGGAACCGGTCAGCCCCGACATTACCGACGAAACCAACGCCCTACCGGCGCGGTACTTCACCGACCCGGCGGTCCACGAGATGGAGAAGGAGAAGGTGTTCGGTCGGTACTGGGTGTACGCGGGCCACGCGAACTGCATTCCCGACGCGGGAGACTACTTCACGCGCAACATCGGCGATCGGGAGATCATCGTCGTCCGGACCCACGACGGCGACATCGAGGCGTTCTACAACGTCTGCGCGCACCGCGGGTCGGCCATGGTCGAGGAGACGCCGATGACCGACCCCGGCAACGCGGGCCGGATCAAGTGTCCGTACCACCTCTGGACGTACGACCTCGACGGGTCGCTCGCGAGCACGCCCAAGAGCTTCGAGGACGCGCGCCTGAACCCCGACCTCGAGGACGAGGACGTCTCCGAACCGGACGCCGAGGAGAACGCCCTCATGTCGGTCCACACCGACCGCATCGGCCCGTTCGTCTTCGTCAACTTCGCCGACGATCCGATGCCCCTCGAGGAACAGGCGGGCTCGATGAAGACCGAACTCGAGTCGCTTCCGCTGGAGGAGTACCACCTCGCCAGACGCATCGTCTCCGAAGTCGAGTGCAACTGGAAGGTCTTCGGCGGCAACTACTCCGAGTGCGACCACTGCCAGGCCAACCACCAGGACTGGGTGCGGGACCTCGAGCTCCTCGACTCCGAACTCGAGGTCAACGACTACCACTGGATCCTCCACTACCAGCACAAGGAGGACGTCGACGACGAGATGCGCATCCACGACGAGCACGAGGCGAAGTTCTACTACTTCTGGCCGAACTTCACGGTCAACATGTACGGGACCGCCGACGGCTACGGCACCTACATCATCGATCCGATCGACGAAGGGCGGTTCCAGCTCGTTGCGGACTACTACTTCGCGGACGCCGACCTGTCCGAGGAGGAAGCGGAGTTCGTCCGGACGAGCCGGCAGCTCCAGGAGGAGGACTTCGAACTGGTCGAGCGCCAGCAGCGCGGCCTCGAGTCGGGGGCGATCGCGCAGGCGCAACTCGGGCCGAACGAACACACCGTCCACAAGCTCCACCGCCTCGCGCAGGAGGCCTACGAGGCGTAGCTCGTCGCGAACATGACCGCGAGTGATCCACGACAACGGCAAGCACCGTTCGCGGCCGCGTGCCGGGAGTGCGAGGTCGAACAGGGCGTCGATTCCGCGAACGAACTCGTCGCGTTCTACCGTCGCCACAGTCGACAGACCGGACACGACGTCGTCGTCACGCGGACCGACTTTGCGTTCGATCTGCCGACGGCGACCGATATCGAGACCGTCGTCGCCGAACTCGAGGCCCACTACGAGAACGGCGTCCCACTGGGCGCCGTCGTCGCGGCGACGAGCGAGCAGGGGGTCCCCGTCGGGGAGACCCTCGACGAACTGCACGACGTGCGGTTGACCGGCGCGCTCTACGAACCGCGCGACGATCACGTCGCCGTCGTCTGACTCCGAGCGGCGGCGGACGGCGAGCGGCCGGCCGTCGGTTGTCCCGTACACCGTGCTCCTCGCACCTCACTCCTCGAGCAGCGTCGTCTCCACGAGCGTGCCGGTCCCGCGGCGGATGCGGCCGCCGACCGCGGTCGGCGAGATGCCCAGCGAGTCGGCGAGCTCCTCGAGCGACGTTTCCCGCGGTTCCTCGAAGTACCCCTCCTCGTAGGCGGCGACCAGGGCGGCGCGTTGCTCGTCGGTCACCTCCGGCGCCACCCCGTCGGTCCACTCGTCCCGCCGGAACATGCGGTGCAGTTCGAACGAGATGTCGCAGTCCTGGCACCGCTCCCAGAGCTCGGCGAGCGCCTCCCGGTCGGGAAGGTGAAGGCGGACGGTCCACCCCCGGTCGTTGCTCTCGGCCCGCAGCAGGAGGCCGCCGAGTTCGGTCGCCATCGGCGAGATGAGCTTCGTCCCCTCGGTGTGCTCGAGGCGGTAGAGACGCGTCGAGCCGAGGTCGTCGACCAGCAGCCAGTCGGCGACCGTGTGATCCGCCTCGAGCGTCGGCTCGAACGTCTCGTCCGCGTTCCGGACGAGGAAGAAGAACAGGCCGGTCTCCGGGTCGGTGGTCGAGTGGGAAACGACCTCGACGGACGCCTCCGGACAGTCCCGGATCGTCGGCGTCAACGCGAGATCAGGGTGGGCGACGTCGAGTATCGCGATCAGGCTCACGGCTTCTCACACCCTCGTTCGGTCCGGAGTTGCGTTGTCCGACGTCTATACACCGGTCGTCGGAATTCCCGTTGATCCGTTGACGATACGACCGTGTTTGTCATTGTCTTGCCACCATGTACCACACATCGCTACTTAACCGTTCCCTCGTATGGGGGGTTTCGAGCGGCGGAACGTGAGGGACTGGACCGTTGAAAGCCGAGTCGTTTTCGGGGCCGGCACGGTACTGCGGCTATGATCGATGCCGCCGTCGAGGTTCCGTTGCCCAACGTCGGCCCGGGTCCCGACCAGCTCGCGATCGCCGACCTCGCCGAACCGGTCGCGCCGGCGGATCCGACGACGACCGACGGGGGCGATCCCGCCTACGAGACCGTCCTCCTGTTGCTCCACCGCGACCACCACGCCGGCCAGTGTCGCCGGCAGGTCCGGGCCGTCGCGGACCGCTACGAGGAGTTTCAGGAGCGGGGCTGTCAGGTCGTCTCCGTCGTCCCCGAACCCCGCGAGCGCGTTCGCGAGTGGCAGGAACGGTACGACCTACCCTACCCGCTCTGTGCGGACCCGGACGCGACCGTCGGCGAAGCGTTCGAACAGCCCGTCCGGTTCGGTCCGCTCGGCAGGCACGTCGACCTCGTCGGTCGCATGCCCGCGGCGGTCGTCCTCGACGTCCAGGATGACGGCGACGAAATCACCGTCGCCGCCAGCCACCGCGGCCACACGAACATGGACCGTCCGGAAATCGACGAGTTGTTGGCGACGATCGACCGAGAGACGTGACACGAGAGACGATGTCCGGCTCCGGTCCCGATTTCGACGGTCGTTCGGACGTCGCGTTCGTCCGCTCCGCAACCGCCGACGACGCCCTCGAGGTCCGGCGTATCTTAGACGCCGCCATGCTCGAGCCGGGCGACGTCGAGGCACGGATCGACGCCGGCGACGTGCTCGTGGCCGGCGACCGCCGGGGTCGCGGCGACGGGTCGGCGGCCGCCCGCATCCTCGGCACGCTCGTCCTCGAGAGGCTCGAGGACGAACGGGGCGCCCACATCGCGGCGATCGGCGTTCGCCGCCGCCACCGGGGTCGCGGACTCGGCCGCGCGCTGGTCGAGCGCGGCCTCGAGCGCGAGGGGCGGCTGACGGCGCGGTTCGACGAGGGCGTCCGACCGTTCTACGAGCGGCTCGGGTTTTCGATCGAGCCGATCGACGGCCGGCGACACCAGGGCGTCGTCGTAGCGGAGGACTGAGGCGGCTTCCGGGACAGCCGAACATATTCTCCGTATTCTACCCGCGTGGGAACACCGGCGGGACTCAAGGGGGTCGATCGCGCACGCTCGGATAGAAACGACTACGGCCGATGGGACGCAGGATCCATCCAGTGCTCGGACGTGCCGACGATCGACCGATTCGCGCCGACCGCCACCCGACGGGAACCAGAACTGAGACCGAGATCGGGACCGGCCGGCGCCGTCGTTACGAGAACCCATGACCGACTACGCGCTCTTCATCGCGGCGAGTAACGCGGCGACGCTCGTAACGGGTGGTGCCGTCGCGACGCTCGCCTACCGGGCGTTCCGCCGCACCGGGTCGCCGGCGCTGCGGGCCGTCGCCGCCGGCTTCGCCATCATCGTGGCGGGCTCCGTCCTCGGCGGCGTGGCGCACCTGCTGCGCAGCGTCGCGCTCGGCGTCGCGATCCAGAGTTCGTTCACGGCCGGCGGCTTCGCCGTCCTGCTGTACTCGCTGTACACGGAGACGAGCGCGACGACGACCATCACCGTGGGGTGGTCCGAGTGACGGAGGATTCGACGCCGGACGAAACGGCAGCCGACGAGCCCACTCGAGTCGTCGCCCAGGGAACCTTCGACATCCTCCACCCTGGCCACGTCCACTACCTCGAGGAAGCCGCCGCCGCGGGCGACGAACTCCACGTCATCGTCGCCCGCGCGGACAACATCGCGCACAAACCCGATCCCGTCATGCCGGACGCGCAGCGCCGGGACACCGTCGCCGCGCTCGAGGCCGTCGATTACGCTCGACTCGGCCATCCCGAGGACTTCTCAGTTCCGATCGAGGCGATCGACCCCGACGTGCTCGTGCTGGGCCACGATCAGCACCACGACGAGCGCGACGTTTCGGCCATGCTCGCCGAGTGGGGAATCGACTGCCGCGTCGAGCGGGCGAGCGGGCTCGACCCGGACGGGGAGACGCTGGTGTCGAGCAGCGAGATCAAAGCCCGCGTCCGCGAGCGCCACACGGTCGAACCCTCCCGGTAGCACCGCGGCCGGAACCGCTGGGCCGGAGCGGATAGGTAACGCTACGATTATGTATTGTGTACCCTAGCTAACAGTATGGGCAACCCTCGACCGTCCGGCTCGTCGTCGCTGAGCAGTCGGGTACACGCGCTCGTCGAACGGTACACGCCAGACGGCGCGCTGGGCCGGTTCCTCCTCGGCGGGACCATCGGGCCGTTCGGGCTCTGGCTGCTGGCGCTCGGCGTATTCGCCGCCCCGACGTGGGGGCTCGCCGCGCTGTTCTGGATGCCCGTGTTACTCGGCTTCGGACTCCCGATGGTGCTCCTGTCGATTCTCACCCTCTGGCCGATCTACCTCTCGCTCATCGGGAACATCGACTCGGCGGCCGAGTATCCGGTCGGCGGCGCAAGCAGTTCGCGAACGACGAAGTCGGTTTCTACCACACCCACCACTACCGACACCATCTCTCGAGCCGGTATCGACCGAGACACCGGCGACTCACCGGCCGGAGCCGACGAGAGAGATCCGTTCGGCGATCTGAAAGCGAAGTACGAAAACGGCGAACTCTCGGAGGACGAGTTCGAGCGGCGACTCGAAGAGCGACTGGCGAACGGGGAGTACACGGTTCAGACCGACGCGACGAAGGGCCGATCGTCTCCGAACCGCGACGAGCCGACCCGCGAACGCCGAGAGCGGAGTTCGGAGCGCGGGTGAGGGAGCACCGAGCTACTGCAACTGACTCGGCCGCCGTGATGTGTTTTCAGCGGTGCTATCAGGAGGAATCCGACTCGAGGCGCGACCAGAACCGCTCGAGGCCGACGTCGAGCATGTCGAGACTGACCGGCTGGAACTCACTGTTCTCGGGCAGGAACTCCCGCACCGAATCCCAGCTATCGCGAGCGTAGCGCTCGTCCAGCAGGACGCGCACGCCGACGTCCTCGGGCGAGCGGATCACGCGGCCGATCGCCTGCCGGGCCTTCCGCACGGCGGGAATGGTGAGCGCGTAGGTGAAGCCGTCGCCGAACGCGTCGTCGTAGGCCCGGCGGACGGCCTCGGTGCGGGGACTCGAGGTGTTGACGATCGGGACGCCACAGACCACCGCCGCGGCGAGGCGGTCGCCGCTGTAGTCGACGCCCTCGGTCAGCGTCCCCCGGAGGCTGGTCACGAGCACCTTCCCCTCACCGGCGAAGAACTCGCTTTTGAGCGACTCGGTCGCCTCGTCGTCGGTCGAGGCGTCGAGCAGGATCGGTTTCCCGTCGACGCGGTCCTCGAGCACGCCGGCGGCCCACTCCGCTTCGGCGTAGCTGGGCATCCCGACGAGGACGTTGCCCGGAACCCGGGCGATCTTCGCGACGGCATCGGCGTACTGCCTGCGCGTGGGATTTTCTTCCCCCGCCCGGCCCCGGTTGTCGTAGGTGAACTTCGGCGCGGCGACCGCGAAGCTCTCGCGGTTCTCCGCGGGGAAGTGCAGCCCGTAGCGGCGCTCGACGACCGGCCGATCCTCCTCGCGCTCTATGTACTGCAGGCCAGTGACTTCGGTGAAGGCGTCCATCGGCTCGAGGGTCGCGCTCATGAGGATGCCGCCGCCGAACTTCGCGAGGCGGTCTCCGATGGCGTCGCTGGGGACGCAGTTGTGCAGGGCGATCCGGGCGGTGTAGGCCCGGCGCCACGAGTCGGCGGGTTCGGTCTCGTTCCAGGTGCGCTCGAGTTCGATCTCGCGGAAGTAGTCGGTGTGGTCGCGGCGGTACCACTCCCCGAGCACGCGGCCGACGGCGGGCGCGGCGCGGGTGCGGTCCTCGTCCTCGGCCTCGTTCAGGATGCGCGCGACGACGGCGCCGACGGCCTCGGCGCGGACCCAGTCGGCGTCGCCGTAGCCGGCCTCGCGCGCCCACGCGGAGAGTTCGTCCTCGGCGGGTTCGCCCGGGTCGCGCAGCGGGATCTCGTCGTCCTCGAGGTCGGTGAGGTTCGACTGCCACCCCCTGTGTTTCCGGTCGAGGTGAGCCGTGACCCGTCGGTCGAGTTCGGCGCGGAGGTCCCGGATGAACTCGAGGGTTCGGTTCAGTTCGTCGTAGGTGACGTCGCTGTCGTTGAGTTCGCCCCGCACGAGGTCGGCGTCGGCGGTCTTCGAGCCGCCCTCGGCGGTGCGGCCCTCGCGCTCGAACTTGATCGGCTGGATGACCCGCGAGAGTTCGGTTTCGGCGTCGCGCAGGGTCGCGTCGGCCACCCCGTCGCTGACCAGATCGCGCACGCGGGGCTCTAACATGTGGGCCTCGTCGCAGACGACGAACGTCGAGTCGTCCAGCAGGGCGCCGGTGAAGGAGCCGGTCGTCGTCGGATCGAACGCGTGGTAGTAGTTCCCGATGACGACCTCGACGTGGCCCAGCGCGGCGCCCATCACGGAGTGCGGGCAGGTGCCGTGCTTGACGGAGCGTGCGACGAGGTCCTCGGGCGTGATCATCCCTGCCGTCGTGAAGTCGTACGGCACCGCTTCGGCGGCGTCGCCCTCGCTGTCCTCCTCCGGGAGATCCTCGAGGTACTGCGCGTAGAACGGGCAGTACTCGGTTTCGGCGCCGACGGGACCGCCCTCGCCGTACTCGGGCAGGTCCGGCGGGTACGGCGTCGGCTCGCCGGCGGTCTCGAGGTAGTTCGCGGTCCCGCCTTGACTGCCGCTGTCGGCTAACCCGATCTGCTGGCTGCGGGCGCGGGCCGCGAGGTTCTGCGCCGTGGTGTCGCCGCCCTCGCCGACGAGGTCGCGAGTGCGATCCCGCAGCGTCTCGCAGCGGTCGTAGACGTTCCCGTCGTCGAACCCCGCCGTTTTCTCGCGGTTGTACGGGCAGACGTCGGCCTTCCCGACCAGCGTGAGGCCCGAGACCGGGCACCAGTCGTCGGGCAGATTTTCGTTGATCGTCTCTAAGTCCTCCTCGAACTGGCGCAGCTGTTGCTTGACGCTCGTGAGGACGAACACGCGCTCGTAGTCCGTATCGGGGTCGCGAACGAGGTCGATTCCCGCCGTGAGCGCGATCATCGTCTTCCCGGTGCCGCAGGCGCCCTCGACGACCGTGTAGCCGCCGTCTCGAGCGGCCTCGATCGCGGTCTCGATGCCGTCGACCTGTGGCTCGTAGGGTTGGGCGTGCCCGAAGATCGAGCGCCAGTCCGTCATGCGGTGTCTTCGCTTACTCGGGAGCGGTCGGCCATAGGGTTGACGGACCGCATTCGACGCGCCTTCGGTGATAAAGTGACGGTCGCTCGTCGGTAGAACGATCGATAGAACCAGCGCGCTACCGCTCGTCTCCGCCGACGGCGTCGGAAACCGGGGACTCGGCGTCTCGAGCCGGCGACTCTCCGGTCGCCCCAGCGTCGGCCGGAAGCGCCCAGTCGGGCTCGAGCGGCGGCGTCCCGGCGACGGCAATCGCGACCGCGGCGAGCCCGAACACGAGGATGCCGATTCCGCCGACGGGGTTGACGACCAGTTCGGAGCCGCCCTGCGCGAACGCGAGCATCGTCGCGGCGAAGGCGTTGAACGTGCCGTGGAAGACCGCCGGCGCCAGGACCGACCGGGCGGCCAGCGTGACGTAGGTGTAGACCGGCGCCATCGCGATGCAGGCGACGGTCATCACGCCGACGCCGACGACCGGCTCGTTCGGGAAGTTGTACCCCTCGATGACGATCGGTGCGTGCCACACTCCCCAGAAAAAGCCGACGACGGCCGACGCCCGCCAGAAGCCGAGCGGCGCGAGCGCGGTCTGGAGGACGCCGCGCCAGCCGAACTCCTCGCCGAACGCGAAGACGGCGTTGATCGTCGCGCCGGCGACGACCGCGACGACGAGCATGATGAGGAGGTTCGCCGGCCACCCGGGAAGCGACGGGCCAGCGTCCGTCGTTTCGGGCTGTTCGAACGACGTCCCCGCCCCGGTGATCGGATTCACGTCGGGAACGAACTCGGTCCCCGGAAGGGCGACGGCGACGGCCGTGCCAACCAGTATGAGCACGAGCGGGACGACCGCGGCGATTGCGAGCCAGCGGAGCCGTCCGCGCGGCAGTCGCAACCCCGCGCGCTCGAACGACAGCGCGCCGGAGACGCAGGTCACGATACCGGCCAGCAGCGGCGTGAACATGTAGGCCGGCGCGAGGAGGATCATGCTCACGCCGGCGAGCCGCGAGACGAGCACGAACCCGCTCGCGAGCGCCGCGAGCGCGACGAGGAAGACGACGAGCGGCCGACGGTCGATGACTTCCGAGGACATTCCTAGTCGTATCGATGTGTTGTTACAGCATCAATACTGTGACGATGACCGAGGCCGGCCGGAACGCTGTCGATTTGAACGGGGTGTACTGGCGTGTTCGACCGAATAGACCGAGATCTCGAGGCGACTGACGCGCCGAATCGGGTAGCCACTGCCGGCGCGCCCCTTATAAGTTCGAGGCCCCAACGACGGGTGTGAACGTTCCCGAATCACTCCGAAACGCCGACCGCCACGGTGCGATCGTCCGTACCGTCGAGTACGACGACACGAGCGTCATCGCGGTGGATTTCGGAAGCGAGGCCGGCGACGCGTCGATCGACATCGTCGGTGACACTGCAATTATCGTGACGGACGGCGAGCAGTTCGAGTTCGAACTCCCGCCGGAAGCGAGCGACGTCTCCGCGAACAACGGCGTCCTGACGATTACCGAGTAACCCTCGTTCTTCCGATTCCGACGGCGCCTCGTTTTCACCCGCAGTTCACGACGACGCGACAGCGCGCCGATCGAAACGCAACCCATTCCCGTTCCGGGCGGCTACGGAGCGTATGAGCGATTCGTTCGACGTCGACGTCGACCTGTGGCGCGACGAACTCGAGTCGAAACGCGCCGAGAAGGACGAGTTTTTCGCCGAGCACCCGCAGTCGCCGATTCCACCCGAGGAGCGCGACGACTTCGACGGCCTCGACTACTTCGAGCCGGATCCCGACTACCGCGTCGTCGCGACCGCGACGGTCCACGACGACCCCGAGGTCGTCCGGATGGATACCACCGCGGGCCGCGAAATGCGCTACCTCCGCGTGGCGACCCTCGAGTTCGACTTGGAGCGCGACGACGAGGATCTCGAAGACGGGACCTACGAGCTGGCTGCCTACCGACTCGAGAGCCCGAACGAGGAGCAGCTGTTCATTCCGTTCCGGGACAAGACGACGGGCCAGCAGAGCTACGAGGGCGGCCGCTACATGGAACTGGCGCCGGATCGGGACCTGGAGGACGGCGACGAACTCGTCCTCGATTTCAACCTGGCGTACACCCCCTTCTGCGCCTACAGCGAGACCTTCGACTGCCCGCTGCCGCCCGAGGAAAACTGGCTCGAGGTGGCGATTGCGGCGGGCGAGCGGTTCGAGGAGTCGACACCGTTCTAATTACCTCTTGACCGCTAGCGGAGTGTTTCGAGTCGAACAACTGGCCGGAAAGCCGGGCCACGGGCCGGTGATGCGCCGATTCGAGTCGAAGCGAAGGGGTTAGTGGCGGATCGTCGATCTCGCTCGAGTCGCAGGCATAGAAACGAACGGACTCGGAGAAAGAGCGAGCGTTGCGGTAATGTTAGGGCGCAACGCCGACGGTCAGCAGCGTTCCGTACTCGCGATAGCGTTCAACCATGTCCTCGCGGGTGTCCCAGTCCTCGGTCGGGAACTCGGCCTCGCTGGGGATCGTGATCTCGCGGTCGGGGATGTTGTCCTGTTCGGCGACGTGGAGGCCGGCGTCGCGGAAGGCCTCGCGGTACTGCCCGCGGTCCCAGCGGGTCATCTCGACGGCGATGTTCTCCTGCCACTCGTGGGAGTGGACGTTCTCCTCGTAGTAGTTGACGGCGCAGTAGAAGGTGCCGCCGGGCCGGAGAATGCGGGCGACCTCCCGGAGCGTGTTGTGCGGATCGGCGGCGTAGTAGAACGCTTCCATCGACCAGACGTGGTCGATCGAGTCGTCCGCGAACGGGAGCGAGTCGAAGTCGCCGACGACGTACCCGACCTCGGGATCGTCGGTGTAGCCGGCGGCGTTGCGCGCCATCTCGGGTGAACCGTCGAGGCCGTAGACCCGGCCCGCGTCCTTGTTGTCCCGCAGGGCGCGGCCGGCGTACCCGCTGCCGCAGCCGAGGTCGAGCACGGTGTCGCCGGGTTCGACCGGCATTCGCGCGAGCGCGTGTTTGGCGGTGTGCCAGTGGCGCTCCTCCATGCCGCGGTCGCGGCCGCTCGTTGCCCATTCGTCGAACTCCTCGCGTACGCTCATACGTGAACGGTCCGTCTCCGCGTCCAAAACCCGTTCGGCTTTCGGTGCGACGCGGACGACTCGAGTCGAAACGGTGGGATCGATTCGCAGGTTCGTCGGAGACGGTTCGGCGCATGACCGCAGCATCATATTCAGCACGGCGCCGGCGAGACGACGCCGCACCGACGGAGCGACCGACAGCTTCTTTAGGGTGGCCTAAAAATAGATGAGTGGAGAGGTTGCGGTCGACCGACACACCGTGGGCATCGGCTCTCGGTCGAACGGACAGCACTCGCTGCCTCGACCTCTCGTCCCCTTGCTTCGGAAACCCAGTCCCCCTCGAGTCGTGAGATCGCGAGACTACGTCGGAGCACCGGCGCGGACGACACATCCGCACTATTAAGTCGGTCCCGAAAGTTGTTGACTCCAGAATGGAGTACACGCTCGAGATCGACGGGACGCCGGAGACGATTAGGGGTGGGACAGGGGTTCTCTTACTCCACCCGAGCACCGGCGAAACGGACCGCATCGACACCGACTTTCTCAAAACCGACACCGACCACTTCCTCGTCATCTCCACGCGAACGACGGCCCGCGAAGTCAGGCAGAAACTCGAGTACTACGACGTCGACGAGGAGTGCGCCGAGATTCTCGACACGCTGTCCATCGAACGCGGCTACTCCCGTCGCAAGAGCGACGCCGTCCACTACGTCGCCGCGCCCGACGACATCGACGGTATCGTCAGCCAGATCGAGAGCTTCCTCGCCGACAACGACGGCAAACTCCGACTCAGCTTCGACTCCGTCACCGAACTCGCCTACTACGCCGGCGACGAGGCCGCGATCGAGGCCGTCGAACGGATCCTCGAACTGCTCGAGGAGTACGACGCGGTCGGTCTCTTCCACGTCTCCGAGGAGCCCCACGATCCCGAAATCGTCGATCGGTTCCGCGCGCTGTTCGACGGCGTGATCGATCTGGACGAGGACGGCAGCATCGACGCCGACTTCTAAGTCTGCGGTCTCGCGTCTCTCGTCTCTCGTTTCTCGGTTCAGTTCTCGACTCTCGTCGCGAGCGACGACCGCGAGTCAGAAATCGATTCATTACTGACCCCGTCGTGTCGCGAGGATCTCGAACCCTACTCCGCGAGCGAGTCGAACGTCTTCTCGGCCCACCGAACCGCGTACTCGGGGCCGTGGTCGCGATAGGCGTCCGTATCGAGCGCGGCGAACGGCGCCGGCAGTTCGATCGCGTGCTTGATCGCCGCACACGCCAGTTCCGTCGCGTCCGCGAAGTCCGTCTCGCCGCGGGCGACCGCGCGCGGCAGGCCTGAGACTCGCTCCTCGAGGCGCGTGCCCGCGTCCTGCCACGCGTCGGCGAGTTCGGGGTTCTCCGCGTGCCAGTCCGCGAAGACCTCGCGGGTCTGGAGCCCGACCCAGCCGTCGAACAGCGCCGCGGCGACCTGGTAGGTCCCGTTCGGGTCGAGATCGACCGCCCGATCGAGGTCCGCGTAGGTATCCTCGAAGAAGCCGATGAAGTGTTCGGGCACCTCGAGCCCCAGTTCGACGAACGCCTCCGCGAGCAGGAAGTTCAGGAACGGCTCGGGCGTCCCCTCGACGCGCGGCTTGACCAGCACGACCGGCGGCTCGGTCTGGCGCGTCCAGACGATGCTTCCGTCGCCCGGCATACCGATGGTCAGATCCGAACTCGCGTACCGCGCCAACAGTGTCGGCGCGTCGTCGGGGAGCCACGACGCGGGATAGCTCGCCGGCTCGAGCGCGTCGACGACGAGGCCGAGGTCCTCGGCCAGCGCCGGCGGGAGCGTCTCGAAGTCACGCTCGCAGTCGAAGACTGTCGCTTCGGGAGCCTGAGACTCTCGAACGACCTCGACCGGCGGCGAGAGCTCGCGGGGCTCGAACATCGGGCTCGGCTCAGGCGAGGACGGTCTGGAAGACCAGCAGGATTGCAAGCAGTGCCGAGATACCGACCGTGGTGAGAACGACCTTGGTTGCGGTGCTCATAGTCGGAAGCTATCACGCGCGTCGCTTAAATCCATCTGTCTCGGCGTCGGCCGCCGGCCGTCGACGGCATCCGTCTCGAGGGCGGCCGCGAGTTATGAGAACAACTCGAGAGCTGTGAATCGGGTCGCCAGGATCGCCGGCGGTAGAAACAGTCGACAGAACCGTTACTCGTCGGCCTCGCGCCACGAGTCGGGGACGTCGATCACGTAGCGACCGTCCTCCTGCAGGGAGATGATGTACTCCTCGCGGTTGTACAGCTCCATCAGGTTGAGTTCGTACTGTCCGGGGTTGACGATCTTGATGCTCTCGAACTGCTTGTTCAACTCCTCGCGAAGCTCCTCGATCGACGGTTCGTCGCCGGAGGGCTCGCTGACGACCCGGCCGTGAGACGGCGGCCGGTCGTCGTCGCTGGGACCGGAATCGGGGCCGGCATCCGCGGACGCGTCGCCCGCGGTCGGTTCGTCGACCGCAGGTTCGACCGCCGAGTCCGCGTCGGAGTCGGGAACGGACGTCGAAGCAGCGGACGCGTTTGCATCGGCGGCTGCGTCAGGCGCGCTGGCGCCCGGGGTGCCAGGATTGGACTCGGACCCGGACTCGAGATCGGTCGCGCTCGAGTCGCCGGACTGGGACGCGGTTCGGGTGCGAAAATCGTCCCGGTCGGTGTCAGTGTGCGAGGGAAGTTCCGTCGAGGAGACGACGTCGCTTCGCGCGTCGGCCTGGGCGGTGTTCTCGCTGTCGGCGAGCGTCGCGGTCGGCTTCCGGCGGTCGACGCTCGAGTCGTCGGACTCGGCGTTTGCCGGGGTACCGTCTCCGTCTTCGCCCCCGTCTCGGTCTTCGGGTCGCCGCGCCGTGTCGGGCCACTCCGTGAACCCCTCCGTTTCGTCCGGCGCGTCGTCGGCGCCGCCCCGTGCCGCTTCCGTTGCTGTCGTCGGCCACGAGCGCTCGGACGACGAGTCGCTCGAGGTCGTATTCGTCCCGGAAGGGGACGAAGCGGAACTCGAAGGGGAAGCGGCCGATGCGTCCGTCGAAGCGGAAGACGACGAATCCGGCGACATCAAGTCCCGAACCGTCTCTGCGGCACGCGAGGTGACGCTCTCGTCGTCGGTTTCCGCGTCCGGGGACGGAGCCGACTCAGGATCGAGGCCGGAGTCGGAACCGGGACCGTCCGCGGCGCTCGAGTCGGACTCGGCCCCGGCGGCCGTATCGGACGACCCGGTTGCGGCCGATCCGCTGTTGGATCCCGACCCCGACGGCGTAAACTGGAACTTGTTCCCGCCGCAGTCGGGACACCCCGACAGCATCTCCTTGGAGCCGTCGGGGAACGTGCGGCCGCAGTTCGTACATTGGTGTGGCATTTTAGTTTCGGGACACGAGCGCGCTGATCAGCGTTTCGTCCTTGTGCAGCGTTTCGATCTGGTTGGCCGGCCCGATCACCGTCAGCTTCGCGTCCGACTCGTCGCCGCCCATGATCCGGCCGAGCAGCGAGGAGTCGCGCGTCCCCGACTTCGGATACGTTTCGATCTCGATCCCGTTGAACTCGTCCGGGCTGATCTCGGACATCGTGACCTCGATGAGCCGGCTCTCCTCGTCGGGAGTCAGTCCCTCCTCGAGGATGACGATGTTCCCGTCGTGAACGCCGTCCAGGATCATCCTGATCTTCTCCATCGTCGCCATATCCTGCATGCGCTCGCCGCTGATCAGGTCGATCTGGACGCCGTCGTCGGGACCGTCAGCGTCGTCGGTGTTGGTTGCTTTAGGCATGGCAACTCACCCGAAGTACTCCGCGATATTGTCGTAGACTTCGTCCATGTTGTCGCCTTCCTTCGCCGACAGCGGGATCGTCTTGTGCTGCGGGAAGGCGTCCTCGATGCGCTTGACGCTCGAGTCGTCGAGGTCGATCTTGTTCGCGAAGATGAGAACGGGGAGATCCCGGGATTCGATGATGCCGATCAACATCGTGTTGACCTGCGTGATCGGATCCTCGGCGCTATCTAAGACGTAGATGACGCCGTCGACGTCCTCGCGAAGCCAGTGCATGGCTTCGGCGACGCCCTCCGTGGCCTCGCGGGAGCGGCGGATCGCGTCGTCTTCGTCCATTTCGTCGGTGAACTCCTCGTAGTCGACCTTCGTCGTCACGCCGGGCGTGTCGACGATGTCGATGGTCACCTTCTTCCCGTCGCGCTCGATCTCGACGTTTTCTTTCCTGCGTGCGCGTCGCGTTTCGTGTGGAACGTGACTTTCCGTACCGACGGCGTCGCCGGTCCAGTCCCGTGCGATTCGGTTCGCGAGCGTCGTCTTGCCGGCGTTCGGCGGACCGTAGATACCGATACGTTTGGGTTCCTGTTCTGAGAACAGGCGGTCCGTAACCCGAGAGATACTATCTTTGAGTTCTGTGAACAGTCCCATCTGTAGGGCCCTCCAGCACCGCGGGGTGCATCTGAGCGTACTACTGACTGAATTCACTTAAGCTTATGTCAGACATATCTATAAACCAACAACAGTGAGTTATCAGGAGGGATGTGAAAGTATGTCTCTCATTAATCCGATATGTAGGGTGGTCCATGGCAACGATTGGCTCGATCCGGCCGTGGTCCCCCACCCCTTTGTTTCAACTGGAGAGTGCCGAGGGTGCGGTGTCCCGGAGCAGTTCGATCGGTCAATCGGACCCCTTTCCTTCGAGTCGAGCCGAAAAGAGAGGGTCTCTCCGGACGGAATCGGGCGGACCCAGCGGTTCTAGTAACTCGAGGTGCTCTAGATCGCGAATCTAGTTGAAACTAGTAACTAGCTGCAACAGCCCTAGTAAAGTCCTAGATTTGCTAGTCGTTCGGATATTGTTTTTCAGGCAGTCACCTAAAGCTTCTCCTTCTAGAGACACCTTCTCCCCACCCACCCCTTCTTCAGGCCGTTCCACCTGAAACGAAGGGGTGGGGGGCTTCCGATGATCATCGTCGATCTTCCAAACTGATCACGAGTCACGATATCGAGGCCCACTATTCATCAGAATCCTGTTCTATCTTTCCAGACACTGTTCGACGATATCATATCGTCCGGTCTACCGGCTTCCAGAACGATGTGCCAGGGCGTTCGCCGACCGCCTAATCCATCATTAGGTCACACGGGCATAGCAGCAGGGTACCCTAATCCCGTACTGCAGCGTTGCAAGCGAGTCCAGTCTCGATTACCCCCGTGAATCGAAGGGAAGAATTTAATACAACGCTCTTCCTCTGTTTCGTTTGCATCAACTGGACCCGGACCGGGTTGCTGGAATCGTTGATGGGCCCCTACGGCCCGTCTACCTCGCTACATTCCTGATCTCGGGTTCGGATTTCCACCTGAAACAAGGGGGTGACTGTACGACGGATGTCAGATGACGATACTGAATTCACGGGCTCGAACGACGTCGAGGGAGACGATACGCACGGGTTTTCCACGGACTTCGGCGACACCGAGCTCGGCGACGACGAGCCCAAACAGGGGTTGTTCGACGACCTGCTGAGCGGCGAACCGATCTTCGAGAACAAGGAGGTCCTTCGACCGTCTTACACGCCCCACGAACTCCCGCACCGGAGCGACCAGATCAACAAGATGGCGACGATCCTGGTCGCCGCACTTCGCGGCGAGACGCCGTCGAACATCCTCATCTACGGCAAAACAGGGACCGGCAAGACCGCCAGCGCGAAGTTCGTCAGCAAGGAACTCGAGAGCACCTCCCAGAAGTACAGCGTCCCCTGCGACGTCGAGTACATCAACTGCGAGGTGACGGACACGCAGTACCGCGTGCTCGCGCAACTCGCGAACAAGTTCATCGAGAAGAACAAGGAGCGCATCGACGATCGGATCGACTCCCTCGAGGATCTTCTCGGGGCCATCGAGGAATACGAAGCGGGGAACGATCCGTCCGCCGATGAATCGGAACTCTTCGACTATCCCGACGAGTTAGCCGACGCACCGGACGATCCTAATGTTTCAACTGGAGCGGACAATCCGGATACGCCGAACGAATCTCCAGTTGAAACGGAGGGGTATGAAGACGGTGACACCGCGGGAGATTCCGGTGCTACGGCCGATGGCGCCGCCGAACCGTCTCACCCCCTCGCGTCGACTCCGTTCGACTCGGTAGCCGAGATCGAAGCGCGGATCGAGTCCCTCGAGGAGGACAAGGATTCGTTCGAAGACGTTCCGATGACCGGCTGGCCGACCGACCGCGTCTACAACGTCTTCTTCGACGCCGTCGACTACGACGAGCGGGTCGTCGTCATCATGTTAGACGAGATCGACAAACTCGTCGAGAAGAGCGGCGACGACACGCTCTACAACCTCTCGCGGATGAACTCCGAACTCGAGAACTCCCGGGTGTCGATCATCGGCATCTCGAACGACCTCAAGTTCACCGACTTCCTCGACCCGCGGGTCAAATCCTCGCTCGGGGAGGAGGAGATCGTCTTTCCGCCGTACGACGCGAACCAGTTGCGGGACATCCTCGAGCATCGGTCCGACGTGGCGTTCAAGGGCGGCGCGCTCTCCGAGGACGTGATCCCCCTCTGCGCCGCGTTCGCCGCCCAGGAGCACGGGGACGCACGACGCGCGCTCGATCTCCTCCGAACGGCGGGCGAGCTCGCCGAGCGCTCCCAGGCCGAGACGATCGTCGAGGAACACGTCCGGCAGGCCCAGGACAAGATCGAACTCGATCGCGTCGTCGAGGTCGTCCGCACCCTCCCGACGCAGTCGAAACTCGTCCTCTTCGCGATCATCCTGCTCGAGAAGAACGGCGTCCACAGCATCAACACGGGCGAGGTGTTCAACATCTACAAGCGCCTCTGCGAGGAGATCGACGCCGACGTCCTCACCCAGCGGCGGGTGACGGACCTCATCAGCGAACTCGACATGCTGGGGATCGTCAACGCCGTCGTCGTCTCGAAGGGACGCTACGGCCGCACGAAGGAGATCAGCCTCTCGGTGCCGCTCGAGGAGACGGAAGCAGTGCTGCTCTCCGACTCCCGGCTTTCCGACATCGACGACATCCAGCCGTTCGTGCAGGCGCGGTTCGAGAACTGATACTGAACTGATTCTCCGCCCCTTGCACGCGTCGTTTCGAGTCGAACGCCCGCTTCCGTTCGCGAATTCGCACAGCCCGGTTTTCATCGACGCAGCGCCAGCGAAGGACCGATATACGAGGCGTGGCTTCGTCCGGTATGAACCGACGTACGGTCCTCGCCGCGACCGGGGCGGTCGGCCTCGGCTCGCTCGCCGGCTGTCTGTCCGACGTGATCGGCTCCCAGGGTCACGACTACGAGCGCGGCACCATCGACGTCACCGTCAACGGCGAGCCGATCGATCTCGAGGCCCCGCGGTTTCAGGCCGAGAACGCCGACAACTCCTCCATGGATTTTCACCTCCACGAGGGCCACGAACACTGGTACATGGAGGGGGACCGGGTGACGTTCGCGGAAGGGATCGATCTCCTCCCCCACTTCGCCTACGAACAGATGGACGGGGCCCACGTCGTCACGATCGACGGGACGGTCTACGACGGACGCGACGACGAGACCGACATCGCGTTCACCGTTAACGGCGATGAGGTCGACCCAACCGAAACCGAGATCCACGACGGCGATTCCTTACAACTCGAGGTGACGACGGACGAGGCGAGCGACGACTGACCGGATCTGTCGATCTCTCGAGAGAGCCGCCTGTTTCTCGAGCCGCGATTTCTCGCGCGAGCCGTTCGAGTAGAAGGAGAGTAACCAGGCGCGAACGCGAGGGGCCCGACGAGAGTTACCGACGAGACCGACCGATCGCGGCCGCAGCGGTCCCGGCAGCGATTCCGGTTCCCGTTCCGATGCCGGCGCTGGCTCCGACTCCGTCGACGGCAGCCGGTCCGTCCGGGCCGCCGGTGAGCTGCGGCGAGGCGGAGTCCAGTCCCGCGTCCCAGACCGCCGGAGACGGCGCAATTGTCCCGCTGAACAGCTGATCGAACGCCAGCCGGATGTGGCCGAGCCACGGGATACGGAACGTCGCCTTCCCGGTGACCCACTCCGGCTTGACGACGGTGCTGACGCTGTTGCCGAACTGGTCGTAGCCGTTGTTGTTGTCGCCCTTCGTGACGAAGCCGTCGTGGGGCGCGGGACAGGTTCGGACCTGTTCGCAGGTTACGGCGCCGGTGATCTCCTCGTCGGCCTTGGTGTCGACCCAGTTTTCGCCCTCCTCGACCCAGAAGTGCGCGCGGTGTATCACCGGCGTCTCGTACTCGCTGCCGTCAGGCCGGAAGATGATGACGTCGCCCGGTCGGTTGAACTTCTCGTAGCCGGTCTCCCGCGCCGTTGCGAGGGTGACGACGCCGGTTCCCTCGACGGGGTCGTCGCCGACGAACCGGTCGGAGTCGGTGATGAAGATCAGGTCGCCCTTCTGCATGTTTGGCACCATACTCTCGCTCTCGACGGCGACCAGCGGCGGCCAGATGCCGCTGACCGCGAACAGCAGGAGTCCGACGACGGCGACGATGGCGACGCTGCTCACCACGTCCCGTGCGAGGACGACCGTCTCCTCGTCGGTTCGCAGAAACCAGCGGACGATGCCGTCGTCCTCGATGGTGACGTCGGCGCCGGACTCGTCCCGGCCTGCGGTCGGTGCGTCGGGCGACCGACCGTCCTGGTCGCTCGAGCCGCGGCGGGGATCGGCGCCGCCGTCGGTTCGCTCGTCGTCGGAACTACCCGGGTCGGGACCGCTCATTGCTCGGGGTTTTGCCGGGGTCAGAAATCAACCTTCTGCTCGAGTTGGCTCGTTGCGAGTCGATCGTCACCGTCCGCGACTGTGGGCGGTCGTACTGCTGTCGGTGCCGTACTGCGTGTGACTGTGAGTGACTCGACCGCCGCGGGGCGTTCCGCTATCCTTTTTGTCTCCGTCGCGAATGCGAGGTGTGTGCCGCTCGAGGGCCACGCCCGGATCGTCAGCGAACTCACCAGTCGCGGCTACAACGCCGAGCGCGAGGCGGTCACGCAACTGGCGGCCGCGGACGATCCCGACGCGGCGCTCGAGCACCTTCTCGACGAAATCCCCGACGACGCCCTGGTCGTTCGCAGCGAGCACGTCGAGGCGGCGTTGAACGCGGTCTCGAGTTCTGGGTCATCCCCGCCGACCGAATCGGCCGCCGATCGCGGGGATCCGACCCCCTCCGTTTCAACTGGAACCGACGCACCCGTGTCGGGCGATTCGGCAACCCACGCTCCAGTTGAAACGGAGGGGTCGGAACCTATCGAGCGGACCGTCGACGCCGACCTCCGCTCCCTCGAGATCGAGGGCGACATGACCGGCCAGAGCACCGGCACGGGCGAGTACGAGGACTTCGTTTCCGTTTTCCGGGACCGCCTCGAGCGCCTCGGCTCGAAGCTCCGCGGGCGCGTCAACCACCGCCCGGCGTCGGCCATTCAGGACATGCCCGGCGGCAGCGAGGTCGCGATGGTCGGGCTGGTCAACGACATTCGGTCGACCGCCAGCGGCCACTGGCTGATCGAACTCGAGGACGCCACCGGGACCTTCCCGTGGCTGGTGATGAAGGATCGCGACTACGTCGATCTGGTCGACGAACTGCTCTGTGACGAGGCGCTGGCGATGGAGGGAACCCTGGCCGACGACTCGGGGATCGCCTTCGTCGACTCGATGTACTTCCCGGACGTGCCCCGGACCTACGAGCCGTCGACGGCCGACCGCCACGTCCAGGCGGCGCTGATCAGCGACGTCCACGTCGGCAGCGAGGAGTTCATGGAAGACGCCTGGAACCGCTTCGCCGACTGGCTCCACACCGAGCAGGCCCGGAACGTCGAGTACCTCCTGCTCGCCGGCGACATGGTCGAGGGCGTCGGCGTCTACCCCGACCAGGACGAGGAACTCGACATCATCGACATCTACGAGCAGTACGAGGCCTTCAGCGAACATCTGAAGAAGGTGCCGGGCGACCTCGAGATCGTCATGATCCCGGGCAACCACGACGCGGTTCGCCTCGCGGAACCCCAGCCCGGCTTCGACGAGGAACTGCGGGAGATCATGTCGGCCCACGATCCGGAGATCGTGAGCAACCCGTCGACGGTGACCGTCGAGGGCGTCTCCGTGCTGATGTACCACGGCGTCTCGCTGGACGAAGTCATCGCGGAACTCCCCGAGGAGAAAGCCAGCTACGACGACCCGCACAAGGCGATGTACCAACTGCTGAAGAAGCGCCACGTCGCGCCGCAGTTCGGGGGCCACACCCGGCTCGCGCCCGAGGAGAAGGACTACCTGGTCATCGACGAGGTGCCCGACATCTTCCACACCGGCCACGTCCACAAGCTCGGCTTCGGCAAGTACCACAACGTGCTCGCGATCAACTCCGGCTGCTGGCAGGCCCAGACCGACTTCCAAAAGAGCGTCAACATCGATCCCGACGCGGGGTACGCGCCGATCGTCGACCTCGACACGCTCGACGTCACGGTCCAGAAGTTCAGCTGATTACTCCTCCTCTTCTTACTCCTCGTCCGACGGCCGCAGTTCCGACTCGAACCCGTCCTCGGTGATCGAGACGGTGATCTTCTCGACCGCGAGCCGGTACCGCTCGCAGTGGTTCCCGTCGCTGCGGATGCGGATCTCGGTCTCGACGAGGCCCGCGTCCTCGAGGCGGTTCAGCCGCCGGTAGATCGTCACGCGCGAGCCGGGACACCGCTCGGTGAGTTCCTTCGCCGTCGCGGGGTTTTCGATGAGGACCGCGAGGATCTCCTGGGCGTAGTCGTCCCCCAGCAGCGCGAGCGCCGCGTCGATTTCGAGTCCGTGCTCGTTCTCCCGTCGGCGCTGTTGTCGCTGTGACATATCTACCACTATACGGCGGGGTATATTCAGATCTATCCTGTTACTACACATACAACCGATACTACTATAGTATCCCTACTAACAATACTATCTACAATGACAGGAGAGACGGAACTCCGATCGATCGTCGAGGTCCACATCGCGCCGCTCGGGTTCGAGTTCGATCGGATCAAAGCGCCCGTCCTCGAGTACGACGCCGATATCCTCTACCTGCTCGCCGACGACGAGGCCGCCGAAGCGTCCTACCACGACCGGCTCGTCGAGGACCTCTCCGACCACGGCATCACCGTCCACACCCGGGAAATCGACTTCGGCGACATGTACGACGTGCTCGGGGAGATCACGACGATCGTCGACGACTACCGGGACGATATCGTCCGGGTCAACGTCTCGAGCGGCCCGAAACTGGCCGACATCGGCGCGGCGCTGGCCTGCATGGCAACCGATGCGAGCGGCTACTACGTCCATCCGAAATCCCGCGCGCACCCGGTCGACGAGACGCCCCGTACCGAGGGGATGGCGATGGCCGAACAGCTCCCCTCCTACCCCCTCGAGACGCCGTCGACGGATCAGGTCAGGATTCTGAACTACATCGACGGCGCCGATACGGCGGCCTACACGCCGAAAAAGAGCGACCTGATCGAGTTCGCCGAGCGGGAGCCCCTCGAGTTCATGACCAAATCCGATCCCGCGAACGAGAAGGCGAAGTTCGCCCTGCTGAACAACCGGATCGTCGAGCCGCTGCTCGAGGTCGGCTACATCGAGGTCGAGTCCGTCGGCCGAACGAAGCAGGTTTCGCTGACCGAGACGGGGGAGAACGCGTTACGGGCGTTTCGGCACAAGCTCTGAGTCGCCGGTCACCCGCGGCAGCCGGCTACCTATTCGTCGGCGACCAGCCGCGTCCGGACGTACGCCTCGAGCTCTTGGCGTGCGGCACGAACCGGGTCGTCCGTGTCGGCGGTCACCCGCTGGTTGCGTGCGCCGTGGACGGTCGTCACGATGAACGCGGCCGCCCGCTCGGGATCGACGTCGCGGAAGACGCCCTGTTCGATCCCGTCGCGGATGACCTCGGCGGTGAGGCGCCGGTAGAACTCGTCGGCCGCAGCGAACTGCTCCTGATAGGTCTCGTCGTGGGGTGCCTGCCCGCGCAGCGCCTCGATTGCGCCCGCGAAATCGAGGTGGTCGTCGTCGAACTCGTCCGGCAGGGCGTACTCGATGAGCGTCTCGAGGTGCTCCTGCGCGTCGTCGAACTCAGCATCGATCGGCAGGTCCGCCTCGAACTGCTCGAGCAGGTACTCGAGGAAGGCGACGAGGAGCTCGTCTTTGCTGTCGTAGTGTTGGTAAATCAGCGACTTGCTCTTGGGAAACTCGTCGCCGATACGCTGGATCGTCAGCTCGGAGTAGCCGTGTTTTCGCAGCGCTTCGTAGGTCGCTTCCATCATCTGTGCGTGCGTGTCGTCGCCTGCGGACGCGAAGAGATCCGTGTCACTCATTATGAATGAATGGTCATTCAGGTCGTATATAGCTGTCTCGGTTCGGCCGTGCGTCGAGGATACCGCGGTCGCTACGGCTCCAGTCGAAACCGAACGGTCCGCGAGCCGTCGAACCGCGGGCCGGTCCCGCGCCGTTCGAAGCCCAGCTCCTCCGCGGCGTCGACGATCACGTCCGTATCCGGCGGGGCCAGCACCTCGACGGCCATCGACTCGCGCTCGGCGAACCGGACCGGCTCGGCCAGGAGTCGCTTGCAGGCCTCGGTCGTCCCGTCGAGTTGCGTGACGTGGACGGTATCCTCGCGTGCGTCGAAGCTGATGAACCCAAGTAGATCTTCCGGATCGGAGCCGTCGTATTGGGAACTCGAGACGTCCGCGTTCGGATCGGTGGTCCCGTCCTCCGCGACGCGGACCGTCCGGTCGTGGACGAGATTGCGCATCACGTCGGTCGGGGAGTCGGCGATCGACGCGAGCGCGTCGGCGTCGGCCTCGAGGGCGTCCCGTACGTTCATTAGCGTGTGGTATTGATACGCACGACCATAAATCCCGCCCGCGAGGACGCGGGTGGCTGTGAGTCGACCGACAGGTCGAGACCGGCGGAGGAGGGGTATCGCCGGTAAAAATGCGGCCAATGGGACACAGTTATCTGCTCGGTCTGGTAACGACGGTGTATGAGCCACGCCACCGGTACGCGAACACAGGACAATTGCGAGGTGTCGGCATGCGAGTCGTAGCCAAGTTCGGCGGCACCAGCCTCGGCAGCGGCGAGCGAATCGACCGCGCCGCGGACTCGATCGCCGCCGCCGTCGAGGACGGCCACGAGATCGCCGTCGTCGCATCGGCGATGGGATCGACGACGGACGACCTGCTCGACGACATCACCTTCGAGACCGACGAAGCCGACCGCGCCCAGATCGTCAGCATGGGCGAGCGCACGTCCGTGCGGATGCTCAAGGCCGCGCTGGCCTCGCGGGGCATCGACGCGGTCTTCTTGGAGCCCGGCAGCGAGAACTGGCCGGTCATCACCGACGAGTACGGCGAGGTCGACGTCGAGGCGACCCAGCAGCGAGCCCGGGAAGTCGCCGCGGAGATGGACGAGGTCGTCCCGGTCATCACCGGCTTCCTCGCCGAGGGACCGGACGGCTCGATCACGACGCTGGGTCGCGGGGGCAGCGACACCACCGCCGTGATGATGGGCAAGTACATGGACGCCGACGAGGTCGTCATCGTGACCGACGTCGAGGGCGTCATGACCGGCGACCCGAACGTCGTCGAGGGCGCCCGCAACGTCGGCGAGATTTCGGTCGACGAACTGCGGAACCTCTCGTTCCGCGGCGCCGAGGTCGTCGCACCCTCCGCGCTGTCGTACAAGGACGGGAAACTCGACGTCCGCGTCGTCCACTACCAGCACGGCGACCTGCTCTCGGGCGGCACCAGCATCGAGGGCGAGTTCAAGAACCTCGTCGACCTGCGCGAGCGGCCGCTTGCCTGCCTGACCGTCGCCGGCCGGGCGATCCGCAACGAGTCCGGCGTCTTCAACCACCTCTCGGAGGCGCTGGCCGAGAGCGACGTCAACATCGACGCCGTCGCCAGCGGGATGGACACGGTCACCTTCTACATCGACGAGGCCGAGGCCGAGCGCGCCGAGAACATCCTCCACCGCGAGGTCATCGCCCGCGACGAACTCTCCTCCGTCACCGTCGACTCGCCGATCGCGGTCGTCCGCGTGACCGGCGGCGAACTCCCCAACCAGCCGGGGATCGTCAGCGACATCGTCACGCCGCTGGCCGAGGAGCGAATCCACCTGCAGGACGTCATCACGAGCGCGACCAGCGTCGCGCTGTTCGTCGAGTGGGAGGACCGCGAGAAGACCCTCGAGATCACGCAGGAACTCTTCTGAACGCCGAACGCGCGGAGCGCGGTACTCCGCACTCCGCGTCCCGCGCCACTCGCGCGATTCGTGCACCGCTTTTCGCCGGATGAAAACGCGTTTTTGACCGCTTGCCGTCGTGTCGGGTATGCGCGATCGCCTCCGCTCGCTGTGCCGACGGCTGGGCGTGCAGTGTCCCCACTGCGCGTCGGCGCGGACGGTCGGTATCCCCGCAACGCCGGGGCTGCGGCGCTGTCTCGCCTGCGGCGAGTCGTTCAACGAATCCGATATTTAGTCGGCAGCCGACGGTACGCGTCCATCTCCTTCCGAGACGGTCCCGGCCAGCACCGCATCCCGACAGATCCTGCATCCCGACTGGCCCCGAACCGACGCGCCCACCGACGCGATCACCCTCGAGAACAACACCGTTCGTTACCGCTCGGTCCTGTTCGCCGACCCGCGGGTTCCGTCGTCGCTCGCCACCTTTCGTCGCTCGAATTGAACTATCGGGGCGTGAGTGTGTGGGTATGGCCGGATACAAGTCCAAGATGGTCGAGCCGATCTCGCTCCCCGCCCGGGAGCGACGCGAACGCAACTTAGAGCGGGCCCGGTACAACGTCTTCAACCTCCCCGCCGACGAGGTCTTCATCGATCTGTTGACCGACAGCGGCACGGGCGCGATGAGCGACGCGCAGTGGGCCGCGCTGCTGCGCGGCGACGAGGCCTACGCCGGCTCGCGGAGCTTCGATCGCCTCGAGTCGGCCGTCCGGGACGTGATGGGCGTCGAGCACGTCGTGCCGACCCACCAGGGCCGCGGCGCGGAGAACGTCCTCTACGGCACCCTCCTCTCGGACGCCGAGGACGCGGTCGTCCCGAACAATACCCACTTCGATACGACCCGCGCCCACGTCGCGAACCAGGGTGCGGAGCCGGTCGACTGTCCCGTCGACGGCGCACACGATCCCGATCTCGAGGCGCCGTTCAAGGGGAATTTCTCGCTCGAGCGGGCCCGGGCGCTGGTCGACGAGGTCGGCGCGGACCGGATCCCGCTGGTGATCCAGACGATCACGAACAACTCGGCGGCGGGCCAGCCGGTCAGCGTCGCGAACACGCGGCGGGTTCGGGACTTCGCCGACGAGATCGACGCGACGTTCGTCATCGACGCCTGCCGGTTCGCGGAGAACGCGTACTTCGTGCAGCAACGTGAGGACGAGTTCGCCGCCGAGACCGAGATCGCCGAGATCGCCCGCGAGCAGCTCGGCTACGCCGACGCCGTCGTGATGAGCGGCAAGAAGGACGGACTCGTCAACACGGGCGGCTTCGTCGCAACCGACGACGAGGAGCTCTTCGAGCGGTGCAAACAGCGCGCCATCCTCTACGAGGGATTTCCGACGTACGGCGGGATGGCCGGCCGCGACCTCGAGGCGATGGCCGTCGGCCTCCGGGAGGCCGTCGAGCGGTCGTACGTCGCGGATCGAGTCGAACAGGTCCGAACGCTCGGCTCGCTGCTGCGGGATGCGGGCGTCCCGATCTACGAACCGGTCGGCGGCCACGCGGTCTACCTCGACGCCGCCGCGGCGCTGCCCCACCTCGAGGCCGATGCGTTCCCCGGACAGGCGCTGGTCTGCGAGCTCTACCGGGAAGGCGGCGTCCGCGGGGTCGAACTCGGAAGCTTTGCCTTCCCGGACGCCGAGCGCCCGGAGCTCGTTCGACTCGCCGTGCCGCGCCGAACCTACCACCGAGAACACTTCGACCACGTCGCCGAGACCGCCGCAACCGTACTCGAGAAGGGGCGCGACGTCGACGGGCTCGAAATTGCGACCGAACCCGAGATGCCGGAGTTACGTCACTTCACGGCCGGACTCGAGCCGCGGTCCGAAGAACGGTGAGCGGGATCGCCTTACTGACTCGAGACGAAGCCGAGCGCTCGATCGCGAAGCGTCGGTTCGGGTTCGGGCTCCGACCGGTTCTGGAGCCGATTTGCGGCCGCGCGGATCCCCTGTTTCGCCGATTCGGACTCCGCGATGCCGACCGCCCAGTCGGGGATCTGCGACTCGATCTCTTTCCGTTTCTGTTCTTTGAGCTGGCTGTACTGCCGCAGGAGGAGGCCGGCGCCGATGAACATCCCGGCGTCGACCAGCTCCCGGCGGAACCGCTCGCGATCGTTGCGGACTGCGATCGCTTTCACGAGCGAGAGGCCGCCGATCGCGAGGTAGAGTTTCGCGTTTCTCGACGGGTTGCCGCTGAGTAGCCGTTGGAGCGCCATGCGCCGCGACGTACCACGTACCCGTCCTTAAAACTGCGCTGGGCGCTTGAGCGCCGTTCGGGTTAACCGTCGCTTTCACCGGTCCAGACGGCTTCCCACTCCGAAAGCCAGTCGCCGAGGGAGCCCCGCAGGTCGTCGTAGGTCATCGTTACCGTCCGCTCCGGTTCGCGGGCGCGGTCGGCGAACGACGACTCGAGATCGACGGACGCGTCCGCGACGGCCGGGAACTGCACGTTACGCGCCGCGATCTCGGCCTGCGCCGTCGACGAGAGCAGGAAGTCGAGGAACTCGTAAGCCAGTTCCTTCCGGGCACCGTCGGCGAAGACGGCGGCGAACTCGGTGTTGCGGTAGCCCGCGTCCTCGAGCATCGCGACCTGATGGAGGGCGAGGGGACGCTCGGCCGCGGCCGCGCCGACCCGATCCGTCGAGTAGGAGACGACCATCGATCCCTCCCCCTCGAGGTACCGGTTCCGGTACGCGTCGGTCCAGCTCCCGGCGAGGCGAAGCCCGTTATCCCGCAGGGCCCGCCAGTACTCGCGGTAGCCGTCCTCGCCGGCGGCTGCGATCGTCCACAGCAGGAAGGCCAACCCCGGATCCGACGAGCGAGGATCCTGCGCGAGCAGCGCCCGCTCGTACTCGGACTCGAGCAGACCGTCGAACGAGTCGGGCGGCCCGCTCTCGAGGTCGCGCTCGTCGTAGACCAGCGAGAGGTAGCCCGTATCGAACGGGAGGACCCTGCCGCCGGGGTCGTCGACCGTCAGCTCGTCGCGGAGCCGCCCGACGCGGTCGAGCCGATCCCGCTCGAGCGATTCGAAGAGTTCGCTGCCGCCGCCGAGAGCCTCGTCGACGCGGACGAGTTCACCGAGCGTCAGTCCAAGGTAGACGTCCGCGCCCGGATCGGCGTCGATCTCGCCGCGCCGGATGAAGTGTTCGATGCCGGCTTCGGGCACCCGCCAGTCGAGTTCGGCGTCCGGGCGCTCCTCGAGGAACGCCTCCTCGAGCCACCGGCCGGCGGGCCGCTCGCCGGTTACCATCGAGGTGTACGTCGCGATCCGCAGCGCGCTGTTGTCGAGTTCTTCGCCGCCGTCGTCCTGTCCGTCTTCCTCGGCGTCACGCGTGAGACACCCCGCGAGTCCCGTCAACGCGGCTCCGGTTCCCGCCCCGACACCGCGGACGAGCGTCCGCCGTCTCATATGCGGATCATCGCCCCGTGAGGGCTTAAGACCGCTGCCGCGTCGGTCGGTGGGAAAGATTTTATCCCCGCGGTGACAGTCACGACTGTGTCGACGAACACGAAATCGAACGGACCGCCGCGCTCCGGCAGCCGACGGCGTCGGTACGTCCTCGCCGGCGTCGTCGCGCTCCTCGGGATCGTCACCGGGGCGATCCTCCTCGAGGTGCTCGGGACGATCCTGTTCGCGCTGACGGTCGCCTACGTCCTGTTGCCGCTGCAGGGGTGGCTCGTCAGGCGCGGACTCACGGAGTGGGTCGCGGCCGCCGCCGCGACGGTGATCGGCTTCGTCGGAGCGGTCGCCGTCTTCTCCCCGATCGCGGTGACCCTGTACTTCCGGGTCGACGAGATCACTTCGATCATCGAAGGACTGCCGGAAGCGGTGCCGATTACGGCCTTCAATATCACGTACACGATCGAAGCGTCGGAGGTACAGGCGTTCGTCGTCGACTACCTCAGCAGCATCGCCGCCACCTTCGCGCTGTCGCTGCCGGTGCTCGCGATCAAGTTCGCGCTGTTTCTCACGCTCCTGTTCGCGCTCCTGCTCGAGGCCGACTCGGCCGGCCGGGCCGCGATCGCCCCGATTCCCCGCGAGTACCGCGACGTCGTCTACGCGCTCGCGACTCGAGCCCGCGAGACGCTGTACGCGATTTACGTCCTCCAGCTGGCGACGTCCGTGGCGACGCTGCTCATCGCCTACCCCGTCTTCTGGCTGCTCGACTACGAGATGTCGCTGACGCTCGCGATCATCGCCGCGATCTTGCAGTTCGTGCCGATCGTCGGTCCGAGCGTCCTGGTCGGACTGATCGCGGTCTACCACGTCACCGCCGGCGAGATCGCCGCGGCGGTGCTGATCGCCGTCTTCGGACTCGTCCTTATCGGCTGGCTTCCGGATATCGCCGTCCGGCCCCGGCTCGCCCGCCGCTCCGCCGGCCTGCCCGGGAGCCTCTACTTCATCGGCTTCACCGGCGGGCTCTTCACGCTCGGCCCGATCGGCATCGTCGTCGGCCCGCTGATCGTCGCCGTCTTCGTCGAAGCGGTCGACCTGCTCTCCGAGGAGGTCAACAGCGAAATCACGTTCTCCGAACTCGCCGCGGCCGAATCCGACGCCGGCGGTGACTCGGGCACCGAGCCGCGCCCTGACGAACCCGACTCGCCGATCGCCGACGACTGATCCGTCGAGATGTAGCCCGTCCGCCGACTCCCATTCGACCACCGACACTTTTCACCGCGCTCGTGGACGGACCACTATGGCGAGCGACCGAACCATCATCCACGCGGTTATCGGTGCCGTCGTCGGTATCGTCCTCTCGTTCATCCCGTTTTCTACCGTCATCGGCGGGGCCGTCGCCGGCTTTCTCGAGGGACCCGACAGCCGGGCGGGCGCGATCGCCGGCGCGGTCGCCGGCGTCATCGCGTTCGTCCCGGTCGCCGCGGTCGCCGTCTTGCTGCTCGGCTTCCTCGGGTTCGGAATGGGGGTCGCAGCCGCGCCGTTCGAGGGGTTCGCCGTCGCCGCGTTCGCCGTCCTCGTTTTCGCGCTGATCGTCCTCCTCTACACCGTCGGCCTCTCGCTGCTCGGCGGGTATCTCGGCGCGTACCTCGCACGGGAGTACCCCGGGAAACACCGGGAGACGCGGCGGTCGCTCGGGATGGCCGTCGACTCACCGTCGGATCGTGTGGGGTCGCCGTCGTATCCCGACTCGAGGGGACGATCGGCCGAGCGCTATCCGCCGGCCGATCGATCGGCCGGCCGCGCTTCGGACCTCGAGGGGTTCGACGACCGACGTCGAGACCAACACTGGGACCGGGAGCGAGAACCCGATCGAGAGTCGGATCGAGACCGGGAGCCGTTCGATACCGACTCGAGGGGCGCCGAGGCGGATCGATACCGCGAGGATCGCGAGCGTGAACGCGAACGCGATCGAGACGAGTAGTTCCGTCTCACGCGGCTGTCGACGCCGATCGCCGCCTTCCCTACCTTTTTGACAGTCGGCCGCGGTGTCTCCGATCAGGGTCGTTCTTTAGGCTCGCCAAAATCGAAGCACATTTATTGTTTTAGGCTAGCCTAAAAACACATGAAACGAGACGCGACCGCGTACTGGCGACTCCCGGCTAGATCGGCGGCTGTCCGGCAGGACACCGGACGACGACGGGTCGTCGGTCGGACGCGAAACGGAGGGGTCCTCCGTGCCTGAGACGGCGCCAGAGGGGGTTTCCTCGTCGAGAACGGAGACGGACCGAGATCGCTTTTCGCTGGTTGATTCGAAGCTGCTTTCGGTCTGTCTCGGCGGCTCGCTGATCGTCTTTATAAGCGGCTTCGTCCAGATCAGTTTCGGCGCGTACTCGATGTCCTTCGGCGAGGCCTGGCGGGCGCTGTTCGATACGACGGTGCTGTTCGACTACCGCTGGCTGCTCAACTTCCTGCTCGGCGAGGGACTGCTCGAGACGCTGACGGGGTATCGGGCCGGCGAACTGCCCGAGCTGTCGACGGCGACCCACATCGTCTGGAACATCCGGCTCCCGCGGGTTCTCACGGCGATTATCGTCGGGGTCAACCTCTCGGTCTCCGGGGCGATCTTCCAGGCGGTCACCCGGAACGAACTCGCGAGCCCGTTCATTCTCGGCGTCTCCTCGGGAGCCGGACTGATGATCCTGCTCGTGCTGACGGTGTTTAGCGGCCTGACGACGATCCTGCCGCTGATCGCGGCCATCGGCGGCGCGATCGCCTTCCTGCTCGTCTACGTCATCGCGTGGAACCACGGAACGAGCCCCGTTCGACTGGTGCTGGCCGGCGTCATCGTCAGCACCGTCTTCGGCTCCTTCCAGACCGCGATGTTCGTCTTCACCGACGACATCGCCGTCGTCCAGCAGGCGATCTCGTGGCTGAACGGATCGCTCACCGGCGTCAACTGGCAGCACGTCCGGATCGCGCTCCCGTGGTCGGCCGTCTCGGTCGGGCTGGCGTACCTGAGTTCGCGACAACTGAACGTCCTCCTGCTCGGCGAACAGACGGCCTCGTCGCTCGGGATGTCCGTCGAACGGGTCCGGTTCGGGCTGTCCGGGATCGCGGTCCTCGCGGCGGCTGCGAGCATCGCGGTCGCCGGCATCGTGAGCTTCGTCGGGCTCATCGTCCCGCACGTGGTGCGCAACGTCGTCGGGAGCGACTACCGGAAGCTGATGATCGGCTGCGTCTTCGTCGGCCCGGCGCTGATGATCGTCGCCGACGTCGGCGCACGGCTCGCGCTCAGCCCCGTCCAACTCCCGGTCGGGATCGTCACCGGGCTGATCGGCGGCCCGTACTTCCTCTACCTGATGCGCCGGAAGGAGAACCTGGGTGAGGTCTGATGAGTGGGACACACACATCTCCTGAGACGGACGCCGACCGCAATCGCGCAACGGACGCCGAGGAGCCGACCGACGAGAATCCACACCTGACCGGCACCGACCTACGGATCGGCTATCCGGAGGCCGACGAACTGGTCATTGACGGCGAGTCGCTGAGCGTACCCGAGGGGCAGGTGACGGCGCTGATCGGCCCCAACGGCAGCGGCAAGAGCACGCTGCTGAAGGGGATCGCCCGACAGGTTTCCCTCGAGTCGGGCTCGGTGCTGCTCGACGGATCGGATATCCACGAGCTCGAGAAGAAGGAGTTCGCCCGGAAGCTGGGGCTGCTCTCCCAGGAGAACGTCTCGCCGGGCTCGCTGACCGTCGAGGAACTCGTCTTCCACGGCCGGTACCCCCACCGGGGCTTCTTCGAGTCCACAACTGACGAGGACGAGGCCGCCGTCGATCGCGCGATCGCGCTGGCCGGCGTCGACCACCTGCGGGAAACCGAACTCGACAGCCTCAGCGGCGGCCAGAAGCAACTCGTCTGGATCGCGATGGTGCTGGCCCAGGAGACCGACGTGCTGTTGCTCGATGAGCCGACCACCTTCCTCGACGTCCACCACCAGCTCGAGGTCATGGAGATCGTCGAGGCGCTGCGCGATTACAGCGACGTGACGATCGTCCTCGTGCTCCACGACATCGAGCAGGCGGCCCGCTACGCCGACTACCTGCTGGCGCTGGACGGCGGCTCGATCTACGCCCGCGGCCCGCCCGAGGAAGTTATCACCGAGGAACTGCTCGCGGACGTCTTCGAGATCGAAGCGGCGGTCGAATACGGCGGCGAGACCGGCCCCGACATCACGCCGCTCGGGCCGCTTCACGACGAGTCGACCGACGACGTGCGGCGGGAGATCCTGCGTCGCTGACTCGGATGTGTCCCTCTAGTCGGCGCCTGCCGTTCCGTCTCGACGCTCGAATATTTAGGCAAACCTAAATGAATATACTTTTAATGTTTTAGGCTTGCCTAAACTACATGGTCCAACGACGACGGATACTCGCATCGAGCGCAACGCTCCTCGGCGTCGGTACGGCCGGCTGTCTCGGTGGAGACGACTCGGGGAACGGCAACGGCAACAGTAACGGGAACGGAACCGGCAACGACGACTCGAGCGACACCGGAAACGGCGAGGAATCGTCGGCGCAATCGGTCGACGACTCCTACGAGGTGTGTCTCGAACCCGCGGGCTGTCACACCTTCGAGGAGGTCCCGGAGACGGTCTTTACCATCCCCGGTGCGGCCGAGGACATGGCGATGTCGCTCGGCATTCAGGTCGACGCCCACGCCTATCCCGAGCGCAAGCCGTACAAGTTCTACGACCAGCTGCCGGGCGTCGAGCACGATCCGGACGAGATCCTCCAGTACGGCGAGGGCGAGTCCGCCCGCAACTACGACAAGGAAATCTTCTACGAGGTCGACCCGGACGTCGTCCTCGCGGACCCGCGAATGCTCCAGTTCTACTCCAACTGGAGCGACGAGGACATGGCGGAGATCGAGGAGAACGTCGCGCCGATCCTCGGGTCGTACATCCGCTTCGATTACGAGGGTGAGGAGCCCTACTACACGATGTACGAACTGTTCGAGCGGATCGCCACGATATTCCAGCGACGGGCGCAGTACGAGGCCTGGGTCGACCTCCACGACGAGTTCATCGACGGGATCGAGTCGGACCTTCCGGACGGCGAAGGGCCGACCGTCGCCGTCTTCTGGCGCGGCATCGACGCCGAGGCCGGCGAGTTCCAGCCGGCGCCGATCCACGAGAAGCGCAACGACGCCCGGAGCTTCCGCGATCTGGGTTTCCGCGACGCCTTCGCCGAGGCCGGCCTTGACCCCGACGGCGCGGTCGGCTACGAGACGCTGCTCGATCTCGACCCCGACTACATCGCCGCCTACAACCTCTCATCGATGACCGGCGACGAGTGGCGGTCGCAGGTCGTCGAACCGCTCGAGGACCACTCGACCGCGAGCCGGCTCTCGGCCGTCCAGAACGGCAACGTCGTCCGCTCCGCCGGTCAGTTCATGGGGCCGATCACGCACCTGTTCTCGACCGAGGCGCTGGCGAAACAGGTCTATCCCGATCGATTCGGCGAGTGGACCGGCGACTCGGAGGCTGTTCCCGAGGACGAACGGCTGTTCGACCGCGAACGCGTCGCCGAGATCGTCACCAACGATCTCTAACTGGCGTCCCATTTCCGGGACTGCGAGTTTACGACCCGTCACCGCCGCCGGCCGCATCGCCCGCACACCACCCGCGTTCTCTCACTCACTCGTACCTGAGCGCGTCGATCGGATCCGTCCGCGCCGCCCGCCAGGCCGGATACAGTCCCGCGACGACGCCAACGAGGATGCCGACCGCGACCGCCAGCGCGACGTACTCGTAGGGGTAGACCAGCGGGAGGTCGATGTACCACACGCCGAGATACCCCGCCGCGAGTCCGAGCGCGGTGCCCAGAATCGCCCCGATCACCCCCAGGACGACCGCCTCGGTGAGAAAGAGCCCCAGCACGTCCCGGTTCTGTGCGCCGACCGCCTTCATGATCCCGATCTCGCGGGTCCGCTCGGCGACCGAGACCAGCATGATGTTCGCGATGCCGATCGAGCCGACCACCAGCGAGATGGCCGCGATCCCGACGATGAAGTTTTGGAGCAGTTCGAGGATGTCCTCGAGTTGCGAGAGCAGTTCCGTGCTCGTCTGGAAGGTCACCGCGAGGTCGTCGCCGAGGAACTCGCCGGCGTCGGCGTCGTCGCTCTCGAGGTAGGCGACGGCGCTCTCGCGGGCGGCGTCGACGTCGCTCTCGGCGGCGGATTGGGCCTCGACGACGATGGCGAGGTAGCGGGGCTGGCCGCCCTGTGCGGTGCCGGATTCGTTTCCGTTTCCACCACCGCCGTCACCGCCGTCACCGCCGTTGGCACCGTTGTCGCTGCCGCCGCCCGTCCCGATCCCCAGTCCGGCCGCCTGCTCCGTGTAGTAGGGCTCGGTCGGCACGTAGATCCGCGGCGCAGCTTCGAATCCTTCGAACGGGCTCAACCCTTCGGAGGTGTCGGTGATCCCGACTACCTCAACAGTCGCCTGTTGGCCGCCCAGGAACGTGACCGTCAGTTCGTCGCCGACGCTCACGTTGTCCTCGAACTGGCCCGCAGCGGCCGGGTTGAGCACCGCTTCCGACTCGCCCATCTCGAACTGCCGTCCCTCTGCGAGTCGGCCTTCCCGGATGTACGACGGCCCCGACGCGACGAACCCGTCCCCCTGTGCGACCTGCTCGTCGCCATTTGAGACCGCCTGCGTCTGGATCGTTGCATAGCCGTAGGCCGCTTCGATCTCATCGCGTCCCTCGAGTTCCTCGAGATCGTCCTGACTGAAGACGGGTTGGGCCCCGGCGAGCGGCCCGCCCTCGGTATCGGGCTCGGCGGCCCAGCCGTAGAGGTTGCGGCGGTCGTCGGGGCTGATGTCGCCGATGACGCCCGCCTGGAGGCTCGCGCCGAGCGTGACGAACGCGATGACGGCCGCGATGCCGATCACGACGCCCAGCGTCGTCAGCGCAGAGCGGAGTTTGTGGCCGCGGATCGAGCGCCACGCGAGTCGCAGGTGCTCGAGCGGGCGCATTCGTTAGCGCCGCTCCGCCGGGTCGTCGGCGTCGGTTCCGTCCGCTGCCCGGCCCTCGAGCGGTTCGATGCGTTCGATCTTCCCGTCGAGCAGGTGGACGATCCGCTCGGCGCGCTCGGCGACGTGGCGCTCGTGGGTGACGACGATCATCGTCGTGCCCGCGTCGTGGAACTCGGCGAAGAGATCGAGGACGTCGGCCTCGGTGTCGGTGTCCAAGTTGCCGGAGGGTTCGTCGGCCAGCACGATCGCCGGATCGTTCACCAGCGCCCGCGCCAGCGCGACCCGCTGGCGCTGGCCGCCCGACAGTTCGTTCGGCAGGTGGTCCGCCCGGTCGCCGAGCCCGACCCGCTCGAGGAGGTCCCGCGCCCGGTCGCGCCGCGTTTCCCGGTCGACGCCCCGAAACAACTGCGGCAGCGCGACGTTCTCGAGGGCGTTCAGCCGCGGCATCAGGTTGAACGTCTGGAAGACGAACCCGACCGTCGTCCCCCGCAGTCGAGTCCGCTCGCGGTCCCCCAGTTGCGCGACGTCCGCGCCGTCGACCACGACGGTCCCCTCGGTCGGCGTGTCAAGACAGCCGACGAGGTTCATCAGCGTCGACTTCCCCGAACCGCTCGGCCCCATGATCGCGGTGTAGGAGCCCCGCGGCACGTCCAGCGAGACGCCGTCGAGCGCGTGGACCGGCTCTCCGAGTTGGTAGGTCTTGCGGACGTTCTCGAGGCGGACTGCGCTCCCCGTTCCCGGCGTCGACGCCGACTCAGTACTCGCTCCCGATCCCGATGTCGCCATGGGCGTTCGACCACGAACGCCGCCAAAAAGGTTCGCCGGACGGCGCGGCGCTCGTTTTATGTTGATAACATTGATTATTTGACGTGTCGCACTCGAGGATGATGTCCGACCGTCCCCCTGACGAGTCCTCCACTGACGCTGCTACCGATGTCGACCCCACCGATGCCGATACCGGTGCCGACAGCGATGAGACGGCAGCCGATTCGAGTTCCGTCACTGCCGATAGATTCCTACGGTGGCTCCGCCGCAGCGATGACCCACGCAGCGCTGTCGTACGGGATGTCCTGAGCGCAGTCGCTATCGTCAGCCTCGTCGGCCTCGTGCTGTTCGCCGTCAGCGGGGTTTGGCCGCCGCTGGTCGCCATCGAAAGCGGGAGCATGGAACCGAATATGAACACCGGCGACCTCGTCTTCGTCGTCGCTACCGACCGATTCGTCGGCGACGAGTCGGTCGCTGACACCGGCGTCGTCACGCTCGAGAATGGTCGAGAAAGCGGCTACGAGACGTTCGATCGATCCGGCGACGTCGTCGTTTTCCGGCCCGACGGAAACGACTCCCGAACGCCGGTGATCCACCGCGCGCACTTCTGGGTGGAGGCGGGCGAAAACTGGGTCGACACCGAGGCCGAGTCGGCGAACCTCCGCGGGACGACCTGCGACGCCGTCGCCGCTTGCCCGGCGCCCCACGACGGGTTCGTCACGAAAGGCGACAACAACGGGATGTACGATCAAGTCACGAACGCCGGTGCCGAGACGACCGTCGTCCGACCGGACTGGGTCGTCGGCAAAGCGGCGTTCCGGATTCCGTGGCTCGGTCGGCTCCGGCTCGTCCTCGAGTCGCTCCTGTCGCAGTCGATCGATATCGGCGTCCACCGACTGACGGGTCCATCGCCTCGCTGAATGAAAGCGTCCTCGCCGTAGTCGACGAGGATTTGAGATCGATCAGAAGAGGTTCATCGGCAGCCAGCTCGTTGCGGTAGCGTCCCCGCTTTCCGCTTCACCCGTCTGGACGTTTGACGACGACTGACTGACGTCGACGGACACGTTCGCGTCCCCGCTTTCGACCGTCTGGTTTGCGGTGACGTCCTGATCGAGGCCGTCGCCGTCACCGTCGAGTCCGTCTTCGCCGAATAGGCCGTCCTCGCCGAACATGCCGTCTTCGCCGAACAGGTCGCCGGGCTCCGGTTCTTCGCCGTCGCCGTCGCCGTCGCCGTCGCCGTCACCGTCACCGTCACCGTCGCCGTCACAACTGAGCGGCGACCCGCTGACCGTCGTTCCCGTCCCCTGTGGTTCGCCTTCAGGAGTTGCCCGGAGCGTGAACGGTGACTCTTCCGGATTAATGGTTACTGTCTCCTCCGTTTCATCGCCACTGAGCATTCCGACTTGAGCGCCGTTTACGAAAAGGACGATCGCCCCGTCGAACCCGTTGCGGTCCTCGAGGACGAACGTAATCGTATTTGCATCACAGTCGATTGATGCGCTTATGTCGGGATTGAATGGACCGCCATCTTGGGCGCTCGCGGTCGATGCGAACGCACCGCCCGCAACGACGGTTGCCCCGCTGGCCTTTAACAGTCGACGCCGCGTTACGCTTGGGTCGTTGTCTGACATGGTTGTCGGTGGCACCTCGGTTAGCGTTGCGAGATGCTCGGATGGGACTCTATCCGATATCGATCTTAAATTCCGTTCCCTGTTTCCAGATATACGCGTTATTTCTCGCAGAAATTGGATAATTGAGGCGAGGTGTTGACGGATGGGTAATCTACACCGGAACGCGTGACAGTGTACGTTTGGAAAACCAGCCGGCAGTCGCAGGCACGCCAGTCTGTACGGTTCCGTTTCTGCCCCGGCGACGGGCGTTCTTTCGTTCGGTAATCGGCTATAATTCCCCTCCAACGATCTGTTTCTCCGGACAACGATCCCGAAGGCTGACCGAAATCGATCGACCTTGCTCGTAGTGCAATCGCGTCCGTCGCCGATCGGGAATCGACTGAACGGGCGCATCCGCGCAGCGGAGTTCCATCGCCCTCGAGCCGGAGGTCAACGCTTTTCCCGTTGCCGGACGCCCGACGTAGTATGAAGACGGCAGGCGGCACCGACGCAGCGAAGCGCCGCGCGGGGGAACGCGCGGCCGAAGAAGTCGAAGACGGCGACGTCGTCGCCCTCGGAACCGGCTCGACGACCGCCTACGCGATCGAGGCCATCGGCGAGGCCGTCGGCGACGGCCTCGAGGTCCAAGGAATCCCGACTTCCTTCCAGTCCCGGCAACTGGCGCTCGAGGTGGGCATCCCGCTGACCGACCTCGACGCGGTCGAGACGGTCGACCTCGCGATCGACGGCGCGGATCAGGTCGTCGACGATGCGGACTCGCCGGCCCACGGCGCGCTCGTCAAGGGCGGCGGCGCCGCGCACGCGCGAGAGAAACTGGTCGATGCGGCGGCCGAGCGGTTCGTCGTCGTCGCCGATCCGACGAAGCTCGCCGACGCCCTCGAGCGGTCGGTCCCGATCGAAGTGCTTCCGGACGCTCACTCGGTCGTCGCCGACCGACTCAGCGAACTGGGCGGCGACCCGACGCTGCGGGACGCCGAGCGCAAGGACGGGCCGGTCGTCACGGACAACGGCAATCTGGTGCTCGACTGCGAGTTCGGCCGGATCGACAACCCCGACGCGCTTGCGGCGCGACTCTCGCGGCTCCCCGGCGTCGTCGAACACGGGCTGTTCGTCGACCTCGCCGACGCGACCTACGTGGGTCTCGAGGACGGCGTCGAGGTTCGGGAGTACTGAGTAGAAAGCGACCTCGAGGTCGCGTCGGCGACCGGCTACGACTTCGACGAGCCGGCGGGGCGGCGTCTGCTTCCGCGACGATGGCTATTCGCGAGGTAGGCGATCGTCGCGAGCCACAGCGCGATAGAAAAACTGTACTGTCCGTATCCGGGCGGGTATCCCCAGCCTTGGACAGTAGCGATCAGGTAGCCGAGCACGCCCGCGACGATCGGGCCGCCCGCGTACAGCCACACGTTCGGCAGCCAGCCGGTCCGCACCGCTCGCGGTTCGGTCGCGTCGATGAACAGGATACCTAGCGCCGCGAACGAGAAGACGGTGACCACGATTACCGCCAGCGTGCTGATGACGATTCCGGCGCCGCTCGCGGACTGAATCACCAGGTAGCCGAGCGCGATCGGCGTCAGCACCGCGTATCCGGCGAGCACGAGCCGCCGCTTCGGCGAACCATCCGTCCGCTCGGTGCCGTCTTTCGCATCCGACGCTGCCAGTCGTCGGCTTCGATCGAGTCGCGTCACCACCCAGTCCGTTCCGACTGCGGTGAGCATCGTCACCAAGACGGTGAACACGATGATGAGTCCGATGACGACGGGCGACAAGATGACGGCAATCGCTGCCCCCAGCCCGCCGTCGGAGACGATCGCCGCCACCACGCTGGCGCAGAACACGAGGACCAGTCCGATCGAGCCGGCGCGTCCGGTCCAGATGCCGGCATAGCGCGTTTCGGTGGGCCGGCTGCTGTAGTAGTAGCCCGTGAGTACCCCGGCCAGCAGTAAGGCGCCGTCCGAAACGGAATCGCCGACGGTGCCGAGGCTGTCTGCGACTGGTCCCCAGGCGGACGCGACGGTAACCGGAACCGTCGCGAGGCCGATGAGAATCGCGACCCGAAGCGATTCGTCGGCGAGTCCGTCGCGGAGGGAGCGAGGTGAGACCACGATGCGTACGAACTCGGTACCGACCGATCGGTATTCAACGTGTCGTCTTACTAAGTTGTTTATCGCCCGCGCCCGTTCGACGGATAATCGGCTCGAGCGCGTCCGGCGAACAGTCCGGCGGCCAGATACCCCGCCCCGAGCAGCCGGGTCACCGGGACCACCCAGGATCTCAACTCGAGGTCGGCGGCGTTTTCGTAGGCGAGCGCGAGTCTCGACTCGACGGCTGTCCGCGGAACCAACGCCATGGCGGTGCCGAGCGCGACCAGCGCGGCGCGGAGCGGCCGCGACAGCCCACGCTCTCGGAGAAGGAGCCAGGCGAACAGCAGCCCCTCGAGTCGAGCGATCGGCACCGTCGACGGCCGCAATCGTCCCGTCTCCGGATTGCGGAACGCGAGCCGTTCGGCCGGGGTGACGATGCGCCGCGGCGCAATGATCTCGAGCAGTGCGAACCCGAGTGCGAGCGCTCGTTTCATGCGGAATGTTCGCACGGGTTGGATAAAAGGGACTCGGGGTGCGAGCCGCGGTCGCGCGTCGCGGTCAGTCGCTCACAACTGCTTCCAATTTGGTTTCAGTCGACCGTTCGTCGCCGCCTTCGCTGCCAGTCGTCGACAGGTAAACCACGGTCAGATAGAGGGCGCCGAGCAGTCGTGCCGCCGGTTTCACCCACGGCTTCACCTCGAGGTCGTCGGTGTTCTCGTAGACGAGGGTCTGACTGAGTTCGATGACCGGCTGGGGGAGGACGACGAGGACGGTTCCGGCGATTGCGAGCAGGTTGTTGGCGATTCGCGAGCCCGATTCCCGACGGGCGAGCAGCCAGACGAACAGCATCCCCTCGAGTCTGGCGCCCCACAGCGCCCGCGGCCGCAGTTGCGCTTCGTCGGGGTTCTCGAGGCCGATCCGCTCGCAGGCGTCGATGACCGGCTGTGGCATGCCGATCTCGAAGATGCCGAACGCGATCAACAGTTTCCGGAGCATGCGTGACCGCGGTGGTCTACACCGACGAGCGCCAAAAACGCTCCACCGGCGGTTCCGTGCCGATTATGCGTACTCGTCCCTTGACGACAGAACCCCGTCACTACGCGACGTACTGACTGCCAAAAAATGAAACCAATCGACTTCGCGCCTTACAGGTCGCGGGGCTGGACCGTCTTCCGGTCGTTAGCCTCCGCACGACGGGCGGCGTCCTCGAGCAACTCGTCGACTTCCTCGTCGAGAGCGTCGTAGAAATCCGAGGCGACGTTCTTGTCATCGAGCGCTTCCTTCACGGCGGCTTTGACGATAAGGTCTGCCATACGGTGTATCCGTTTCCCCTTCCATGGTATAAACGTTCTGGTTGAGAGTCGAAATACCCGCCCCTCAGGGGTTGATTCGTCCGTTTCGGCGGTTGTATCCACCGGAAAGTATATGACTGATGAGTCGCCGGCGTCGCGTTCCGCCCGTCTGGAGCGTAGAATGCGGCTCGCGCGCGGTTCGACCCCTCTCGCGCGCTTTCGCGATCCGGGGGGTTGCGGACCGGGTGGCTCACCCCGTTCGTTCCGGGTCGACGGATTCGAGTACGGTCGCCGCGGAGAACCCGATATGCGCGAACTTCTCGATGCCGTCGCCGACGGCTCCCTCTCGCCAGCACAGGCCGAAGCCAAACTCAAGGGGTACGTCACCGGCGAAGCGGGACGGTTCGACGCCGCTCGACAACAGCGACGGGGCATTCCTGAAGCCATCCTCGCCGAGGGGAAGACGCCCGCGCAGGTCGTCGCGCTCGCCGAGACGGCCCTCGAGACGACCGACCGGGCGCTGCTGACGCGCCTCTCCGACGAGCAGTTCGCGGCCCTTGAGGAGGCGATCCCGGAGACGGTCCCCGACGCGACGTTCGATCGGTGGAGCTCGTCCCTGTTGATTCGGACGCCCGACTACGAGCGCCCGTCGCTCGAGGCGACGGTCGGACTGGTGACGGCGGGCACCGTCGACCAGCCGGTCGCCGACGAGGCCGAAGCCGTCTGCGTCGACGCCGGCGCGACCGTCGATCGAGTCGACGACATCGGCGTCGCGGCGCTCGACCGCACGCTCGATCAGGTCGATCGGCTTCGCGAGGCGGACATGCTGATCGTCGCCGCCGGCCGCGAGGGCGCGCTCCCGACGGTTATCGCCGGGCTCGTCGACACGCCGGTCATCGGCGTGCCCGTCTCGAGCGGCTACGGCTACGGCGGGGACGGCGAGGCGGCGCTTTCGGGGATGCTCCAGTCCTGTACCGTCATGTCGGTCGTTAACATCGACGCCGGTTTCGTCGCCGGCGCGCAGGCGACGCTGATCGCCCGCACGATCGACGCGGCGCGAGCCGACGGATCCGGAGACGGAAAATAATATTTTGTCATACGGAAAGACAAGACGTCGTTTGGCAAAGTCTTTTTATATCCGTGTGCAGTATCCTTAGGTGCCGGCTTCGGCCGGTGTGACCAATGCCCAAGTGTAACCACTGCGGCGCGCACGTGTCCGAGCGTTTCGCGCGGGTCTTCGCCGACGAACGCGGCGAAATCCACGCGTGCGTGAGTTGTTCGGCGAACGCGGGTATCGCCGAGGCAGCCCGAGAACGCGCTCGCGGCACCTGATCCGATCCCACCTGAGCATCGCGACGGACGAGCACCCGGTGGACTCCTACGGACGCGACGCTTTTTACCGTCGTTCTCCTACGCCCGATTCGATGGCCGACGAGCACGTCGTCTACGTCCTCGAGTGTGCCGACGGAACCCTCTATACGGGCTACACGACCGACCTCGAGCGACGCGTCGCCGAGCACGACGCGGGGGAGGGCGCCAAGTACACGCGCGGGCGCACGCCGGTGGAACTACAGTATCACGAGCGGTTCGCCTCGCGGTCGGCGGCGATGTCCCGCGAGTACGAGATCAAACAGCTGAGTCGTACCGAGAAGGAGCAGTTGATCGGCCTCGAGTAGCGGCTCGCCCGTCGCCGAACCGGCGGTTCGGACAGGGAGGTCGTCAGTCGTCCGCATCCGCATCCGCATCCGCGTCCGTCGTCCGCGGTGACGTCACGTTCGGGTCGATGAAGGCGTACTCGACGAGCATCCGGCCGAGTTTCTCGACGCGCTCCCGCAGGTCGTCCTCGCGGAATGCGCGGCCGTCGATCGCGTCCGGATCGGCCCGGAAGCGACTCGAGGCGTTGCGGATGCCGACCTGGTGAGGGAGGACCCAGCCGTGGACGCCCCGCACGGTGATCCGGAGGTGATCGAGCGTCGAGCCGTAGCTGCCGCCGCCGGCACTGGCGAGGAGGCCGACGGTCGTGTCCTCGTACTCGTCGAAGCCGCAGTAGTCGTGGAAGTTCTTCAGTGCACCCGAGTACGAGCCGTGGTAGACGGGCGTGCCGAGCGCGACGGCGTCGGCCTCGCGGACGAGTCGCTTGACCTCGCGAGCGTCGCCCTGCTCCCGGTCGTCGACGTCGGGATCGTAGACGGGCAGATCGTACTCCCGCAGGTCCAGCAGGGTCGTTTCGGCGCCGCGGTCCTCGGCGGCGCGGAGGACGTACCGGAGCGCCGTTCGGGTGTAGCTTTCCGCCCGGAGGCTGCCGTTGACGGCGAGGACGGAGGGCGTCGGAGCCATATTTTCACTAGTATACCATGACGTAAAGATCCGCGGTCTTCAGTAATTTCGTCCTACGAAAACGGCCGGTCGGCAACCGCGGTCGCGCTCGAGCGCGAGCGCGGGGTCCGTTCTCGAGCCGAGGGCGTCGCTTTTTTTGAGCGGGCCGGTGATGGGAAGATATGGAGCCGATCAGTTTCGGTACCGACGGCTGGCGGGCGACGCTCGATGAATTTACTGCGCCGCGCGTTCGGATGGTGGGGCAGGCCGTAGCGACGTATCTTCGCGACGAGGGTCGAGACGCGCCCGTCGTGATCGGCTACGACGCTCGCGAGACCTCCCGCGGCTTCGCCGAGGAACTGGCCCGGGTGCTGTGTGCGAACGGGTTCGACGTCATCGTGCCCGAGCGCGACCGGCCGACGCCGCTGGTCGCCCACGCCATCGTCGAACGGGACCTCGCCGGCGGACTGGCGATCACCGCCTCGCACAACCCGCCGGAGTACAACGGCGTGAAGTTCATCCCCGACGACGGCGCGCCGGCGCTCCCCGCGGTGACCGACGCCATCGCCGACCGGCTCGCCGACCCCGATCCCCTCCCCGAGAGCGAGCACGGCACCGTCGAGGAGGTCGACCTCGCCGGCCCCCACGCCGACGCCGTCCTCGAGCTGGTCGCCGACGTGACCGGTACCGACGACGTCGACCTTTCCGGGCTCACCGTCGCCTACGACGCCATGCACGGCAGCGGCCGTGGGACGACCGACGCCCTCCTCGAGCGTGCCGGCGCCTCCTTGGAGTGTCTGCGCTGCGAGCGCGACCCCGAGTTCGGCGGCGGCGCCCCCGAACCCGCCCCCGAAAACTTGGAGGCCTTAATCGACCTCGTCACCGACGACGGCGCCGGGCCCGAACTGGGCGTCGCCAACGACGGCGACGCCGACCGGATCGCCATCGTCACCCCCGAACGGGGCTACCTCGACGAGAACCTCTTTTTCGCCGCGCTGTACGACTACCTGCTCGAGGACGACGCCGGCCCGGCGATCCGCACGGTCTCGACGACGTTCCTGATCGACCGCGTCGCCGAGGCCCACGGCGAGACCGTCCACGAGGTGCCGGTCGGATTCAAGTGGGTCGCGCAGGGAATCGCCGAGCACGACGCCCTGGTCGGCGGCGAGGAGTCGGGCGGGTTCACGATCCGCGGTCACGTCCGCGAAAAAGATGGGGTGCTGATGGCCCTGCTCGCGGCCGCGATGCACGCCGACGAACCCTTGGACGAGCGGGTCGACCGGCTGCTCGAGGAACACGGCACCGTCGTCCAGGACAAGCTCAGCGTCGACTGCCCCGACGACGAGAAGGAACGCGTGCTCGAGGATCTCGAGGACGAGATTCCGGACGCCGTCGCGGGCACCGACGTCGAGGGCGTCAACACCGCTGACGGCTTCAAACTGCAACTCGCCGACGGCTCGTGGCTGCTGATCCGCCCCAGCGGGACCGAGCCCGTGCTGCGGGTCTACGCCGAGGCGTCCGACGAGGACCGCGTGGCGGAGCTGCTCGAGGCCGGCGAGGAGTTAGTCGAGCCGCTGGTGTGACTCTCGGAGTTGTATCCGGCAGCGAGCCCTCGAGTCGCTAGCCGTCTACAAGTCGACGTTCATCTCGTTCGGCAGCAAGGTCGTTGAAACGACCGGGAGCGTCGCCGAATCCGTCGGCGATACGACCGCGGGGACGACGATCTACGTCGAAGCGAGCGACCGGAACGGCAACGAAGACGAGACGGTCGGAGTCGAACGGGCGAACTTCTACGGCGAGGCGGCCGGCAGCCTCTACACGGGCACTCCTGCCGATTACGTCGTGGCCAGCGAGTTCGCAACCGTCTCCGGGTTCTCCGCGAGTCTCGGTGTGGCGTTCCAAGACGTTTCGCAGCTCATCGACGATCCAGCGGCCGTCGCCGAGGGGATCACTGCGCTGCTCGAACTCGCCAAATCGGAGGGGCTCGGCACCGCTGAGACGCTCGTCAAGACGATGGCGCAGGACGTCGAGCGAAAGCAGGCGGTGAACAATCCCTACGGCTCGCTCGAGGAACAGGACGATCGGTATCTGTACGAGACGTTCCGGGCGAACTGGTACGAGGGGTACGCCGCGGGTCTCCTCGCAAAGACGGCCCTCGGCGGTGCAGCCTCGAGTAGTGCGAAAGCGACGATCAAGAGCACCGACACCGCCCAGGACGTCGGCTCGAGACTCGCCGATACGAAGGCGCTGAAGGCCCTCGATCGGGTCAGCGATGCGAAGAAAGCCGCGAAAGGCCGTGCGACCGCCCGGATTCTGCTGGCCGTCGACGGCGACGCGGCCGAACCGCTGCTGAGTCAGGCCGACACCGCTGGCGGGGCGTACCGGCTCTGGCAGCAGCAGCGTGCGATGGATGCTGACGTCGATTCGCTTCCGGACGCTCGCCAAGAGCAACTCGGTCAGTATCTCCTGCGAACGGGTGACGACGGCGCGAAACTTGTCGACGATCTCGACGCCGATGCGCGTGACGAGTTCTTCGGAACACCGTGTCGTCGCCCTCAGATCTCGGGACCCAATGCAGAAATCTCGCAGCAGGCGAGTGACGCCCGGCTACTGTCGATCGATTGCGGTGACATCAGCGAGGATCTCCGCGATCAACTGACGGTCGTCAACAGTCGCAGTGACTCGTTCGATGCGAACCAGTTCGTGAAAAGCACCGACGCTGATAGCCGGCAGGTCCTCGAGCGCGTTGACGATGCGACCACCAGGCAGATGCTGGCCCGCTACGGCGAGGGCGATCTCGAAGCGGATCATCTCCAGCAGATGAATAAGCTGCTGGATGATGGAAAGATGGTCCAAGCCGATATCCAGCAGATGATGGGGATGCTGGAAACGAAGGCCGACAATCCCCTCATCGAGGATACCATTCAAGCAAATGACCTCCTTGAAATCCCGGAACAGGGTAATGATCTGAGCACAACTCGACTCGTGGTCACTGACAATAACGGGAATCTTCGCTGGCTCGAGCGTGGTGTCTTTAACCCAGATACTAGCAACAAAGACTACGGATGGGCCTATCTGGAAGCACGTCATATTGATGGGGAGTTGATGAAGGAGAAGAGAGCAACTACCCTTTGGCCAACGGGCCAGAATTTCGATTCAAAGACGCAGCCAATTCCGAATTCGATGTCGGAAAGAGACATCAGTAAAGCCATTTACAAAGCTCTTGAAGACACAGAGACGACTCCACAAGACTCATTCAAGTTCAGCAAATTCGACCAAAGCTTCGTCGATAGAACAGGCGTTTCAGAGATCGAAGTTATAATCAGAAACGGTAATGTTCGGACTGCTTACCCAACAAAGGGTTCAGCGGTCTGGAAATATATCAGTCAGAACGACGTTGGCTGGAGACATGAGGGGTGATAAACATGGGTGATAAGCATGATAAAATCGATATAGAAGTCGAATCACCGCCGGCTGACCATCTACAGAAAGGATGGATGCCAGGTGCCGACATGCGTATCCACCCGGGTGGAATTGAGGACGGAGAGGATCGTCCTTGGGATGACGTGAGCCTGCCGAACGAAGTGTTCCCTGATCTGCTCCGGTGCATGGCTGCGATCCTCGAGGACGAGGAGTGCGCTGCAGAGTTCGATATGGGAGAACTCGAATTCACACCTGTCCCAGAGAACGACGCCGTGGGCGTATATTTCCACATTGATGGACTGCCACGAGACGTCCGGAATGATGTACCGGAGCTCGTCGATCGTACTGCGCTCGTCAAGGAGATCTACACGACCATCAGATGGTGGGCCGATGAAGCACTGTCGGCTAACGACGATTTGACGGATACTGATTGGTTTCAGCCGATCGATACAGCGCTCACAGAGGCTGAACAGGTTCTCGAAGAAGAGGGAATTCATTAACCTTCGTCGTCTACTATCTCAGTATATCTCTCCCTATTGGACACACGATCCTGACACTAAGTCAGTGCAACATGACGTCTGATTGGCTCCTTACACTGCATTTATGCTATCAACCAGGAGAAAAAACTGCCCCTCAGAATGTTCTCGAGTGGTTATTTGAGAATGGGTGCCTCACTGAAGAAGAAGGGAGTAACGATCGGTGCCACTACTATTCGAAATCAATGGACAGGCCCCAATCGGATATGCCGACGGAACGAGCGCTATCCGAACTGGAAGACGAAGAAGGATATCTTCGGCTCTGGTTAGATGGTATCCAATTAACCTTCCAGAACTGGGATGATTACGATGGAGTTCCCCAGCTACCATATTATACCTTCAAAATCCCCAAAAGGGAGTTGAAGGTAGCAGATCCATCTGAGAATGAAATATGGAAGGTGAACACTGTACTCAATCTCGTTGCGAACTTCGCCGACAAAACGGAGGTATTCTACGGATTTGGTGATTTCCCAGCTGGTGAACGCGCATCCGATCGACAAGATGTCGATGCCCTCCGACGGGGAGAGTTTGAGCACATATTTTGGTTCAATTACTTCTCGGAACCCATCGTGTCGGAGATCGGTCGGGAACACCTCCTTGACGCACCCGGAGAACGTGTCGAAGAACGGCCGTCAGGAGCTATACTCCTTGTTCCGTATCTTAATCTCGCAGATAGAAGCGACCCTCATCCGCGGGAAGTAGAAAAGTATCTCGAGATATATCCTCCGTAGCGTAAACACGAAAACAACTCAACAAGACTCATTTACGTACAGCGACTTCGATGACGAATTCGTAGATAGAACAGGCGTTTGCTCACTGAATTTGAGACAAAGTTAACTGAATTAGATGAGGAACTCGAGAATTGCGATCAAATGCTGCCACGAATGTATACCGCGCTGACTGCTAATATAGCCGTAAAATCAAACCATGACTGACGAAGCCCAGTTTTCGATCGGATTCGTTTTAACGTCGCCGAGCGTCGACGACGTGAAAAGCGGGCGACCGCCCAGTTCGGGATCCGTGCGTCTCTCGACGGCCGACGGGGTGGAAGAGTACAGCCTCACTTTATTCACGAGCTCTGTCAGGAAAGCACTAGACGCTGTGAAGAAACTGCTCCGGGGTGACCGCGGGGGCGTGCCTACTCACGACGAGGCATATCTGGTATTCGAATTAGAAGATGAACAGCATGGTCACGTCACGCTCTGTTATAGCCGCGATGCGATCGACGATCCGAAACGGCGGGTGGTGTCTCGCGATCAACGGTCGCTTGATGCTATCCTGCCGCTACCAGTGCTGGTCGATGAAGCCGTTACGGCCGTAGCAGACTTGCTCGATCGCATCGCACAACTGAACGAGAGTGTTGACGAGTACGGGTGGTTCCAAAATCTGAACGGGGAACTCAGGTCCGTCCGAGACGTGGCTGACGGTCACCTTCAGTAACGCTTCCTTCTATTCTGCTATACTCGATGCCGAAGCCCTGTCGAGTTAGGCTGACATCGCCAGGCAGGCATACCGGCTGTGGCGCTTCGATCGCAGGATCGACGCCGAGTCGACGTGATGCCCGAAGCATGAGGACAAGAAACCAGTCACGGTCTACGTGGGATCGAACGGGTTCACTCAAACAGCATACCCCAAAACCTGCCGTAGATACCTACTGATCACGATGGAACTAATCGATGCACATATAGACGACGTCGGATCGAAAAACGGACAGCGACGCGTCGTCGTCTCGGTAGACGGAACGAAGTTTGGCGTGTTCGACGGCTACAAGCAGAGCAAAGGCGGTGCTCTTCAGGTTGCGACTGCCGAGTGGCTCGAACAGAGAGACGCGGAAGTACTGCTAATGGGGACGATGACGACAGACGTGGTGCCCGTCGAATCCGAGGGGCGTTCGATCGACCCGTCGACAGACAATCCGACTGGATGGCAGGATCATGCGTTCCAAGGAACCGTCGAAGCCGTCGTTGACGATACTGCCACGTTGCTGGAGGAGATACGGCTCGTAGACGGATTCGAACCGGGTGATCGAGGACAGGAACTTGATCCTGCGTCCTTCGAGAACCTCCCTTCGGCAGTTATCTCACTTGGATGCGGAGCGATGCTGCTCGATCTTTCAGACGTCGATCAGGAAGTCACGACGAGTGAACATGTACGGTTTGTAAGCAGCCGTATGGACGTGCTGGGGTACAGATTACCGTAACTCCCGACCTTCCGTCAATCGACTTTTTTCTCAGGGACTGTCGCATGATCAGCTAACAGTCTCTGCTAGCCAACGCTCCAGCGGAAAAACTCCGAATGCTGCGTCAGGGTCGCGGTCGAGAGCGACGCGATTCCGACCGCAGTGCGCCGGCGCGACTCGGAGGTCCGCGAGCACAATCCCTCCGAACTCGCTCGAAAGCATTCGAAGCCGACCAAACGGTTGTCGAGCGTTAATCCAGAAGCTAACTCAGGTCCAGAACAACCCCATATCCCTCAGAGAATGAGGATCCGGAACGCTATGGGACTTCTGTACGGACCGATACCAGACCAGACAACTTCCTCGCGGAGACCGCCACCAAGCGACTTAGCCTCGAGTAGCGCGAAAACAACGATAAAGGGCACTGATACCGCCCAGGACGTCGGCTCGAGACTCGCCGATACGAAGGCGCTGAAACCATCTATGAGGTGTAGCCTCGAGAACTAAACGGTACTGCTAGTGATAGCCGGCTTGCGATCCCCGGGTGTCGCTTTATCGCCATCGCGCTGGCGCGTACACCTATGAGCCAGCGTGACCGCGAAGACACTGCGTACACCGAACTCACGCCCGACGCCTGGCACCAGGACGACGACGGCAACTACTACATCGACTGCCCCGAGTGCGGCTCGGCTGCGACGCTGATGAACGTCGTCAAACACGGCCGCTGCAACGGCTACCTCAACCAACAAGAAGACGAAACCGACGTCGACGAGACCGCGATGGACTGCACCGCGAAACTCCACCTCGAGTTGGGCTACCGGTCCGATCCCGACGAGACCATGACCGACGAGGCGGTGGGCGAGTCCTCGAGCGACGCTGAGACGGACGAGGGCGTGCCGGCGGCGGAGTCGCCGCCGGGCACGAACGGAACGGTGAGCGACGAGCAGCAGTGACGGCCCCGGAGAACGTCCCTCGAGCGGCGCCGCCCAGTCTCAGTCGTCGACCCGCTTCGCCGGGACGCCGACGACGGTCGCCCCCGGCTCGACGTCGGCGGTGACGACCGAGCCGGCGCCGACGGCTGCGTCCTCGCCGATCGTGATGTCGCCCAGCAGCGTCGCGTTCGCGCCGATCTGCACGCCGTCCTCGACCGTCGGGTGGCGCTTGACCGGTTCGTTCGTATCGCCGCCGAGCGTGACGCCGTGGTACATGTGGACGTCGTCGCCGATCTCGGCCGTTTCGCCGATGACGACGCCCATCCCGTGATCGATCGTCACTCGGCGACCGAGATCCGCAGCCGGATGGATCTCGACGCCGGTCAGCAGCCGCACGAGGTGCGAGAACAGCCGCGCGACGAGTTGCAGATCGCGATTCCAGAGCCAGTGGGAGATCCGGTGGCCCCAGACCGCGTGGACGCCGGGGTAGGCCAGTGCGACCTCGAGACACCCCTTCGCGGCGGGGTCGCGCTCGCACATCGCCCGGACGTCCTCACGGAGTCGTCGAAGCATCGCTCACCCCGTAGACGGCTGCGGACGACTCGATTGCGGACCGACGCGCTCGGCGCGGGCGGCGCGTGCTCGCCTTGCGGCACGGACGGCGACACCGGCCCCCGACGCGACGACGCTTTCCCCTGTCGATACGCGCGGTGTGGCCGGGAAATTCCATACCCGGCCGTACCGGCGAGGCGGCCTAAAAGGGTTCGTTTCGCTCTTACTTCCCGCGCTCGAGGCGGGTTCCGATCCGCTCCGGAAGCCCGGCTTCCCGGACGGCCTCCTGGACCGCCTCGACGTCGTACTCGACGCGGCCGGTGTCGACGGTCATCGCCTCGAGGTCGACCACGGCGTAACCCGCTCGCGGATCGCCGTCGCGCGGCTGGCCGACGCTGCCGGGGTTGACGACGATCCCCTCGGCGTACTTGCGGACGCCCTGAACGTGGGTGTGGCCGAGCACGAGCACGTCCTCGTCGCCGAGCATCCTGGCGGAGAACTCCTCGGGGTAGGTGTACCGCGTATACCGGTCCGGATCGTCGGGGTGGCCGTGGACGAGTTTGATCCGGCCGTCGCACTCGGTGCGCTCGGCGGGCAGGTCGGCGAGCCACTCGAGTTGCCCCTCGGAGAGCTGTTCCTTGGCGTGTTCGACGCCCGCCCGCGCCATCCCGTTGAAGCGGAAGGGCGCGTCGCCGGCGACCGCGGCGTCGTGGTTGCCCATCACCGTCGGCACTTCCCGCTCGCGCAGTTCGTCGACGCAGTCGGCCGGCCACGGGTTGTAGCCGACCACGTCGCCCGCGCAGAGTAGCTTGTCGACCGGCGGCATCTCCTCGAGGACGGTCTCGAGGGCGACCCGATTACCGTGGACGTCCGAGATGAGTCCGACCTTCATGCGCCGTCGGTACAGGCCCGACGGGTTTGTAAGTTATCCGAATCGACGGGGCGCGGAGCCGTTTGGTACGTCTTCCTCACGAAAGCACGCGCACGACCGATCGAACGACGAGAACGACGAGAATACCGATCGCCGTTACTCGGAAGACGATCGCCGCCCGTCGCCGGTTCTTCGGCAGCACTTCGGCGATCCCCGACAGGGTCATCGCGACGCCGATGATCAGCAGTGCGGGTAGTCCGCTACCGTACAGGAGTTCGAAATACGCGTAGATGGCAACGAACGAGAGTCCACCGCCGAAGGAGATTCGGGCATTAGCCCAGCCGCTCGGCTCTGAAAAGAACTGCTCGGGGTGAAAGTCCATTATCATAGACACTACCGGAGTCAGTAAATAAGTACGGGACCGGCCGTGCCGTCGACCGACGGGACGGCCGCTCGATCGTCGCGGATTCGAACGAAAACCCGCCGAGCCAGTACTTCCGTCCACCGCTTGTTCCGGACAGGACGCCGGGTCGTAACCCCCGACTCCAGTCCTACTCGCCGTTCTCTATCGCCGTCTCGAACCCGTCGTCGGTCCGCGCGACGCCTGCGGCACAGACCGCGTGTTCGAACTCGAGGTCGTAGGCTTCCCGCGCTGCTTCCTCGGCCGTCTCGGCTTCGAAATCGAACGCTTCGGGCGCGTTCTTCTCGTAGGTCGCGACCAGCGTCGGCTCGTCGACGGTCTCGACCAGCAGCGCGTCCTTACGGACGGTGCCGATCAGCGCCTCCCCGTCGTCCCCGATCGTCGCCGCGATCCGGGGCGTGTCGTAGTCGTCCTTCTCGTAGTCCAGCGCGAGCAGACTCTCCGTGAGCGCGTCGCGGGCGGGGTAGCCGAGCTCGAGTTTCTCCGCGATCGGGTCGACGTGCGAGCCGTTGCCGAAGGCGGCGGTTTCGCCCGTGGGCGTCTCGACCACCCGCAGGCAGTTGTAGGAGACGTACGGGTTGTCCGTCTCCGGCGCATCGTCGGTGGGGCCGACGGTGAGCGCGTCTTCGCGTTCGGTGAGCTTGCGGTTCGGGAACGATCTCGAGGAGACGCGGTAGGCGCCGACCTCGGGACCGACGACGACGAAGCGTCCGACGTACATACGCGTGGCTGCACGGGAGAGCGGAAAAGCCGTATCGGTTTGCACTCGTGCGGTCATATTCGCCGGGACCGGCATCGAAGCGGCCGGGATCGGATCCGGTGTACGGACGCACGTTTATACCGGATAGCGCGCCCAATCGGGCCGTGACGACCGAAGCGGAGTGTCTCGAGGCGCTGCGGGAGGCCGCCGAGCGACTCGGCGAGTCCCCGACGAAAGCGCAGTACGAGGAACTGGGGTTGACGCCGGCGTCCGCGACGATCATCCGGTCGTGTGGCGGGTGGAACGAGGCGAAGGCGAAAGCGGAACTCGAGACGAACCCCTCGAGCGGCTCTCGCGTACAGCCGAAACCGGACGACGTTGAACTTCCGCCCGATCTCGTCTGGGCGGAACTTTCGGTCGACCAGCGATGGCACTATCGGAACGCCGAGTGGAATACGGAACGGTCGTTGCGCCGCCGATCACGGCTTCGTTCCTGGCTCAACGAGATAAAGCGCAAGCGAGGATGTACACGGTGTGGGACCGATACTGTCGCGTGTCTCGACTTTCACCACGTCGACACCGCCGCGAAGGAGATGGCGGTTGGGAAGATGGTAACCTACGGCTATGGGAAGGAGCGACTTCGCGAAGAGATCGAGAAGTGCGACGTACTCTGTGCCAATTGCCACCGTCAAATTCACTATACACCGCCGGAATGTGAACGGAAGCAGTGGGTACACGAACGAAAACGCAAGACCAGTGGCTGCGAACGATGCGACGAGTCGCATCCCGCTTGTTTAGATTTTCATCACATCGGTGATGAGAAAGAGTCTACCGTTGCAACTCTCGTATCAAATAGTCGATCTATCGATAGAATTCAAACCGAGATTGAACGGTGTCGTATTCTCTGTGCGAACTGCCACCGGGTGGAACACTTTGTTCCACCAACCGACTAACCCCCTTTCGAGACGGCTCTAGTGTCGAATCTTCCGGGAGGTCGATTTTCGACCGAGTTCGTAACACTCTAATACGAACCCCTGCTATGATCGAATACACCGTCGGAACGTAGACCCGACGGAGACATGTCAGTCCATTGGGGTAGTGGCCAATCCTGAAGCCTTCTGGGGGCTTCGACCCTGGTTCGAATCCAGGATGGACTACTTCTCCCGTTCTTTCGACTCGAGCACTCCTCGAGTGCCGTCAGTCGATTTCCAGTTGAAACGAAGGGGTCGGCGGGTGCGTATCCGTCACCAGAAGCCATATCTTTCCACCGTCGTTAGTGACTAAATATGAATCGACGGACGTTCCTCGCGCTCGGCGGGGTGACGGCGCTCGGCAGCGTCGCCGGCTGTCTCGGCGGCAACGGGAACAATACCGACGGGAGCGGTGCTGACGGGTACGGCCCGGAGCCGGAGTCGATGCCCGAAGAACGGTCGATCGACACCGACAGCTACGAGACGGCGACGTTCGACGGCGTCGAAGTTCCGTTGGCGCCGATCGAGGACGTCTACTACTGGTATCGACGGCAGGAAGCCAGAGTCGCCGATGCGCGTGGATCGGATCAGTACGAGCAGGCACACATCGCGGGGGCGCCGCTGAGTTCCGCCCCAGACGGCGTCTCGAACGACCCGATCGCAGACTGGCCCACGGACGATCGTATCGTGACCTACTGCGGCTGTCCGCACCACCTCTCGGGACTTCGGGCCGCGTCGCTCATCGATAACGGCTACGAGGAGGTGTACGCGATCGACGAAGGATTTCAGGCCTGGATCGATAACGGCTACCCGCTCGAGGGCTCCGAAGTTTCGGCGGACCGTGCAACATATGAGATCGAGGGCCAGTCCGACGCCAGCTACGCCGGCGAGATGGTCATGCTCGAGCAGGTCGACGCCGACCGCAACGAAGCGGCACCGATCGCCGAGGACGGCTCGTACACGCTACAGCTCCACTACGCGGGGTCGACAGACTCGGCGTTCAGAGTCGAGGCCCCGGACTACACGGTCGAAGGGAGCCTCGCCGAGTTGACGAACACCGTCATTACGCCCTAAGAACTGTTCTTCTATACTACAGCCCGGATCGACCGGATTCGTACGCCCCTTCGCGCTCGAGTTCGCCCCGTCGTCGCAGTACCTCGGGCGTCCGGCAGACCCCTGGCGCGCCGGTGACTTGCGGTACCGTACAGTTGTTGCAGCTCTCGCAGACGACTCGCGGATTTTCGGGGTCGGCGTTGGCATCGGTTTCGAGCAGCCGCGCCCCCAGTCGGGGTTCGGCGTAGAAGGGACGGGCCATGCCGACCATGTCGCAGGCGGGCGCTGCGTCGGCGGCGCCCAGCAGGCGATCCATCTGCGCCCGGTCCCGAATCCCGCCCTCCGCGAGCACCGGAATCGACACTTGCTCGCGGACCCGTCGGCAGAAGTCCTCGTTCCAGGCCGGCTCGAAGTCGTACTGCAGCGACTCGAGCCGGTTCCCCAGCGCGACCAGCCGACGGCGCGTCGACCCGCCGAAGGCCGCGTCGTACTCCGCCCGTAGCGCCTCGTTCTCCCAGGCGCGCTCGGGATACTCGCCGCGGACGATGCTCATGTCCCAGACGACCGACGTCCGGACGGGCACCACCGCATCGTAGCCGATCCGCTCGAGTCGCTGCGCGATTTCGACACCGTCTGCGGTCGAGAGTTTCCGGCGGACGAGCGGCGACGGCGGCGCGGGGGTTTCGGCCGGCACCTTCGTCATCAGGGGAACGTCGCCGGCGCGGTCTCGGATCTCGTCGTGGACGAGCGCGAGGAACTCGAGGCGCGCTTCCGGACTCCCGCCGAACTCGTCGCTGCGGCGGTTGTAAAAGGGCGACAGGAACTGCTGGACGATCCCCATGTTCGCCCCCGAGAGGTGAATCCCGTCGTAGCCCGCGTCGACGGCGTGCGCCGCGGCGCGGCCGAAATCGGCCGCGAGGTCGTACACCTCGTCGGTCGAGAGCACGTGCGGGTCGTAGGAAAGGAATCCCAGCCGGTCGAGCAGCCGCAGCTGCCACGGCGGGTTCGAAACCGCCAACTGCTCGAGATCGGGGTGCTCGCGGCGGTACTCGGCGTGCCAGGTTTCCATGCTCCGGAGGCCGCCGTGCTCGAGTTGGACGAAGATCCGGCCGCCGTGGTCGTGGATCCGGTCGGTCAGCCGCTCGAGTCGAGAGACGAACGCCGGATCGTGGACGCGGGTCATCCCCGGCGCGGCGCAGCCGCCCTCGCCGCGGACGATGGTCGCACCCTGGCAGATAAGTCCGACGCCCGACGCGGCGGCTGGCTCGAGGTCGTCGATCAGCGCGTCGACGGCGTCGGGGCCGTTGCCCGCGCACTCGAGCAGCGGCGCGCGGTAGAGGCGGTTGGGGATCTCGCAGCCGCCGATCTCGACGGGGTCCTCGAGGGTGGCCATGGAGGGCGTATTCCGCGACTGTACAAGAGCGTACTGCCGGTTCGCCCCGACCGCGCTCTACTGGGTCCGCGATGCTCGGACGACGGACGCGAACGGCTGAAGTATGTCTGACGATAACACACAACATGGAACGATACCCACCGAAAACGACCTCGCGGCGGACCCGCCCACGTGTTCGACGTGCGAAATCGAGATGGAACTCCGGAACGAGGGGACGATGAAGACGATCCCGGTTATCGGACGCGAGGTCGAGTTCCGGCAGTTCAACTGTCCGCGGTGCGGACAGGGCGCTCGGTTCGAACGAAGTGCACCCGACGAGGAGTGGACGCGCTCGATCCAGTAGTTCAGTTAAATTGATCGGCTCGAGGCCGCGTTGATCGGCTTGAGTTCCTCGAGTCGTCGGAGGGTCGACTCAGGGCGGCGTCACGACCGCTCGCCCCTCGATCTCGTTGTGCTCGAGGCGCTCCGCGACCGCGTTGATATCCGCCAGATCGTACCGCTCGGTCCGCAGTTCGACGTCGCCGCGGTCGACCAGCGCGACGAGTTCCTGCAGTTCGGCGTACTGGCCGACGAGCGTGCCCTTGAAGGAGAACTCGCCGTCGACAAGCGCCTGGCAGGGTTCGTGGATGTGGCCGCCGTAGCCGATGATGTGGTGGTCGCCGCCGGCGGCGACGATGTCGGGCGCGGCGCCGGTCGTCTCGTCGGCGCCCACGAAGTCGAGCACCTGCTGGGCGCCCTCGTCGTCGGTCAGGTCCGCGACGGCGTCGGCGAGGTCCTCCTCGGCGGAGTTGACCGTGTGTCGCGCGCCGAGGTCCTCGGCCAACTCGAGCGCTTCGTCCTTGACGTCGACGGCGAGGATGTCGGCGGCGCTCATCGCCTCGAGACACTGGAGGCCGATGTGGCCGAGGCCGCCGATGCCGATGACGACGCAGGCGTCGCCGGGGTTCAGTTCGTCGACGGCCTTCTTGGCGGCGTGGTAGGCCGTGATCCCCGCGTCGGCGTGGGGTGCGATCTCGGTCGGATCGATGCCGTCGGGCAGCGGGATCACCGCGCGCTCGTTGGTCTGGAGGAACTCGGCGAAGCCGCCGTCGGTTGTGAGGCCGTTGAACGCCGAATTCTCGCAGTACATGTCCTCGCCGAGCCGGCAGGGCCGACAGATGCCGCAGGTCTGGACGGGGTGACAGATCACGGGATCGCCTTCCTCGACCAGGGTCACCTCCTCGCCCGTCTCGGCGACGATGCCGGCGTTCTCGTGGCCCAGCGTCATCGGCAGGTCCTGGGGCGCGTAGTCCGCCCACATCCCCTCGATGATGTGGTTGTCCGTCTGGCACCAGCCCGCGCCCTCGACCTCGACCAGCACCTGATCGGAGCGCTCGAGTTCCGGGCGGTCGACGTCGTCGATCCGCAGCGCCTCGCTCATGTCGTCGGTGTACTCGTGGAGTCGGGCTGCTTGCATGGTAGCATACCGCACTTCACCGTACACGACGTAAACGTTCACCCCGCCTCTCTATCGCCGAACATATTGGGAAACAATCAACTCGAGCCGAAAGTGTTGGATGAACGTCTACTGTCATCGCATATAGTTGTCCCTTCCGGTGGCAGTCTACTAATTTGTGGGAAAGAATAATTAAGAACCGTGTTGACTGCCCGCGTGCCATGTATCAGCATGATGGTGAGGACGTCTTCGTGATCGACGCCCACGTGCACCTGTGGGACGCGACCGAGGAGAACATCCAACACGAGGGCGGGGAGGAGTTCATCCAGTGCTTCTACGACTACCACACGACGTTCACGCCCGAGGACCGGCAGTGGAGCATGGAAGAGTACCGCAAGTACGGCGCCGAGCGGATGGTCGAGGACATGTTCGGCAACGCGGCGGTCGACATGGGCATCTTCCAGCCGACGTACCTCACGGACTTCTACGAGGAGGGGTTCAACACCACCGAGCAGAACGCCGAACTCGCCGACGAGTATCCCGAACGGTTCGTCCTCAACGGCAGCTTCGATCCGCGGGACGGCGACGAGGGCCTCGAGTACCTCGAGGAACTCCACGAGACCTACGACGTGCCGGGCGTCAAACTCTACACCGCCGAGTGGCGCGACGAGTCGAAGGGGTGGCGCCTCGACGACGAGGAGGCCTTCCGGTTCCTCGAGAAGTGCGCCGACCTCGGGATCGAGAACATTCACGCCCACAAGGGGCCGACGATCCGCCCCCTCAACCGCGACGCATTCGACGTGGCGGACGTCGACGACGCCGCGTCGTCGTTCCCGGAACTCAACTTCATCGTCGAGCACGTCGGCCTGCCTCGCCTCGACGACTTCTGCTGGATCGCCGCCCAGGAGAACAACGTCTACGGCGGGCTCGCGGTCGCCGCCCCGTTCGCCCAGAACCGCCCCGGCAAGTTCTCGGAGATCATGTCCGAACTGCTCTGGTGGCTCGGCGAGGACCGGATCCTCTTCGGCTCCGACTACGCGCTGTGGAACCCCGACTGGCTCGTCGAAGAGGTCATGGAAGCCGAGTTCCTGCAGGAACACCGCATGGAGTACGGCGTCGAGTGGGACCTCGAGACGAAAAAGAAGGTCATGGGCGAGAACGCCGCCGAACTGTACGACATCGATCTCGAGGAAAAGCGCCGCCAGTTCCAGGACGACGACATCAGCGAGCGGTTCGGCCTCGAGGACCACTACGCCAGCGAGGAACCAGCCCCCGCGGACGACTAATGAGTGAAACCGAATCCGACGGCCGCGCCGGGTCTCCCGCCCCGACTCGAGCGGCCGTCCGCGACCGACTGGATCGGGTCACCGACCCCGAACTCGACCGTTCGATCGTCGAACTCGAGTATATCGACGCGATCGAGATCGACGGCGACCGCGTCACGGTCGAGTTCACGCTCCCCACCGCGTGGTGCTCGCCGGCCTTCGCCTGGATGATGGCCGTCGACGCCCGCGACGAGGTCGAGTCGCTGCCGGCGGTCGAGGAGGCCCGTATCGTCCTGGACGAGCACATGCACGCCGAGGAAATCAACCGCGGCGTGAACGAGCGGCGCTCCTTCGCCGAGTCGTTCCCGGACGCCGACGGCGACGTCGAAGCCGTCCGCGCCGACCTCGACGAGAAGGCCCGCGTCGCCCGCCAGTACGACGCCGTTGAAACCCTGCTCGAGGCCGGCCTCGAGCCCGAAACGATCGTCGATCTGCGGCCGGCCGACCTCGAGCGGTACGAACTCGAGGGCGCCGACGACGGCGGGGCGGGAGCGGAAGCCGAACGCATCGCTATCTACGTACAAGACCGGACGGTCGCCGTCACCGTCCCCGCGGCGCCGATCGACCGCTACCTCGAGAAGGCCCGCGAGACGGGCGCGCTCGCGGCCCCGACCGAGCCGCTGTTTCGAACGCCGGACGGGGAGCCGATCGACCTCGAGTCGTTCGACCTCGTCCACCGGCGGGGCCGGCTCGCGCAGGTCAACATGTCGAGCCAGGGCGGCATCTGCGACGGGTTGCGCGAAGCCAGAGAACGGCGGTTCGGCGGCGAGGGGAGCGCCACGGGCGACGCCGAGACGGCGGACGACTGAGCCGCAGCGGGGCGACGCGGCCAACTCTCGGCTCGAGCGGCGCGTTCCTTAAATCCCGACCCAGAGCGGTTCGTCGGAATCGTTCTCGTCCGATTCGATGGTGTTCGAATCGTCGCTCTCGTTGCCGTCCCAGTCGGTCAGATCGAGTCCGCCGCCGGAGTCCTCGAGCGCGTCGCCGTCGGGCGTCGCCCACGGCATGACCTCGCAGCTTCGGTTCTCGAGGCCGGCCTCCTGGTCGACGAAGATGGCGGTCCGCATGTCGTAGTTACAGCGGATCGCGTCGCCGTCCTCGGGAATCGTCACCGTCTCGCCGTTGATGGTCATCGCGAGTTGGGCGCGCATCTCGGCGTCGGTGAACTCCTCGTTGTCGACGTGGGTCGCGAACCACGAGACGATGTCGTCGTTCTCCATTTCGGCGACGAACGTGATCTCGCGGGTTCCCTGCGGCGGAATCGTCGTGTCGGAGGCCGCGTCGAGCAACTCGACCTCGTGGGCGTCCCACTGGGCGACCATCCGGTCGTTGAACTCCATCTCGCCCGTCAGCGCGGGCGTCGGCAGCGGGTAGGCGTTCGGGTTGTGCACCTCGAACGTGAGGTGCAGTTCGGTCCGGTTCTCGGTGACCTCGCCCCACTCGGCGTCGGTGTCGCGGATTTCGACGGTCGGCTCGACCAACTCCTGCTGCGGGCCGGAGCCGGTCCGTACCGGCGACAGCGAGTGCTCGCCCTCCTGTGCCGCCAGCGACTCCTCGATCATCGTCTCGAGGTCCGTCTCGATCTCGTCTTCGTGGGTGTAGGAGGGCGACCCGGAGAACGGGCCGAGGCTGGCGTGGGCCGTCACGTCGGCCTCGAGGGCGCTCACCTCGTCGTTCCGGACGTGGGAGGCCCACCACGACGGCAATTGCTGGTACCGCATGTCCGTCCGAATCTCGGTCGTCGAGTTGCCCGAAGGCACCGCAACCCCGTCGACCGATCCGTTCGCGAGGTCGACGTCGTTCATCGAGAGGTCGTACTCGAGGGTCACGTCGTCGAGTTCGATCCCCGGATTCGGGTTGTCGATCCAGACCGTCGAGATCACCTCGATCCGTTCGTCGCTTACCTCGCCCCACTCGTTGTCCGCGAGGCCGGCGTCTGGGAGGCCGACGACGCCGGCGGCGTACAGTCCGCCGAGCGCGCCGGCGGAACAGACGCTGAGGACGAGGACGACCGACAGCACTCTCCTGATCATTCGTCCGGCCACAGGAACCGACGTCCAATATAGATGGTTGGTTCGAAATCGAGTATAAACGCCGAATTTGACACGATAGCGACGCGATCGAGCCGAAACGCGTCGCGTACTGACTCGAGTTTTGCAGTTCGCTGAGAACGGGAGCGGATGGACGCCGACGGCGGCGTCACAGTGGGACTACTTCTCGACCTCGAGCAGCGCGACCCGCTCGCGGACCAGCGCCGCGAGCGACGCGTCCGTCGCCTCGCGTTCGGCGTCGGTGATCTCGAAGAATTCGCACAGCGTCGCCTCGTCCGGCGACTCGAGCGTCGGCGTTCGTTCGACGAACGCCTCGAGGTCGGCGAGGTCGGCGATTGCGGCGGATTCGTTCCCGCCGCTACCGCGGCCGGACTGGCTATCGACCAGCACGACCGCCCGGTTCTCGCCCTCGTCGACGCCCATTGCGAGCGCGCGGTCGATCTGTCGGCGGCCGGCGGCGTACAGCAGGATCTCGACCGCGCGGTTCCGGGCGACGTTCTCGCCGCGGTCGATGGCCCGATCGGCCAGTTCGACGGCCCGCTCTACGTGCCTGCGGTCGGCGACGTAGCGGGCGTCGAACGCCTGGATCGTGACGTCGTGTTTGTCGCCGATCTCGTTGATCGCAGTGACGAACGAATCGAGGTCGTCGATTTCGAGGCGGCATTCGAGTAGCTCCATCAGAAATCACCCAGGCTGGACTGGCTCTCGTCGGCGTCGGCCGATTCGGCCGTCTCGGCGTCGTTGGCGTTCGGTTCGTCCCCAGCACTCGAGTCGCCGGTCGTCCCGCCGGCGTCCCCGCTCGCCGGCTCGACCTCGTCCATCGACGGGTCCTCGCGACCGGCGTTCTCGAGGATGTTCTCGGCCGTTTTCTTCCCCTTGAGTACGTTCAAGATGACGCCCTTGTCGGCGTTCCGGAGGTCCGCGGGCTCCTCGATGCCGGCCTCGTAGAGCCGGCGGGCGCGCTTGCGGCCGACGCCGCCGACCGAGACGAGCTCGAGTAGTTCGTCGCCGACGCCGTGTTCGACGCGGGCGCGGGCCTCCCGGACCGCGACGGTCCACTCGCTGTCGATCTCCCGCGCGAGCGACTCGGCGGCCCCGAGCAGCCACTCGGCGGTGTCGACCTTCCCGCGCAGGTCGCCGGGGCCGATCTTGTACCGCTCGGTGATGCGCTCCTCGTCGTCTTCTTCGGCCCAGTCCTCGAGCAGCTTCCCCGTCTTGAGGGCGGCGAGCCAGTCCTCGAAGCGCTCCTCTTCGAACTCGCTGGGCGCGTCGCCGAGCAGTTCGGCTTCTCGTTCGTAGTAGAGCTCCCCGAACTTCTCGTCCTCGCCCGATCGGAGGTAGAGTTCGTACATGTCCGGCGTGCGCGAGACCAGTTGGTAGAGTCCCAGCGCGGTCGGCCGGTCGTCGGCGCTCTCGAGGCCGTGAACGATCTCGGCGGCGCTCATCGGATCGAGGTAGAGCCGCGAGACGGTGTGACCGAGGCTGGTGGCCTCGAGTTCCTCCTCCCTGTCGTTTTGCTCGGCGAGATCGGCCGCAGAGGTGAACGCACCGTCGCCGGCGCCCGCGTCGCTCGCACCGCCGGAGCGCTCGATAAAGTCGTTCCGCTCGAGATAGTCCAGCACGTCGTCGGCGACGCGTTCGAGCCGCCCCGGCTCGCTGGACTGGCTCGCGTACAGCGTCGCCTCGAGGAACTCGAGCAGGCCCTCGCGGGTGCGGGCGAACCCGGACGCGATGGTCGCCAGCACGTGCGTCCGCAGGGCGGGTTCGGCCGCCAGCTTCGAGCGCACCGGCTCCGGGTCGGCCCAGACGTACCGGTCGAACAGCTCCTGACTCTCGTCGTGGTTCTTCGCCAGCAGGACGGCCTCGCCGTAGGGATCCAGTCCCGGCCGCCCCGCCCGGCCCATCATCTGGTGGACCTCGAGGACGTCCAGCGGGGCCATCCCGCCGGCGCTGGGGTCGAACCGCCGCCAGTCGCGGACGATGACGCGGCGAGCGGGCGTGTTGACGCCGGCCGCGAGCGTCGGCGTCGCCGAGATCACCTTCAGCAGGCGGTCGCGGAAGGCGTCCTCGACGATCGATCGCTGCGTGGAAGAGAGCCCGGCGTGGTGGAAGGCCGAGCCGCGCTCGACGCAGTCGGCCAGGTCCTTGCTGGTCTCTGTGTCGCTGTCGTCCCGAATCTCCTCGGCTAACTCGGCGAGTTGGTCCTCCTCTTCGGGTGTGAGTTCGCGGCTCGCAACTTTTCCTAGCCGGCGGGCGGCGGCTTCGGCGTTGCGCCGCGAGTTGACGAACACAAGCGAGGAGCCCCCCTCCTGCAGAATGTCCCGGACGAGCGCGGCCTCCTGCTTCTCCGAGCCCTCGACGGGCACTTCTCTGGTCGATCCGTCGTCGAAGTTCAGCGCGTTCCCGTAGTGGACGCCCATCCGGAGGTCGATCGGCCGCCAGTCGGTCTCGACCAGTTCGGCGTCGAGCCAGTCGGCGATTTCGTCGGCGTTGCCGACCGTTGCCGACAGCGCGACCGTCTGCAGATCGGGGTTGAGCTTGCGGAGTTTGGCGAGGGTCACCTCGAGCGTCGGCCCCCGATTCCGGTCGTCGATGAGGTGGACCTCATCGCTGACGACGCAGGTCAGATCGGAGAGCCAGTCCGCGCCGTTTCGCACGAGCGAGTCGACCTTCTCGCTGGTGGCGACGACGATGTCCTTCGTGGCGAGCCAGTCGCTGGTCGACTCGTAGTTGCCGGTCGCGACGCCCGCGGTCACGCCGAACTCCTCGTAGGCTTCGAACTCCGCCTTCTTCTCGCTGGCCAGGGCCCGCAGCGGGACGATGTACAGCGCCTTCCCGCCGCGCTGGACCGCCGACAGCATCGAGAGGGCGGCGATCATCGTCTTGCCGCTGGCGGTCGGCACCGCGGCGACGAGGCTGTCGCCCTCCGTCGCGCCGGCCTCGACGGCCTCGGCCTGTGGCGGGTAGAGCTCCTCGATACCCTGGTCCCGAAAGTGGGAGACGGCACCGGGTGGGAGCCCGGACAGCTCCTCGACGTTCATTACCCGCGTTTGGCGCGTGTCGCGGTTTAAACTGTCGTCTCCGGTCCCGTCGTTCGGACTCCCGGATCCGAGTCCGCGACCGGACGGACCGGTCCGCCGGCGCGTTCCGTCCGCGACTGCCGTCTACCGGATCGTCCCGGCAGTTCTCTCCGCCGATACCGTCCGAACCCCCAACCATTTAGACGAACGCGACGCGCTTCGCTGTATGCCCGAACAGCTATCGGACATCCAGCAGGCGATCGCGACGTCGCCGACGCCGGCCGCGGAGTTCGAGCGACTGTCGCGGCGCCGACAGCGGGAGGTGTTCTACCTCCTCCCGGAGACGGTTCGCCGGTCGCTCGTCGAGGATCTCGACCCCGACGGGTTACGGGAGTTCGTCCGACGGCTCGACCCCGACGAGGCCGCGGACGTCCTGGAACTGACCGACGAATCCACGCGGACGGACGTGCTCCGTCACCTCGACGAGAGTCGGCGCGAGAAAGTCGAGTTCCTGCTCGAGTTCAGTCCCGAGAGCGCGGCCGGCCTCATGGACCTCGACTACGTCACCGTCGAGATCGATCGGGACCTCGAGGCCGTCGCGCAGCGAGTGCAGCGGTTCGAGGAAGGGACCGGCCGAATTCCGCTCATCTTCGTCACCGACGACGGGGAACTCGCGGGCGAACTCCCCGGACAGGCGCTGGCGATGGTCGACGACGGAGCGGAGATCCGCGAACACGTCCACGAAACGCCCGCGGTCAGGTACGACGTCCCCGACGAAGACGTCGTCGAGGTGTTCCGGGAGCACCCCGAGAGTTCGGTGGCCGTGCTGGACGACGACGGCACGATTATGGGAGTCATCCACGCCGAAGATCTCCTTCGGGTCGTCGAGGAGGAGGCGACCGAGACGCTCTACGAGTTCACGGGTGTCCAGGAGGAGGAGAGCATCCTCGACGGGCCGCTCTCGAAGGTGCGATACCGGTACAAGTGGCTGATCATCAACCTCGGAACGGCGTTCCTGGCGGCCGGGGCGGTCGGCTTCTTCGAGGACACCATCGCGGCGTTCACGCTGCTCGCGGTGTACATGCCGGTCGTCGCCGGGATGGGCGGCAACGCCGGCACGCAGTCGATGGCCGTGACCGTCCGCGGCATCGCCCTCGATCAGATTTCGCTGTCGACCGGGGGGCGGGCCGTCGTCAACGAGATCGTCGCGGGCGCTGCGAACGGTCTCATTACGGGCGTCCTCGTCGCGCTCATCGCGTCGGTGTTCAATCAGAGTCCCCTCCTGGGTCTCGTCCTCGGCGTGTCGATGGTGTTGAACCTCGTCATCGCCGGCTTCTTCGGCACGATCATCCCGCTGCTCCTCGATAAGATCGGCAAGGATCCGGCGACGTCGGCGACGATCTTCATCACGACGATGACCGACGTCCTCGGCTTTTTCATCTTCCTCGGACTGGCGCAGGCTGTCCTCTGAGACGGCCGCCACCCAGCCCGAGGCCGACGCCGACCATCGCGCCCGTCGTCGCGAACGCCGCGGGGATCGGATACCGCGTGTAGATGCCGATCCCCATGAACGTCGCCGCGGTGAGCAGCCCCGCGGTGGCCGCAAGCGGCGTGATCGCGACCCCGTCGATGAGGTCGGCGCCGACGGTCTCCGAGATGCTCCCGCCCTGCATGAGCGCCCCCGCGGTCGCGAGCAGCCCGATGACGAACGCGGCCCGCATCGTCGAGATCGCGTTCGCGCCGATCGCCGGCGCGAACGGCGGCGAGTTACTGTTGGCGGCGAGGACCCACGCCATACAGAGACAGGCGACCACGGCGGTTCCGATAACGAGCGCAGACGAGGGAGCGACCATTTCGTCCGTCGAGTTTTCATGACGGGCTGTAAAAGCGTTCCCGCGACGTGCGGAACGCTCGTGACGGGGACGGCCGGCCGAAAACCGCTCGGTACCACTGTCGATTCCCGTTCGCTATTATGCCCTATTGATTTCAACCATAGTAAACACGATAGTAATATAAAGGATAGTTAGTGCGTTCGTGGGCCTCTCGCATGCAGTATGCGACGACGACAATTCGTCACGGCTCTGGGTGCGACTGGACTCCTCGGCGCAACCGGCGCGGTCGGCGCGGAGTCGGCCGGCGGGAACGGCCGTCGAGGAAGTGATATCGAGAACGTGATCGTCCTGATCGGCGACGGCATGGGGTTCGACCCGATCGAGGTCACGTCGGTCGTCCACGGCGATCTGTCGCTGCAGTCGATGACCGGCGTCGGCTACACTCGGACAAACTCCCGCAGCGGGGAGGTTACCGACTCCGCGGCGGCCGGGACCGCGCTCGCGACGGGCCACAAGGCGTTCAACGGACAGGTCTCCGTCCGCGGCGACGAGGACTACGAGGATCCGACGCCGCTGGTGACCCAGCTCGAGCTGGCACAGGCACAGGGGAAGGCGACAGGCTTGGTCTCGACGACCCGGATCACCCACGCGACGCCGGCCGTCTACGCCTCCCACGTCCCCGATCGCGACATGGAGGCGGCGATCGCACAGCAGTACGTCGAGAGCGACGTCGACGTGCTCATGGGCGGCGGTCGCCGCGAGTTCGACGACGCGTTGCTCGATCGGGCGCGGAACGCGGGCTACGAAGTCCTGTTCGACGAGAGCGACCTCGAAGCCGCCAGCGGCGATCGTTTGCTCGGCCTGTTCGACGACAGCCACATCACCTACACCCTCGACCGCGACGAGTCGATCCCCTCGCTGCCCGCGATGACCGCCGCCGCGGTCGACCGCCTCGAAGGGGGCGACGACGGCTTCTTCCTGATGGTCGAGGGCGGCCGGATCGATCACGCCGAACACGGCAACGACATCCAGACGACGGTCGCCGAGACGAAGGAGTTCGACGCGGTCGTCGACTGGGCGCTCGAGTACGCCGAGGGCCGCGACGACACGCTGGTCGTCGTCGCCTCCGACCACGAGACCGGCGGGCTGGCGACCGGCAACGACTACGGGTCGCCGATCGACGCGGAGGCGATCCGGAACGCGCGGGCGAGCAACGCGGCCATCGCCGAGTCTATCGAGGGCGGCAAACCGGTGCGCGAGACGGTCGAAGCGCACGTCGACGTCGACCTCACCGACGAGGACGTCGCGCGGATCGAGGACGTCGTCGGCGCCGACGATCCCTACGCCCTCTCGAACGAACTCGGGGCGGTCGTCTCCGACCACCTCGGCGTCTCGTGGGCCTCGAACGTCCACACCGGCCCGGCACAGACGGTCATGGCCGCCGGCGCCGACGTCGACCCGTTCAACGGCTGGATCCACCACACCGACCTCTCGGTGACCGTCACCGCACTGCTGCTGTTCGGTCGCCTCCCCGACGTCTCCGAGAACGAGCGCGAGGCCTGGGAACAAAAGGTCGTCAAGAACGGTCCGAAGGGCCGTCGCGACGCCGCCCTCGCCCTCGAATACGTCGGTCCCGTCACCGACGACGTGACGAAGGCGCTCGATCGCGACGGCAACGGCGTCGTCGACTACGGGGACGTTCTCAGTATCCTCGAGGGTGATTCCCCGTCCCCGTCGGCGAAGGCGAGTCACCGCCGCGAGGCTCCCTACTCGGCCCACGACGTGTAGACGCCTAGGCGGGCGCGTAGACGCCGCCTCGGCGGTCGGATTCGATCGATCCGCGTCGCCGCCACGAAGCGGGTCGTTCCGGTTCGTTCGGTGCGGACGACCGGCGGCGTCCCGTCACTGCTTTACTTCCTTCCGCCGAACGCTCACGTATGAAAGTGGAATTCGACGAGGACGTCTGTATCGGGATGTTCCAGTGCGTCGCCGAGTGGGACGCCTTCGAGGAGAACAAGTCGACGGGGAAGGCCGACCTCGCGGACAGCGAGGAGGTTGAGGACGGCGTCTTCGTCCGCGAGGTGCCCGACGACGCGGAACTCGACGCGAAGTTCGCCGCGCGTACGTGCCCCGTCGACGCGATCAAGATTTACGATGATGACGGCGAGCAGTTGATCCCGTAACGTCGGCGATTCGACGCATTCTCGCGGTCGACGACGGTCCCGCAAAAAAGCGACGGCGGTTCGATCGGTCCGCTTCCGGCCGATCGATCTTCCGTTACGCGATCTTCTCGTACTGCTCCGAGAGCTTCTCGGCGGCCTCGCCGAGCTGGTTGCGCTCGAACTCGGTGAGGCCCCACTCGACGATCTCCTCGACGCCGTCCGAGCCGAGCTTACAGGGGACGCCGAAGGCGGCGTCCTCGTGGCCGTACTCGCCCTCGAGTTTCACGCTGCAGGGCAGCACCTCGCCGGTATCCCGGAGGATGGCCTCGACCGTGTGGCCGACGCCCGTGGCCGGGCCCCACTGCGTGGCGCCCTTCTTCTCGATGACGTTCATCGCCGAGGTCTGGAGCTCCTCGAGGAGTTCCTCCTTCTCAGCGTCGTCGAACTCGAGGTCCTGCCCGTTCACTCGCACTTTGGAGAACACGGGGACCTGGGCGTCGCCGTGCTCGCCGAGGATGGTCGCCTCGACGTTCTGGACGGGCGCGTCGAACCGTTCGGCGATGACGTAGCGGAAGCGGGCGGAGTCGAGGCGGCCGCCGAAGCCGATCACCTTCTCGCGTGCGCGCTCGCCCGACTCGTAGAGGTGGCGGTTCAGCAGGTCGACCGGATTCGACGTGGTGACGGTGACGAAGTCGTCGTTGTGCTCGGCCAGCGAGGAGCCGATGTCCTCCATGATCGGCGCGTTGTCGCCCGCCAGGTCGATCCGGGTCTGGCCCGGCTGGCGCGGGATGCCGGCGGTGATGACGACGACGTCCGAGCCGGCGGTGTCCTCGTAGCCGCCCTGCCGGATCGTCGTGTTCGAATCGTACGCTGCGCCGTGGTTGACGTCGGCGGCCTGGCCGATCGTGTCGTCTTCCTTGTCCGGAATGTCGACCAGCACCAGTTCGTCCGCGACGTCCCGAAGCGCGATGTTGTAGGCGGCGGCGGCCCCGACCGTTCCGGCCGCGCCGACCACGCTAACTTTCGTCATACTGTGTAACTCTCTACCATCCGCCGCGTTAAATCCGTCGAAAACGGGCGCTTCAGCCGGTTCGACGAATTTTCTGTTCGACGGTTGTCGAATCGAGGGGTCGGCGGTCGCCGCTAATCGAATCGTCCATACGGCCCGCCGCCGCCCACTCGAGTATGCGCGTCAGCGTCATCGGCGGCGGCATCATCACGGACGAGGAAGCGGCGATCGCCGAGGCAGTCGGCCGCGAACTCGCAGCGCGGGGACACACGGTCGTCTGCGGCGGCCGCGGGGGCACGATGGAAGCGGTCTGTCGCGGCGCGAAAGCCGAGGGCGGGACGACCATCGGCATCCTCCCGTCGGCGGACACAGCCGAGGCCAACGACTACGTCGACGTCCCGATCGCGACCGGGCTCGGTCACGCCAGAAACGCGCTCGTCCCGCTGAACGGCGACGCCGTCATCGCGCTTTCCGGCGGCGTCGGCACCTTCACCGAGCTCGGCTTCGCCGGCATCTACGACCGCCCCGTCGTCGGCCTCGCAACTCACGACGTCTCGGATCTCGAGGACCTCGCGCTCGAGATCGAGACCGTCGAAACTCCTGCAGCGGCCGTCGATGCGGTCGAAGCGGCGCTCGAGTGACCGACGGAAGAACCGATACCACCTTCTCACTTCGCACGGGCCGATTCGATATGAGCGACGACGATGCGACGCGATCCGATCTGTACGTGATCCGCGAGGAACTTCCGGACCCCGAAACGTTTGCTCATCTGCGCGAGGCCGCCGGGATGCCGCCCCGCTCGCTCGAGGGGATCGAACGCGGCCTCCCGAACTCGCTGTTCGGCGTCGTCGCGGTCCACGAGCCGACCGACGAGGTCGTCGGCATGGGTCGGATCGTCGGCGACGGTGGAACCGTCTACCAGATTTCGGATATGGCCGTTCACCCCGATCATCAGGGCCAGGGGCTGGGAACCCGGATCATGGCGGCGCTCGAGAGCTACCTCGAGGAGGCGGCGCCGCCGGACGCGTACGTGAACCTGATGGCGGACGTCGACGGCTTCTACGAGCGGTTCGGCTACGAGGAGACGCGTCCCGCCTCGAAGGGGATGTATCGGCGAACGGAGTGAGTCGGTCGCACCGCTCGAGGATGCACCACAACGATACCGTCGTCCCGTCGCAGCTTTTTCGACGGCCCGCCACCTCTAGTCGCGTATGAGCGATTTCGACAAGGAAGCCGAGCGCGAAAAACTCCGGGAGAAGTACGAGCGCGACAAGGCCGAGCGGGAGGCTACTCAGCGGATGAGCGACCTGTTGCTCAAGGGCGCGACGATGACCAACACGCACTGTGGCACCTGCGGCGACCCGCTGTTCAAGCAGGACGGGACTACCTTCTGTCCGAGCTGTCACGGCAACCCGGACGCCGTCGAGGGGACTGACCTCGAGGCCCAACCGGCCGAGGAATCGCCCGGCGCTGCCGGGGCTGACGAGTCCGCTGCCGCCGCGACCGATGCGTCGGCGCAGTCGATCGACGTCGAGTCGCCATCCGATGCCGACGCAGCGGCAGGCACTGGCGCTGCCGAGACGGCGTCGACGGCCGGCACCAGCGCCGAGCCCGACCGGACCGACTCGAGCGGCACGGATGAGCGGGATCGACCTGCAAGCGCCTCGAGCGAGCGCAGCCGCGAGTCCACCGATCGCTCGCGACGCACTCAGCAGGCCGGTAACGCGGAGGAACCGTCCGAGTCGCAGTCACGATCACCCGCCACCGCTGCCGACCGCCGCGGCCAGGAGCCGGCCGCTGGGGCACATCAGGCCGACGGGCGTCGCAGCGGGTCGACCCGCCGCGCGGCCGCGTCGCCGCCGGTCGACGGCGACCTCGAGAGCGCCCGCGAGTCGCTCGTCCAGGCCGTAGAGAAGTTCGCCGGCGAGGCCGCCGCCACGGACGATCCCCGGTACGCGAAGGAGTGTCTCGAGGCCGCACGCGAGGCCGGCGAGGCGCTGTCGACGCTCCGGTAATCGCGGTATCGGTATCGACCGGCTCGGTGCCGTCCCCTCGACGCCCGTTCGCCGCCGTATTCTCGTTCTCCGAGCGTCGCGATTCGAGGCGATCGGATCGACTCGACCCCGCCGTCGACACGATCGTGTGCGGTACCGCCATCGAACCCTCAGTCCCGCTGTGGACCCGTTCGCCTCGCGTTTCTTCGCGAGCTGTGCGCGTCTCTGCACTTATATACTTGCGGCGAACATGTTTCCGGCACTTCCCACCCGCTAAGAACTGATTTGCCCCGTTATACGTCGGGTCTTCGTAGGGGACACCGTATGAAAGATCGTATCGGCGCACCCGGATTGGGGCTCTCTCGACGCGAGTTCGTTGCGGCGACCGGTGTCGGTGCGGCGACCGCGCTCGCCGGCTGTACCTCGAGTCAGGACGGCTCGGAGGCGCAACCGGCGACGACGGACGCGTCCTCGGACGACGGGGACGAGGGAGACGACCTTCCCTGGACGAGTTCGCCCGAAGTCGTCAACGTGGACGAACAGGGCGGCAGCGTCACGCTGCGCTCGGTGACGGCCAAGCACGCCGTCCACCCGCTGGACTCGATGGGCGGCCCGGTCGAACTGCCCCGCGTGTGGGCGTTCCAGGCCGACGACGGCGAGCCGAGCGTTCCCGGCCCCATCATCCGAACGACCGAGGGCAACGACATCGAGGTGACGCTGGACAACACGGACGCCGACCACGCCCACACGCTGCACTTCCACGGCGTCCGCAAGACGTGGGAGAACGACGGCGTGCCGACGACGACCGGCATCACGGTCGGGCCCGGCGAGAAGCACACCTACTCGATCCCGGCGAACGTTCCCGGCACGCACCTCTACCACTGCCACTACCAGACGCACCGCCACATCGACATGGGGATGTACGGCATCTTCCGCGTCGATCCGAAGGGGTACGAGCCCGCCGACAAGGAGTACTTCTTCACCGTCAAGGACTGGGACTCCCGACTGAACCGCCAGTACGCCGGCGAGGACGTCGACTACAGCACCCGCGACCGCAAACCGGACGTGTTCACCATCAACGGGAAGAGCCTGCCGCGGACGCTCCACCCCGAAGACGGCTCGCCGATCATCGTCGACCACGGCGACACCGTCCGGCTCCACATGGTCAACGCGGGCTACATGTCCCACCCGATGCACACGCACAACCACCGGTTCCGCCTCGTCGAGAAGGACGGCGGCCAGGTCCCCGAGGCGGCCCAGTACGAACAGGACATCACCAACATCGCACCCGCTGAGCGGCACACGATCGAGTTCGAGGCCGACGCCGAACCCGGCATCTACCTGATGCACTGCCACAAGGTCGACCACGCGATGAACGGGAACGCCTACCCTGGCGGGATGGTCAACGGCATCGTCTACCGCGACGCCATGGACTCCGATATCTTCGCGGAGATGATGGACTACGCGGGCTACGAGGGCTGACGAAGCCCAATTTAGTCAACTTCGTTCTGAATCTCGAGTCCAGTTCTCGAGACCCGGATCATCGGCATAACCGGTTCAACTGTACTCGTTTCCGTTCCGTTACTGCTGGCCCTGATACCGACTGCCGACGACTTCCCGAATCCGCTCGGCGGTCACCTGACCGACGCCGTCGGCCTCCTGTAACTCGTCTTCCGTTGCGATCATCGCCCCCTCGACGGTTCCGAACTCCTCGAGCAGCGACCGCGCCGTCACGGGACCGATCTCGGCGATCGAGGCGACGACGTACTCCTGTTGCTCGGCCAGCGTCTTCGACTGCTTCTCGCCGTGGACCGACACCTCGCGGTCGGCGGTCTCCTGCTCGCGGCCCGCGATCGTCGCCAGCAGTTCGGTGGTGTCGTCCTCGCTTTCGGTTCGGAGCACGCTCGCGTCGAAGTCGACCGCCAGGCTCGAGAGCGCCCCCCGGATGGCGTTAGGGTGGATGTCCCGCTGCTCGTACAGGCCCTCGCCCTCGACCACGACGATGGGCCGGGAGTAGTGGCGGGCCATCGCGCCGATCTGCTCGAAGACTGAGCGGTCGCCCCCGACCAGCGAGTCGACGAAGTCCGCGACGGACTTGCGCTCGACGACGACCCGGTCCGAGAGAACGTAGTCGCCGACGTCTAACGTCTCGAGGCTGACCTCGATCTCGTCGCGCCTCGAGAGGTCCCGCGCGATGTTGGCGTCCATCTCGCGCTGGTCGGCGACGATTTCGATGGCGTCGCCTTCGGCGGACGGTTCGTGCGTTTCGACGTCGTCCGCTTCGTCAGCACCCCCCGAACTCGGGTCGGCCTCGCCGGCGAAGTCCCGCAGTCCGGGCTGTGTCGCATCCCCCTCATTTCCAGTGGAAGAATCCGTGACGGCGTCGGGGTCCCCCTCTCTAGCGTCTACTTTCACTTCGCTTTTCTCGCCTCGGCTCGCGGCGTCGCCGCTCGCCCCGTCCGAGGAGCGTTGCTCCTCGTTCCCGTCGAAATCCGTCAGCGCCTGCTGGGAGTCGTCGAGTTCCTCCGCGAGGTCGTCGGCCATCCCCTTCAGTTCGCGCAGTTCGTTTTCCATCTCCTTCTCGCGCCGGCGGGAGATCCAGAAGTAGGCCTCGTCGCGGGTGTCCTCGGCCATGAGGACGACGACGCGGCCCTCCGACTGGCGGCCGGTTCGGCCCTTGCGCTGGATCGAGCGGATCGCCGTGGGAACGGGCTCGTAGAACAGCACGAGGTCGACTTCCGGCACGTCCAGCCCTTCCTCGGCGACCGAGGTCGAGACGAGCACCTCGAACTCGCCGGCGCGGAACTCGTCTAACACCTCTTGCTGCTCCGTCTGAGTCATACCGTCGGACCCCTCGCGGTCGCCCTGGCCGACGAACCGCTTTGCGTCGAAGCTCTCGCTCAAGAAATCCGTCAGCGCCTCGGCCGTGTCCCGGGACTCGGTGAAGACGATCACGCGCTCGCCACCCTCGAGGCCGAGCGTCTCGGCCAGCAGCATTCGCGTCTTTCGGTACTTGGGGTGGATTTCGTCGAAGTCCTCGGCCTTGCGCATGGCCTCCCGAACCCGCGGATCGGAGACCATTCGCTGGCTGGCCTTCGAGGCGCCGGAGGAGCGGGCCTGGTTGCGCTGGCGATCGAAGTACCGGCGGACCGCCTCGACGCTCTGCGTTTCCACGAGCGTGACGGCCTGGCGGAGCTTCATCACCTCGGCGTGGATCGACATCCCCTCGAACCCCTCCGACTGGTCGTTGTTGATCAGCTGTTGCAGCTCCGCGCGCATCTTGTTCAGGTCCTTCTGGGACTGGTCGGGCTGGGTCGAGCTCGCGATGCCCAGTTCTTTGAGCTTCTCGAGGCGCTCCTTGATGACCTCGTTCAGCGTATCGCGGATTTCGAGCACCTCGTCGGGGAGGTCGATGCGCTCCCACTCGACGTCGGTGTCGTGGGTGAACTCGGAGACGTCGGCGTCCTCCTCGGTCATCACCTCGACTTCCTCGAGGCCGAGGTTCTCGCAGACCTCAAGGATGGCCTCCTCGTCGCCGCCGGGCGAGGCCGACATGCCGGTCACGAGCGGCTTCTTCGCGTCCTCGTGGTAGCGCTCGGCGATGTAGTTGTAGGCGTAGTCGCCGGTGGCGCGGTGGCACTCGTCGAAGGTGATGTGAGTGACCTCGGCAAGCGAAATACGGGAGCCGACGAGGTCGTTCTCGATCACCTGCGGGGTCGCCATCACGACCGTCGCCTCCTGCCAGGTCTCGGCGCGGTCGTCCGGGCTGACGTCGCCGGTGAAGACGACGATCTCCTCGTCGGGGATCTGGAGGGCCTCGCGGTAGAAGTCGGCGTGTTGCTGGACGAGCGGCTTCGTCGGCGCGAGCATGAGCGACTTCCCGCCGACCTCCTCGAGCCGGCGGGCCGTCACGAGCAGGCTCACGGTCGTCTTCCCCAGTCCCGTGGGGAGACAGACGAGCGTGTGGTGGTTCGCGGCCGTGCCCGCGAGCCGCAGCTGGTAGAGGCGGCGTTCGAGGAAGTCGGGCTCGAGCAGCGGGTGGTCGATGGCGGGCGGTTCCTCGTCCTGGGCTGCCATTGCCGGCGATTCGACGCGGTCGCGGTTAAGGGTTGAGAAAGCGCGGTGAAAGTGATATCATCGACGCTCGCGACGGTCCGCAGCCGTCATCGCTCGTCAGTCCGCGGCGGGTTGGCCCGCCGACGCGGCGTTCGGACCCGCAATCTCGCGTCGCCGCGCGTCGGCTGCCGCTCGGAAGGCGGCCGCAAGGTGTCGGATCCGCTCGTCCGAATATGAGGCCCCCTCGTCGTCTTTCCGGGCTGTCCCCTCGTCGAACCGGTCTCGCCCGATCCACGCGATGGCCGTGCGGAGCCACTCGAGGAACCGTTTTACCCGCCCCTGTGAACGATCCCGATCCTCGTCAACTGGTCCCTCGACCGCCCCCTTTGCCGGTCGGCTCGTTCGCTCGATGTACCCCTCGAGTCGCGCCCGAATCGTCACGAGTTCCTGCAGCATGAGGTCGCCGTCGGGCTCGACGCCGGTTAGCTCGACCAGCAGGTCGCGGTGGGCGTCGAGCGAGAGTCGCCACTCCTCGTCGTCGACCTCGAACCCCTCGAGACCGTCGAACTGCGGCGGCGTTCGGTCCTCCCTCACTCGAATCCGTAACTCCCTCCCCATGTGATGTGATCGCGTACATACTAATACGTATTAAACAGTTCGAATAGTATAAACATTCGAGCGTACATATTTGAACTCGACAGGCAGCAGCGCAAATTTCGCAGTGCTGATTCGTACTCGATCCTGGATAAATATGTTATCTACGTATAGCTATAAACTCTACTGTATGTAACATATAACGGCTTATTTTCTATTTTCCGAAAGGTCCCGCCACAGAACTCGTGACGATTGTATCCGCATCCGGCGACGACGCATCGTTTACTCAACAGCGGATCGATATCGATCGCTACGACGACGTCTACGTCGTCGGCGACGTTCACGGCTGCCCCGATGCCCTCGAACGATTGTTCTCGACGCTCGAGTTCGGGTCGAGCGATCTCGCGATCTTCGTCGGCGACCTGGTGCGGAAAGGACCGGACAGCAAGGCGGTACTCGACCGTGTCAAGTCGTCGCCGCAGTTGCGGTCCGTCCGGGGAAACAACGAACAGAAGCTCCTCGACGGTCGCGCCGAGCTTCCGGCACTCGATGAGTCCGATCGTCAGTACATCGAATCGCTTCCGACCGCCATCTCGTGGGAGGGCAATCTGGTCGTCCACGGCGGCGTCGACCCGAGCCGTCCCCTTCTCGAGCACTCGAACGGCGACTTGCTGACGATGCGCAGCCCGAACGGCGACGGCTACGACGGGCCGTTCTGGTTCGACGAGTACGCCGACGGTCCGCGGGTGTTCTTCGGCCACACGGTGCTCGAGGAGCCCCTCGAGCGGGAGTGTGCGGTCGGACTCGACACCGGCTGCGTCTACGGCGGCCACCTCACGGCGTACGACGTTCGCCGCGAGCGGTTCGTGAGCGTTTCGACGCCCGAACACGAGGCGCGGCCGGACGAGAAGTTCGTCGCCGCCGGGGAGCGGTAACGGGGGACCCAGCATGAACGGAGATGACACGTCCGAAGCGGACTGCGGGGGACGGGACTCGAAATCGACGGCGAACTCGAATCGGGATCCCAGCGACGGGCCGATCGTTCGGCCGATGAGTGACGGAGGGTCGCCGAGGGACGACGAGTCGGCCGACGACGAACCGACCCTCGCGTTCCGGTCGGACGAGGGCGGAGGCGACCGCGCTGCCGACGCGACTGACGTCCAATCGGACGACGATGTCGAGAACACCACAGCCGAATCCGCGCCGGATGCGGATTCCGGCGACGCGACGACCGACACAGAATCACTCCTCGAGCGCCAATCCCGACCGGCGTCACTCGACGTCGATCTCTCCGATCCGAGGTACTACCTCAACCGCGAACTCAGCGAACTCGCCTTCCAGCGGCGGGTGCTTCACGAAGCGATCGACGAGAAGAACCCGCTGCTCGAGCGCGTGAAGTTCCTCGCGATCTTCACGAAGAACGTCGACGAGTTCATCCGCAAGCGCGTCGGCGGGCTGAAACAGCAGATCGCCGCCGGCATCACCGAGGAAACGCCCGACGGACGTACGCCCCGCGAGCAGTGGCGCGAAGTGCTGGACGAAACCCACGAACTCCTCGAGCGGCAAGCCGCGTGTTACCGCGACGAGATCGAGCCCGCGCTGGCCGACGAGGGGATCGACATCGTCGACTACGCGGACCTCTCGGACTCCGAACGCCGCGAGGTCCGGGACTACTTCGAGAGTTCGGTGCTGCCGACGCTAACCCCGCTGACCTTCGATCCGGCCCACCCGTTCCCGTTCATCTCGAATCAGAGCCTCTCGCTGGCCGTGCTCACGCGCGAACGGTCGGGCGACGACCTGACGTTCTCGCGGGTGAAGATTCCGCGCAATCAGGTCCGGTTCGTCCAGCTCGGCGAGGGCGACGGCGACGACCGCTACGTCCTCTTAGAGGAGGTCGTCCGCGAGAACCTCGATCTGCTCTTTCCCGACGTCGAGATCGTCGACACGGCGCTGTTCCGCGTGACCCGCAACGCCGAGGTGCGCCGCGACGAGGAGGTCGCCGAGGACCTGATCGAGATGGTCGAGGAGGTCTTAGAGGAGCGGCGGTTCGCGACCGTCGTGCGCCTCGAGATCGAGCAGGAGCCGCCCGAGCAGATCCGCGAGATTCTCACGCGGGAACTCGACCTCGACGATCGGGAGGTGTTCGAACTGGCGGGCCCGCTCGACTACCGGGACTTCTTCGAACTGGCTGACCTCGATCGCCCCGAGTTGCGGTTGCCCGAGTGGACGCCACAGTCGCATCCGCGGCTGGGATCGCGCGAGGACGGTCGCTCGATCTTCGACGTGATCCGCGACCGCGACGTGCTCGTCCACCACCCCTACCACGCCTTCGAGGATACCGTCCAGCGATTCTTAGAGGAGGCGGCTAACGATCCCGACGTGCTGGCGATCAAGGCCGCGATCTACCGGACCGCAAGCGACTCGAAGATCGTCGAGACGCTCATCGAGGCCGCCCGCAACGGCAAACAGGTCGCGGTCATGGTCGAACTCAAGGCTCGCTTCGACGAGGAGAACAACCTCGAGTGGGCCAAGAAACTCGAGGAGGAGGGGATCCACGTCGCCTACGGGACGATCGGCTACAAGACACACACGAAGACGTCGCTGGTCGTCCGCGAGGAGGACGACGGCGTCCAGTTGTACTCCCACATCGGGACCGGCAACTACCACTCCGAGACCGCCAAACAGTACGAGGACCTCGGCCTCCTGACGGCGGATCGGGACATCGGCCAGGACCTCGTGCGCGTGTTCAACTACTTCACCGGTCACTCGATGCACCGCGAGTACCGGAAGCTGCTCGTCGCCCCCGGCAACATGCGCGAGCGGTTCGTCGATCTCGTTCGCGAGGCGGCCGAGCGCGCCCGCAACGGCGAGGACGCCCGGATCGTCCTCAAGGTCAACCGCCTCGAGGACCCGGAACTCGTCCGGGAACTGTACGCGGCGTCGATGGCCGGCGTCGACATCGATCTCATCGTCCGGGACATCTGCCGACTGCGCCCGGGCCTCGAGGACGTCAGCGAGACCATCACCGTCCACAGCGTCGTCGGGCGCTTCCTCGAGCACTCGCGGATCTTCTACTTCCGTGCGGGCGGCGAGGAGCGGTACTTTACCGGGTCGGCGGACTGGATGGAACGCAACCTCGACAACCGCGTCGAAGCGGTCGCCCCGATCGAGGATCCGCGGCTCCAGTCCCGTCTCGACGAGGTTCTCGAGACGCTGCTCGCGGATACCCGAAACCGGTGGGTGATGCGATCGGACGGTTCGTACGAGCGGTGTCGGCAACGGGTCGACGAGCCCTCGCCTGACGCCCACGCGACGTTCATGGAGGCCGCCTGGGAACGAACGACCCGGCACTGACCGGAATCGGGGTCGAGAGTGGGTTCGCGGACTTTATCAGGGCTGGTTCGTGATCGGGCGGGTGGATAGCGCGCGTCGAACGGAGGCGGCGAGTGAGAAACAGCGGGCAACGCGTCGACAACTCGCCGCCGCCGCGGGAACACGCCCGACGCGCGTGCTCCCTATTCGGGGTGTGGAGCACCACTCCAGCGGGCGAGGGGGTTTCCTCGTCCCGGTGGTCTACGTCGTTTCGCCGTTCAAGGCCCCTTGGACGATTCGTTCGATCTCCTGCTCGAGATCGGCGTCTTGCTCGATGCCTTGCTCAACGTCCGCGCTTTGTTCGCCAAAGTTCGTCTGGTCCGTCTGCTGGACCTGGATCAGCGGCGCGTCGCCCGTCTCGCCGGAGAGCGAGTTCACGTTCGCCTGGTTCTGTTCCTGCGCGAGGTCAGCGACGTTCGCAGCGGCTTGGTCGAGATCCGCGTCTTGGTCGGTTTCGTTGTCCTGTGCGGCGGCTGTGCCCATAAACAGGAGGCCACCGACGAGTGCGACTGTGAGTACGATTGCAAGTGTTCGCTTCATGCTTTTACACTCCGGGCACGTACGAGGAGACGGCGTCGCCACTGGTCTAGGCCCCGGTGGGACGCCCCGTTGTCGGGACGCCTCGCCGTCCTCGCGTACGTGACCCGGCCGAGAGTAGCGCCGGTGAGCGTATTAAGCGCGATATATAGTCCCATTTATATGTGTCATATTTGAGCACGGAAACGGTGCTGCTATTGCAAGTAACAGACATATGTGTCGGAATCCCCCCGCGAGTAAACTCGGGCGAATCGCCGAATTCTCCTCGGCTATCTGTGTAATGAGAATTTATACGTAGACGCGAACTGCCGTTTCCGACCGCTGATTGCTCGTCTTATTTCCGCTGGGGATACGGATCGTTCGTAGGCGATACCGGGGGGTTTCGAACCGTCCCAATCTCTCTTTGTGGGTGGAGAGCACACATTGGGTGGCTATCTCGTCGCTTTTGCAAACCAGACCGGCCTGGAGCTCCCGCCTCTCGATTTCGCTGGCCGGCCGTATCGACCCTCGAGCCGCCAGCCTTATCGTCGGCCGAGCGCACAGTCAGCACCTATAGATAGTCACATGCTCGAGTTCTTTTTCGCGAACCCGTTGCTGGGTGCGCTCGTCGCGGTCCTCTGGGCGGGGTTGCTCCTGTACGGCCTCTCGGCGGGCTGGTGGCTCCTCGAGGCCCTCGTGCTCGCTCGCGGCTGGCGCGTCGCCGACGGGGACCGGCCCTGGGGACCGGACGACGTGCAGGTTCGGATCCTGACCGTCGACGCCGAACCCGTCGTCCAGGCGACGGTCAACGCTGTCCCCAACACCATCGCCGACGTCCGCGTCGTCGCCGAATCGGAACTGTCGATCGACGGAGCGACCGTCCACGTCGTCCCCGACGACTTCGACTGCGCGGCCGTCAGAAAGGGCCGGGCCGTCGAGTGGGCCCGGCAAAACGTCCCCTGCGAGGCGGAGTACGTGCTCTACCTCGACGAGGACACGATCATGACCGGCTTCGACGGCCTGCCGGACGCCGATATCGTCCAATTCACCGAGAAGCCGATCTACACCGGCTCGCGGCTCGCGTACCTCTGCGAGGTGTTCCGCGTCGGCTACCAGCTCGAGCAGCTCGGCTTTCACCGCCTGCGGTACCCGCTCTACGCGTGGGGCGGCGGGATCGCGGTCCGCGCGTCGCTCGAGGACGCGGTCACCTGGGACGCACGCACTATCACCGAGGATACGAACTTCATCTGGCGGGCCGCCGCCGCGGGAGACCTCTCCTACCGGCTGCTCGACACCCGCTTTCGCAATCAGGCGCCGCCGTCGGTGCGCCAGTTGATCAGACAGCGCCGCCGGTGGATCTCCGGGACGATCGCCGACGGCCACATCCTGCCGCGACGCTACCGGCCGCTGTACTACACCCGGGTCGTCGTCTGGGGGCTCTCGCCGCTCGTCCCGCTCGTCGCCCTCGCCGCGTCCCTCGCACCGGGGCAACTTCCGACCCTCGAGTGGTACGGTCCGACCGCCGCCGGTCTCGCGGGGATTCTCTTCGTCTACATGGGCGGTGGCCTGATCGCCTATCGGAAACACCCGCTCCTCTGGCTGCCGGTTCTCGCGCTGACGCCGGTCGCCGTCGTGACTCACGCGATCGGCGCGCTCTGGGGTATTTTCCAGCCCGCGACGACGTTCGACGTTACCGAAAAGGTCGTCCCGGAGACGATCGAGACGCTCCACGACGAGTTAGAACCCGGCGAACTCGAGACGCACCAGGGGACCGATCGACTCCTGCGCGAGTCCGACGAGGCGTTCGAATCGTCCGTCTTCGGTGACTAGCCGGCTCAGACGGCCCCGAACTCGAGGGCAAGCCACGCCAGCCCGGCGGCGTAGATCGGGATCGTCAGGTTGTCGTCGACGATGTAGGTGCGGATCTCGAGCGTGACGCCGTCGGCGACCGTCGCGCCGAACGCCGCCGCGAGCACGGCCAGCGGTGACTCGGCGAGGAAGGGCGCGGCGAGCAGCGCCGAGACGACGAACATCGTGACCAGCACCTTCGGTCCCTTGACCCGCTTCAGCGTGTTGTCCGAGACGGCCCCGCTGATCGGGTCGCCGAGCGCGAGCATCAGCATCGCGGGGAGGGCGAGTTTGGGTTCGAAGGCGACGACGACGGCGGTCATGCTGATCAGGTAGAGGGCGTACCCCGCGGGGTTGTCCTCCTCGTAGTCGCGGGTGAGCACGTCGTAGAGCCGCCAGTCGAGGCCGATCCGGAGCCGAACGAACTCGAGGACGAGCGCGCCGGTTGCGAGGACGACCATCAGGACGCGAAAGCGGGTCCACGTCAGCCCGAGCTCGAGGGCGTCCGCGAGCAGGTAGAGCGCGACCAACCCGGAGCCGCTCGCGTGGACCAGCCGTCGCTTCAGTTCGTCGGCCATCACTGCATCGCTCGACGGAGACGACCTTCAGTCCGTCGGTTACGTTCAGTTGAGAAATGTTTGCGAACGTACCGATGATTCGGGTGCGGGTGCGAGTACGAGCGTTACAGCTCTTCGAACGCGAGGTCGCCTTCGCGAAGCGCCGACAGCGTCTCGGGGAGTTCGTCGACCGGCAGGCGCTTCTGCTCGGTGGTGTCTCGCTCGCGGACCGTGACGGTGGTTTCCTCCTCTTCGAGGGTCTCGAAGTCGACGGTCACGCAGAACGGCGTGCCGACCTCGTCCTGGCGACGGTAGCGCCGGCCGATGTTGCCCGAGTCGTCGTAGGTCACGGAGAGGCCGACCTCGCGGAGGTCGTCGACGATTTCCTGGGCCTGTTCGACCAGTTCGTCGTCGCTCTGGAGCGGGAAGACGCCCACGAAGGTCGGCGCGACTTCCGGCTCGAGTTCGAGGTACGTGCGCTCCTCGCCGTCGACCTCGTCCTCGCGGTAGGCGTGGTGCAGGACGGTGTAGACCAGCCGATCGACGCCGAAGGAGGGTTCGACGACGTGGGGCGTGATGTGCTCGCCAGCCTCGGTCTGTTCCTCGACGCTGAAGCCGGTCTTCTCGGTCGGAACCTCGTGGGTCTCGCCCTCGAGCGTGATCTCGACCGTGTCGCCGTCGAACGCCGAACGGTCGCGGGCCGCGAGATCCTCGAGCTTCTGGACGACGGCCTGGGCGTCGCCGCCAAACTCGGGGCCGAGGTAGCTCATGTCGGGGTCGACCGTCGCGCGTTCAACGGTCTTGGGCTCGTCGTACTGCTTGAAGATCGTAAACCGGTCGTCGGCGTGCTCGCCGTGTTTCGAGAGGTCGTAGTCGCCCCGATAGGCGAAGCCGGCCATCTCGATCCAGTTGCCGTCGATCTCGCTCTCGGCGTCCCAGCAGTCCGCGGCGTAGTGGGCCCGCTCGCCCGAGAGGTGCTGGCGGAACCGGAACCGGTCCATGTCGACGCCGACCGCGTCGTACCACGGCTTCGCGACGCCGAGGAAGTAGGCGACCCACTCGTCGCCGATGATGCCCTCGGAGACGGCGTCGCCGATCGTCGTCCGAATCTCCTCGCCGTCCTCTTTATTCTGTTCGCTGGCCGGGTACAGCGTCACCTCGACGTCCTCGACCTTCGAGAGGTCCGGGCTGTCGGTTTCGGGGTCGACGAAGTACTCGAGTTCGGCCTGCGTGAACTCGCGGGTCCGGATGATCGATCGCCGCGGGCTGATCTCGTTGCGGTAGGCGCGGCCGATCTGGGTGACGCCGAACGGAAGCTGGTTGCGGGCGTACTCCTTCAGCCGCGGGAACTCGACGAAGATGCCCTGCGCGGTCTCGGGGCGCAGGTAGCCGGGATCGGAGTCGCCGGGGCCGATGTTCGTCGCGAACATGAGGTTGAACGCCTCGACGGCCTGGCCCGCGAGGCCGGCGCCGCAGGAGGGACAGACGAGTTCGTACTCGGCGATGACCTCCTCGACCTCCGGAATCGGGAGGCTCTCGGCGTCCTCGTACTCCGTGTTATCTTCGACGACGTGGTCCGCGCGGTGGCTTTCGCCACACTCCGGACACTCGACGAGCATGTCGTCGAAGCCGTCCAGATGTCCGGAGGCCTCGAAGACGGGTTCGGGCATGATCGTCGGCGCGTCGATCTCCATGTTGCCCTCGGCGACCGCGAACCGGTCGCGCCAGGCGTCCTCGACGTTGCCCTTCAGCGACGCGCCCTGCGGGCCGAAGGTGTAGAAGCCGCCGACGCCGCCGTACGCCCCGGAGGACTGGAAGAAGTAGCCGCGTCGCTTGGCCAGTTCGACCAGTTTCTCGCTCGTCGCCGTGCTCCTGTCCTGGTGCTGTTGTTCACTCATAGAGCGCCTCCAAGATATCGATGTCGCAGACGATGCCGACGAGCTGCTCGCCGGTCACCATCGCAATCTGTTCGATGTCGTTGCTGATCATCCGCTGTGCGGCCTCCTGGATCGACGCGTTCGCCGAGACCGTGACGACGTCGTCGCTCATGAACTCGCCGACGGGGCCGGCGGGGATCTCGATGTCCCGCGTCGGCAGGTAGCGGCTCCCGACGGCCTTGATCCCCTCCCAGGACCACTCGTCGTCCTGATCGCCGAAGTTGTCGCCCGTCTCCTCCTCGCCCTCGACGATCCGGGCGACCTCGAGCACGTCGACGACCGTGAGGATGCCGCTCATCCGGCCGTCGTCGTCGAGCGCGACGGCGTAGGGGACGTTCGCGTAGGACAGTTCGCGCTCGGCGACCGGCAGCGGCGTCCCCTCGTAGGTTGCGTTCACGTTCTCGCTGGCCCACGCCTCGACGGTGCCGTCGGTCGGCTGGTCGCCCGTCGCGATCGCGTGGACGACGTCGGTGACGGTGACGATCCCCTCGAACTCGCCGTCGACGACGGGGACGCGACGCGCGCCCTGTTCGACCATCGTCCGCGCGACGTCCTCGAGGGCGGTGTCGGCCGTGGTGGTCGGCACGTCCTCGTCCATCAGCATGACCAGCTGGTCCTCGTCGGGCTGTTCGATCAGGGCGTTCCGGGAGATCAGCCCGCGGTACTCGGGACCGTCGTCGGTCGGCTTGACCACCGGGACCGACGAGAACGGCTGTTCTTGCAGGTACTCGAGGACGTCGGACCGGGTACCCGGCAGCTCCACGGTCACCACGTCCTCGCGGGGCGTCATCGCGTCGGCTACGTTCATATCCCCACGGTACGGCGAAAATGAGTATAAACCCAGTGTTTCACACGCCGGCGACCCCCGCCGTCCGATCGGTCCGTCCGACGGACAGTCCGATTCGACGACTTTATATGTGGGTGGGAGACAGTACCATACATGGCGACGAACCCCCACGCCATGACGGAGAACGAGACGATCGTCGGCTCGATCGATTCGACCGACGCAAGCGACGGCGACGCGTACGTCATCGCCGATATTTCGGCCGACGACGCCTGGCTTTCGATGCAGGCCGACGACGCGCCGACGCTGACTGCGTGGCGATAACGGGGGTTGGGGGATCCTCTATTCTTTCGGTTCCGAATTACTGATCGCTGTCGCGACGGTCGATAGCTGGTAGCGATTCGAGACGGTCGATTACTGACCGCTGATAACCGGTAGCGGCGTTAGAAGAATCCGAGTCCGACCGCGTACGGCCACTCGAGCGCACTGATGCCGATCACGGCGAGCGACGCGCCGAGCAGGCCGACGTTCTTGAGGAACTGCGTCATTTCGGTCTGTCGCTGCTCCTCGGGCGCGGCCCAGAAGTCGTGCATCGTCGGCGTCGCGACCAGCAGGAAGACGGCCAGCGCGGCGCCCGCGAGCGCCGGGAAGACGCCGAGTACGATGCCGACGCCGCCGAACACGAGCGCGAAGCCGGACAGCGCGACCGACGCTTTCGGCGCCGGAACGCCCTTCATCTCGGCGTAGCCGGCCGTGCTCTCGAGGTCGAGGAAGTGGTTCAGTCCCGTAAAGGCGAGCGTGCCGCCGAACAGGATGCGTGCGACGAGGAACAGTTCGGCCGCAAACGGGCCGTCGAACTGCAACAGTATCGATTCGATCGCTAGTAACATCGTGTAACCTCCTGTAGTGTCCGTACTGACATAGCCGTTCTTGGACATCGGTTTCCCCAAGTAACACGGCTGTTATCGACAGTTGCGGACGTTTCGCGAACGACGCGTGAACGTACAGCACGCGAGGATCGAGGCTAGCTTTAGTGGGTGCGGCGTCGTGGAACTGTGCATGGACGGCTCCCGACCGCGAGGCGACCGATCGCGTTCGGATTCGCATTCCCGGTCACGCGCGCGGTCCGGGACGAACCGAGACGCGCAGTCGGGCACGGGCCTGCACTCGCGTCGCGATATCGGCCTCGAGACTGCCGAATCGACGTACGCCCTCACCGCCGGTCTCGGCCTCGAGCGACTCGTCCCCGCGGCCGTCGCCAGACGCGCGATCGACGTCGCGGTCGAGACCGACCGCGCGGTCTACGCGCGCGGCGACCCCGTCGAGATCACCGTCACGTTCAGGAATCGACTTCCCCTGCCGGTCGACGTCCCGACGCCGCGCCAGCGGCCGTGGGGTTGGTGTATCGACGGCGAACTCGAGGCCACCGACGAGCGCCGCTACGTCCGGGACCGGCCGTCGTCGATCTCGTTCCGCGGCGGCGAGCGAAAGCGCGCGACGGTGACGTGGAACGGGCGACTCGAGCGGACCGACGAGCAGCACGAATCGGTCGTTCCGAAACCCGGCGAGTACGAAATCGAAGCGTTCGTCGCGACGCACGCGGATCGCTATCGGCCGAGCGATTCGACTGTTATCGAACTCGAGTGAAACCCGGAGTCGACCGGTCGGCGAGGCGGTCGACGCGGGCGATCGAAAAGCAGCGATCGGATCGCGGTCCGCGCAACTGTTTCACCCCTTACCCGGTGAGCATCCCGCCCGGCGGAATGCGCCCCGAGGGACTGTCGTCGTTGTCGGCCGACTCGTCGCCGAAGTCGGGGGAGTGCTCGATCGTTCGTCGGATCTTTGCGCCGGTCTGCGTGTACGTCGCCATCAGAGCGAGGATCTTACTCATACACGAGTAAATACTCCTGCGACACGGATAAGTATTTTTGCAGCGATCGATCGTGTTAGTTAATCGTTGTTCACGGATTAGTCAACCGTTCGCACGACTTCGGAAAACTGTCGTCCTGGCTACCGGTCGGCGGTGCGACCAGTTGAGCTCGGACGCGACGAGCGTACCGCGGACGCGGCCGTGACTCCTCGAGACTCGATTGGACGGCGTCGGGTGACCTGCATCGTCAACGGTGGAGGTGACAGGCCGCGTAGTGGGTCCCCGAGCCGTACGCCGGGTCGACCTCGTAGGCCGGCCGCTCGCGGGCGCAGATGCTCCGCTCGGCGAAGGACTCGAGCAGCAGGTCGGTGGCCGTCTCCCAATCGACGGCGTCGGCTCCCACCTCGCCGCCGTCGGCCGCCGCGCTCGCGGTTCCTCCGGCGGCGCCCCGCTCGGAATCGGTCGCGATCGACTCGATCGCGTCCGCGACGATTTCGCCGGCCTCGCCGCTCGGCAGGTCGCCGTCGAAGAACTCCCGCTCGAGGTCGGCGGCCGCCGTCGGCTCGAACGTGCGACGCTTGACCGCGCGCATGAACGCCCGCGTGTGGGCCCACTCCTCGTCGGTCAACGCGTACCGCTCGGGCGCGATCAGGCGCGGACACCGGGTCCGGAACCGACAGCCCGAGGGCGGATTCACCGGGCTCGGCACCTCGCCCTCGAGCACGCCGCGGGCGTTTCGCTTCCGCGGGTCCGGAATGGGAATCGACTCGAGCAGCGCCTCCGTGTAGGGGTGTTGTGGGTTCTCGAACAGCTCTTCCTTGTCGGCGAGTTCGACGATATTGCCGAGGTACATCACCGCTACGCGGTCGGAGATGTGGCGGATGACCGAGAGATCGTGGGCGATGAAGAGGTAGGTCAGGCCGAACTCGTCCTGCAGTTGGTCCATCGTATTCAGCACCTGCGCCTGGATGGAGACGTCCAGCGCCGAGACGGGCTCGTCGCAGACGACGAAGTCCGGATCGACCGACAGCGCCCGCGCGAGGTTGACCCGCTGGCGCTGGCCGCCCGAGAACGCGTGCGGGTGGCGCTCGTAGTGGTGCGGGTCCAGCCCGACCTTCTCGAGCAGTTCCTTCGCGCGGGCCTCCCGGCCCTCGTCGTCCAACATGTCGTGGGCGCGCATCGGCTCCTCGATGATCCGGCCGACCGTCATCCGCGGATCGAGCGACGCCTGCGGGTCCTGGAAGATCATCTGCATCTCCGCGCGCTTCTCGCGGAGCGCCTCGCCGCTCATCTCCGCGAGGTCCTCACCCTTGAACGCGATCGTCCCGTCGGTCGGCTCGAGCAGCCGGAGGATCGTCCGGCCGAGGGTGCTCTTCCCGCAGCCGGACTCGCCGACGAGCCCCAGCGTCTCGCCCCGGCGGACGTCGAAGCTCACGTCGTCGACGGCCTTGACCCGCTCCCGGCCGACGTCGATCGGCGGGAACTGGCTCGTGTCGATCGAGACGCCGCTCAGAAGGCCCGACTCCTGCGCGAAGTACTTCTTGAGCCCGTCGACCTCGAGCAGCGGCTCCCCCTCGACGACGTCGGTGGCCGTCTCGCCGGTGATGCGACCGACGTCACTCACGGCCGTCACCTCCGGTGCCGTCGGCGCGGGCGTCGCCGGCGAGACTCCCGCCGCTCGCGTTCTCGGCTTCCTCGTCGCCGTCGGCGCTCGAGCGGCTCTCGCTCCGTCCGCTCTCCGGCGTGTCGGCGGTCGCCTGCGGCTCCGTCCGCAGCGGCGGGCTCTCGTCGTAGCCCACGTCGAAGGCCTCGTGTTTGACGCAGGCCGCCCGGTGCGGGTGGTCGCCGGCGCGGTCGACCGCCTTCGTCTCCGGATGCACCCGCTGACAGACCTCCCGCGCGTCGGGACAGCGCGGGTGGAACCGACAGCCGGAGGGCGGACTGATCGCTTCCGGCATCGTCCCCTCGATCGGCTCGAGTTGCTCGACGGTCCGATCGGGTCGGGGAATCGAATCCAGCAGGGCGTCGGTGTAGGGGTGTTTCGTGTCGTGGAAGAGCTCGTCGACCGGCGCCTGCTCGACGATCTCGCCGAGGTACATCACGTTCACGCGGTCGCAGATCTCGGCGACGACGCCCATGTCGTGGGTGACCCAGATGAAGCTCGTTCCGTACTTTTCCTGCAGTTCGTCCACGAGGTCGATGATCTGCCCCTCTACCGTCACGTCCAGCGCCGTCGTCGGCTCGTCGGCGATGATGAGGCTGGGTTCGCAGGCCAGCGCCATCGCGATCAGCACGCGCTGGCGCATCCCGCCCGAGAACTGGTGGGGGTACTCCTCGTAGCGCTCCTCGGGGTCGGGAATGCCGACCTCGCGGAGCATGTCGATCGCCTCCCGTCGAGCCTCGTCTTTGCCGAGGCCGCGGTTCAACTCGATGAACTCCCGCAGTTGCCCGCCGACCGTGAAGACCGGATTCAGCGACTCCATCGGATCCTGGAAGATGACGGCGATCTCGTTGCCTCGAATCCGGGTTCGAATCTCCTCTTCGGAGAGCACGTCGTCGCGTTCCCGCAACTCGCCGTCCGGGCCTTCCTCGAGGCCGAAGATGGTTTCGCCCTTGTAGGTGATCTCGCCGGCGACGATTTCGCCGGGCGACTCGACGAGGCGGAGGAGGCTCATCGAGGCGACCGATTTGCCGGCGCCGCTCTCGCCGACGAGGCCGACGATCTCGCCCTCGCGGACCGTAAAGGAGATGCCGTCGACGGCGCGGACCGTGCCTGCTTGGGTGAAAAACTGTGTCTTCAGGTTTTCGACGCGGAGGAGGGGTTCGGAGTGGGACATGGGTTCGTACGTGTCAGTCGTTGATTCGGGGATCGAGGGCGTCCTGCAGACCGTCGCCGAACAGGTTGAAGCCCATGATGGTGATCATGATCGCGAGGCCGGGCCAGATCGAGAGCCAGACGTTCGAGTGCATGTAGCTGTGGGACGTGTTGAGCATCTCGCCCCAGTCGGGCGTCGGCGGCTGGGCGCCGAAGCCGAGGAACGAGATGCCGGCGACGATCAGGATCGTCACGCCGATCTGGAGCGTCGCGTACACGAGCACCGGCGCGAAGCTGTTCGGGATGACGTGGCGCAGGATGATGTTGCGGTCCTTGACGCCGGCGGCGCGGGCCGCCTCGATGTAGTCCATCTCGCGGACCGACAGCACCTCGCTGCGGATGATCCGGGCGAACACCGGGATGAAGGCCACGCCGACGCCGACGATGGCGTACATCACGTCCGGGCTGCCGCCGCTGACGAACACCGTGAAGACGATGATCAGGATCAGCGGCGGGATCGCGTACACCGTCTCGATCGCCCGCATCAGCAGGTCGTCGACCCAGCCGCCGTAGTACCCGGCGACGGCGCCGACGATCGTCCCGCCGACCAGCCCGAGGAAGGTCGCCGCGAGCCCGACGCTAACCGACACCTGCGCGCCGTAGACGATCCGAGTGAAGTAGTCCCGGCCGCTCGGGTCGGTTCCCAGAGGGTGCTCGAGCGACCCGCCGGCGTGAAATGCGGGGGGTTCGTTCGGCTGGGCTTCGCCCGGCGGCGGCAGGTTCTCGGGGTGTTCGAAGATCGGCAGCGTCTCGGCGAACGTGAAATCGGAGACGGCGCCGAACGTAAGCCGCGAGAGGTTCGCGTCGACGAGCGTGTACGCCGTGATCAGCAGGACCGTCGCGATGACGTACAGTCCCCAGCGGGCGGTCGTATCGCGCATGACAGTCCGGAGCGTGTTGCGCCACCCGGTCTCGGTTTCCTTCGTGGCCGGCTCGGTACCGCTCTCGACCTGGGTTTCGCCAACTGCCATGCTACTCAGCCTCCCCGTAGGTCACGCGCGGATCGATGTACGCGTACGCGATGTCGGTGATGATGACGCCGATCACGAACATCGTCGCGATGATCATCGTGATTCCCATGATGAGTTGGTAGTCTAACTGGACGATCGCCTCGTAGAACAGCCGCCCGAGGCCGTTGATGTTGAAGACGAACTCGGTCAGCACCGCGCCGCCGAGCGCCGTCGAGAGGTTGAGCCCGACGATCGTGATGATCGGCAACTGGGCGACCTGGAAGGCGTGCTTGCGCAGAATCGTCCGCTCGGGAACGCCGTAGGCCCGCGCGAGTTTGACGTACTCGCCCTGCAGCGAGTCGATCATCTGCGTGCGCTCGACCCGCATCAGCGTCGCCATCTGCAGGGTCCCCAGCGCGATCATCGGCAACAGCAGGTGCCGAACCGTCTCGACAGCGTGCTCGAGGTAGCCGTCGTGGCCGTACGCGTCCGGCGGCCACCAGGGGTAGACCAGATCCGACGACGGGAACCAGCCCAACTGGACGCCGAACAGCAGGATCAGCATGATGCCGATCCAGAACGAGGGGGTGCTCACGCCGATCAGCGCGACGATCCGCGAAACGTGGTCGAACGGCTCGTTGCGCCGCTTGGCCGCGAGGATGCCCAGCGGGATCGACGTGACCAGCGCGAACGCGTACGCCGACAGGACGAGCAGCAGGGTCGGCCCGATCCGCCGGGCGATCAGGTCCGAGACGGGCCGGTTCCGGTGGAAACTGTGGCCCATATCGCCCTGCACGAGGCCGGCCATATAGTCGAGGTATCGCTCGTGGAGCGGCCTGTCGAGGCCGTACTGCGCCTCGAGCTGCGCGATCGTTTCGGCGTCGACCTCCTGGCCCTGCACCATCAGCCTGATCGGGTCGCCCGGCGTCATGTTCGCGAGGACGAACGTGATGATCGAGATGCCGATCAGGACGGGGATCGCCTGCGCGAATCGGTAGGTCGTGTAGCGGAGTAGTCCCATAGCGTGGCTCTCGAGCGGTTGCGCGCTCCTCGATCGTCAGCCGTCGATCCAGGTGTTCTGGTACTCGGAGACGATGCGCGGGTTGTAGCTCACCTCCGGGTGCGCGTGCAGGTCCTTGACCGACTCGCGGGCGGCCATCGTGTTGTGTTCCGAGTAGGCCGGCAGCACCGGCAGGTACTCCAGTACCTCCTCGGTGACGCTGACGTAGAGCTCCCGGCGCTCCTCCTTGTCGGCGCTCTCGCGGGCTGCGAGGATGTTGTCGTGGAAGTCGCCCTGTCCCCCGTAGAAGTGGCCCTGGCCGACGCCCTCCTGGCTCTCGTGGAACAGGTTGTAGTAGTAGACGTCGGGGTCGGGGCCGCCGGTCCAGCCCAGCAGGTACATCTCGTAGTCGTCGGCGTTGCCGGTCACGTAGGTGTCGACGAGCGTCGCGAACGACATCCCCTGAACGTCTGCCCCGTAGCCGACTTCGTTGAGTCGGGAGCCGATCCGCTCGGCCAGCGCTTCCCGCGGTCCGCCCTCCGGGGCGATGATCCGGGGTTCCCAGTCGTTGGGCACACCGGCGTCGTTGAGCAGTTGTTCGGCCTGATCGGGGTCGTACTCGGGCATCTGGTCCGCCCACTCGTCCGTGGGGAACTCCCAGCCGCCCTCCTCGTTGGTCAGTTCCGGAATCGGGCTCACGAGCGCGTCGGCCGCGGCCCCGAGGTGGTCCTCGACGAACTGCTGCATCGAGAACGAGTGGGCGACGGCCCGTCTGACGTCCGGATCGGTCGTCTGCCCCTCGTTGCAGTTGAAGGCGAGGTACATGTACGACGGGCTCCGGCTCCCGTGAATCCGGACGCCGTCCTCGCTCTCGACCTCGTCCCACTCCGTGGCCGGCACCGTGTCGATGACGTCCGTATCGCCGGCCAGCACCTGTGCGACGCGGTTCGCGTCGTCCGGCGCCGCCTCGAACCGGATCGTCTCGACGTAGGGCTGCGGGTCGTCCCAGTAGTCGTCCCAGCGCTGCAGTTCGACGTACTCGCCGGGCTGGAAGTCCGCGAACTGGAAGGGACCGGAGCCGATCGGATCGGTGTTGAACGCCTCCCGGTCCTCGGTTCGGGCGTCTTCCGGCACGACGTTGACGCCCATCGTCATCATGGTAAACGGCCCGTACTCGTGCTCGAGGCTCACCTCGAGCTGGTAGTCGTCGATCGCTTCGGCCGACTCGATCATCGCGTACGTCGCCGCGTTCTGGGTCTCCTCCTCGACGGGCGCGGTAAACGAGTGAGCCACGTCCGAGGCGGTCACCTCGTCGCCGTTGTGGAACTGGATGCCCTCCTGAATCTGGAAGACGTAGGTCGTGCCGTCCTGCTCCTCGGGCATCCCGTCGGCGATCTTCGGCTCGAGGGTCATCTCGTCGTCCCACTCGTAGAGGCCGTCGAACACGAGGTTCGCGACCTGCATGCTGTAGGAGTCGAACGAGACGACGGGGTCGAAGTCCTCGTCCCGTTCCGCGGGCTGGAGGAACTCGAGGGAACTGCTGCGGGCCGCCTCCTCGTCGTCGGGCTCCTCCCGGTCGTACTGGTAGTCGCTGATGTTGGCGGTGGCGTTCCCGTCACCGTCGCCGTCGCCGCCGTCCTCCTGTCCGATGCACCCTGCGATGGCCGCCGCCGAAACCGCCCCACCGGCGGCTAGGACTCGACGGCGAGTCGAAGTCGGTGACTGATATCCCATTCTCCCTACGATACGCCGCCGACCGGTCTTTGTTATCGTCTACCAAACTAACGTTCGATGGATTACTAATCGAATCGAAACGCGTGTAATATCGTGTTACGCGTATCGGGGTGTACACCACCGAACGAACGTGGCACACGGTGGACACCTGTGCAGGGCCGGTCATCCGCTGGCCTCGAGCGTGTTTCGACCTGCCTCGATGCGACATCGATCCGACCGTCCGTCGGTCGCGCGCCCCCTCGAGCGACGGGGTTCCTCAACCTTTTTGATGCCGTCCATCAGACGTGAACGTATGGATTATCGCGAGGTCGAGACGACGGCCGAGTACGTGGCCAGTCTCGAGACGGGGGCCGACTGGCGGGCCGAGATCGAATCGCTCGCCGACGACGTCGAGGCCGACGCGGCGTGGTTTACCGCGCTCGGCGCCGTGCAGGACGCGGAACTCTGGTTCTACGATCAAGACGAGTGCGAGTACTATCCGATCGAGTTCGACGAACCGCTCGAGGTGGCCGGGTGCGTCGGCAACGTCTCGTTGCTCGACGACGACCGCTTCGCCCACACCCACGCCGTGCTCTCGGACGACGAGGGCACGACCTACGCCGGCCACCTGAACGAGGCGACGGTCTGGGCCGGCGAGGTCCACATGCGCGTCTTCGAGGAACCGCTCGAGCGCGAGTACGACGAGACGACCGAACTGGACCTCTGGCTCTGACATGCGCGAGGAAGACGAGCAGTACTTCCAGACGCTCGAATCCCGCCTCGACGAGGCTTTCGACGTGGCGGAGACGGCCAAACAGCGCGGCGGCGACCCGAAACCCGAAGTCGAGATTCCGACCGCGCGGGACATGGCCGACCGCGTCGAGAACATCCTCGGGATCGACGGCGTCGCCGAGCGGGTCCGCGAACTCGAGGGGGAGATGTCCCGCGAGGAGGCAGCGCTCGAACTCGCGGAGGACTTCGCCGAGGGACGCGTCGGCGACTACGAGACCAAGGCGGGGAAGGTCGAGGGCGCGGTCCGCACCGCGGTGGCCCTGCTGACCGAGGGCGTCGTCGCCGCACCCATCGAGGGGATCGACAAGGTCGAAATCTTAGAGAACGACGACGGCACCGAGTTCGTCAACGTCTACTACGCCGGCCCGATCCGCTCGGCGGGCGGGACCGCGCAGGCCCTCTCGGTGCTCGTGGCGGACTACACCCGCGCGCTCGTGGGCATCGACCAGTTCAAGGCCCGCGACGAGGAGATCGAACGCTACGCCGAGGAAATCGCCCTCTACGACAAGGAGACCGGCCTCCAGTACACGCCCAAGGACAAGGAGACGAAATTTATCGCGAAGCACATGCCGATCATGCTGGACGGGGAGGCCACCGGCGACGAGGAGGTCTCCGGCTTTCGCGACTTGGAGCGGGTCGACACCAACAGCGCCCGCGGCGGGATGTGTCTCGTCATGGCCGAAGGGATCGCGCTGAAGGCCCCGAAGATCCAGCGCTACACCCGCAATCTGGACGAGGTCGACTGGCCGTGGCTGCAGGATCTGATCGACGGCACTTACTACGATGACGCGGGTGACGAGGAAAGCGAAGACGAAGCTGACGACGCCGACGAGGAATCCGCCGATGACGGGGACGACGCAGCTGCCGAGGACGCCGACGACGGTACCGAATCCGACGAACCGCAAGGTCCCCCGCGCGTCGACAAATCGAAGAAGTTCCTCCGGGACCTGATCGCCGGCCGGCCCGTCTTCTCCCACCCCTGCGCGGAGGGCGGCTTCCGGCTGCGCTACGGCCGCGCGCGCAACCACGGCTTCGCGACCGCCGGCGTCCACCCCGCCGCGATGCACCTCGTCGACGACTTCCTCGCGACCGGGACCCAGATCAAGACCGAGCGGCCCGGAAAGGCCGCCGGCGTCGTCCCCGTCGACTCCATCGAGGGGCCGACCGTCAAACTCGCCAACGGCGACGTCCGCCGGATCGACGACCCCGAGGACGCCCTCGAGATCCGCAACGGCGTCGAGAAGATTCTGGACCTCGGCGAGTACCTCGTCAACTACGGCGAGTTCGTCGAGAACAATCACCCGCTCGCACCGGCCTCCTACACCTACGAGTGGTGGGTCCAGGACCTCGAGGCCGCCGGCGCCGACGTCCAGGCCCTCGAGGACGATCCCCGGATCGACCTCGAGTTCCCCGACCCCGAGGAGGCCGTAGAGTGGGCCGTCGAGTACGACGCGCCCCTCCATCCGGAGTACACCTACCTCTGGCACGACATCTCGGTCGACGCCTTCTGTAACCTCGCGGCGGCGGTCGCCGAGGGACGGATCGAGCAGGACGGCGACGGCAGCGTGAACGGCAACGGGGACGACAGCATCCTCGTCCTCGAGCACGACGACGCCGTCGCCGACGCGCTCGAGACGATCGTCCTCGAGCACCGCCAGCGCGAGGGCGAGGACCGAATCGAGATCGACGACTGGCGGCCGTTCGTCCGCACGGTCGGCTGCGAGCCGCGGCAGGCAGTCGCCGACGGGGCCGCCCTCGAGCCGGATCCCGACGGTCGCGGCGAGGAGCCGGAACGCGAGCCCGACACCGACCCCGAGGAACCGACCGTCGAACTCGAGCGCACCTGGACCGACGACGACCTCTCCGAGCGCGCCCGCACTTGGGGCCACGAGGCGGAGGGCGACAACGCCATCGAGGCGGTCAACGAGGTCGCCCCCTTCGAGGTTCGCGAGCGCTCGCCCACGCGGATCGGCAACCGGATGGGCCGGCCCGAGAAGTCGGAGAGCCGCGACCTGAGCCCCGCCGTCCACACCCTGTTCCCGATCGGCGAAGCCGGCGGCACGCAGCGCAACGTCGCCGACGCTGCCAAACACGCCGAGACGATGCAGGACACCCCCGGTATCGTCGAGGTGCAGGTCGGCCGCCAGCGCTGTCCCGACTGCGATACGGAGACGTTCAAGAACCGCTGTCCCGACTGCAACGCGCGGACCGAACCCGACTACCGCTGTCCCGACTGCGACGAGCGCCTCGAGCCCGACGACGCCGGCCGCGTCGAGTGCGACCGCTGCGAGGTCGAGGGCACCTGCGTCGAACCCCGCGAGATCGACGTCAACGAGGAGTTCCGAAGCGCGCTCGAGTCGGTCGGCGAGCGCGAGAACGCCTTCGAGATCCTGAAAGGCGTCAAGGGACTATCCTCGACGAACAAGGTTCCCGAACCGATCGAAAAGGGGATCCTGCGGGCCAAACACGACGTCTCGACGTTCAAGGACGGCACCGTCCGCTACGACATGACCGACCTGCCCGTGACGGCCGTCCGGGCCAGCGAACTCGACGTCGACGTCGGCCAGCTCCAGGCGCTCGGCTACGATGCGGACATCCACGGCGAGCCGCTGACCCACGAGGACCAGCTGATCGAGCTCAAAGTGCAGGACATCGTCCTCTCGGACGGCGCCGCCGAGCACATGATCAAAACGGCGGACTTCATCGACGACCTCTTGGAGCAGTACTACGGCCTCGAGCCGTTCTACAAGATCGACGATCGCCAGGACCTCGTTGGCGAGTTGGTGTTCGGCATGGCACCCCACACGAGCGCCGCAACTGTCGGCCGTGTGATTGGTTTCACCAGTGCCGCCGTGGGATACGCTCATCCGTACTTTCACGCCGCGAAACGAAGAAATTGCGACGGCGACGAGGACTGCGTGATGCTGCTTCTCGACGGACTTCTCAACTTCAGTAAGTCTTTCTTGCCGGACCAGCGTGGGGGGAAGATGGACGCCCCGCTCGTCATGTCCTCCCGGATCGATCCCTCCGAGATCGACGACGAGGCCCACAACATGGACATCGTCCGGCAGTATCCGCGGGAATTCTACGAAGCCACTCGCGAGCAGGCTGACCCCGAGGAGGTCGACATCCAGATCGCCGAGGACACCCTCGGGACGGACGGCGAGTACACCGGCTTCGAGCACACCCACGACACCACCGACATCGCGATGGGGCCCGACCTCTCGGCGTACAAGACGCTGGGTTCGATGATGGAAAAGATGGACGCCCAGCTCGAGCTCTCGCGGAAACTCGAGGCCGTCGACGAGACCGACGTCGCCGAACGGGTCATCGAGTACCACTTCCTGCCGGATCTGATCGGCAACCTGCGGGCCTTCTCGCGGCAGGAGACGCGGTGTCTCGACTGCGGCGAGAAGTTCCGCCGGATGCCGCTGACCGGCGAGTGTCGGGAGTGCGGCGGCCAGGTCAACCTCACCGTCCACCAGGGGTCAGTCAACAAGTACATGCAGACCGCGATCCAGGTCGCCGAGGAGTACGACTGTCGGGACTACACGAAACAGCGGTTAGAAGTGCTCGAGCGGTCGCTCGAGAGCATCTTCGAGAACGACAAGAACAAACAAAGCGGGATCGAGGACTTCATGTGAACCGGTCCGTCGGCTCGTCGTCGTTGCCGCGTCCGTCGATAGTCGATTCGTGAACTGCGGTCGGGTTGGTACCGCTTTTCTGTCAACGAAGAATATATTATAGAACGGTAACTACTATCGAGTATGGGTAATTGGTCCCCCATAGCAGGCGTATCGACGTGGAAGCGATTGCTCGCGGCCGGACTGGTCGCCCTCTGTGTCCTCTCCGCGGGTGCGAGCGCCGTCGCCGCTGCCGACGATCCGTCGTTCGCTTCGGATACCGTCGACGTGACGGAAAACGAGACTGCGACCGTCAACGTAACGGTCGGCGACGCGAACGAAATTCCCGTTCGATTCGGCGACGAAGAGCGTCTCAACTACAAACTCGCCGGAACGATCGATTCGGGCGACTCGGAGACGGTAACGATCCGGATCGATCCGAGCGCGACGGCCGACTCCGAATCGCCGATTTCGGTCGCAGGCGACGCGTCGCTCGAGGTCAGCGACGAATCGGAACTCGAGTCGGCGCTGGATCCGGCGAGTTACGAGCTCGCAGTGCTCGAGTCGAACGCGGACGACGAGTCCGTTATCGACGACACGCGCGTCGTCGTCACCGCGGCGGACGAGCGAAGCGAGAACGCCGCCGAGGAGCACGACGATCCCGTCACTCCGACCGACCGCGGCTGGTTCCTCCTCGAGAACGACTCGGCCGAAACGATCGCGCTCGAACCGGACGGGGCGGCCGAGGGCGATCGACTCCAGGTCCGACTGTCGGCACCGGGGGTTTTCGTCCTGACCGAGTCGACGACGGTCAATGAAAGCGGCGTCGCTACCGTGACGTTCGACCTCGGGGATCACGCCGCCCCGCAGCAAGCGGATCTCGTCGCCCGCAGCGACGACGCGAACGTCTCCGCGGAACACCCCGTCTACGTGATTGCGCCCGAGCAAGACGACCGATCGGCGGCGAATGCAGATATCACGCTCGAGAACGAGTCGTCGGCGTCGGTCACGCTCGACGTCGACGCGGAGGCGGGCGCGGAACTCGACGCGGTGCTCGTCTCTCCCGAGCGGTTCGTCCGCGAATCGACGGCGACGGTCGACGAAAACGGCACCGCGCGGGTCGCGTTCGATCTCGACGGTGTCGACGCCGGGGTCGGGGCGACGGTCAGAGTCTACTCGCCGTCCGAACTCCTCGAGGAACGATCCGTCGCCGTCGTCGACGGTGCGAACGCGACCGACGGAGCGGCCAAATCGAGCAACGAGAGCGCGTCGGTCGAAGAATCGACGGACGATTCGGTCCCCGGATTCGGCGTCGTCGTTTCGCTCGTTGCGTTCGGTATCGCAGCGGACCGTCTCAGGCGGTGAGTATCGGCCGCGTTTGCGGCCCCGCACAATGCGCGCTGTGTCTTTATCCCCGTCGCGGCCGACGTTCTCACATGGTCGAAACTGGCGAGACACCGGCGAAGGAGGGCGACGAGGAGGCCGTCGAGGAGGTCCACGACGTCAACCTCGGGGAGCCAGTCTACGACAAGGACGGCAACGAGCTCGGTCACGTCCGCGGGCTCGAAAAGAGCGGCTTCTTCGTCACGACTCGCGAAGGAGCTGAAGGGATGAGCGTCGAACACGCTCGCTCGGGCCACGAGTTCGGCGAAGCACATTTGATGTGGCGCTGCATGGAGTGCGGGCAGATGGGCGACATCGACGACGGACTGCCCGACGAGTGCCCGAACTGCGGGACCGAACGCGAGAACCTGATGTACTGGACCGAAGACTAAACTGCCGCTGATCGCCGCGCTGACGGTTCGGTCGGGTCCCGCCGCCGATCCTTCTCATCCATTCCGAGCTCTCTCGAGTCGACTTCTCCTCGAGTTCGTCACGCGAGCGCGGCGTACCGTCCGCGAGACTCGCTGTGCCGTCAATCGACGATCCGACGGTTGTACTCGACGGTTCGATCGCGTCGGCGTCTCCTCGATCTCCAGCAATTCTATATAGCGCGTAGAGATTTATAGCCGCTCGAGTCGTAGTTTACCAGCGGTGAGTCAGATGGCCACAGAACGATCCCAGCTCACGTTCGGAGCGACGGTTTACACCGAGGACGGAACCAAAATCGGCCAGATTCGTGGCATCGACGAGGACGGCCTCTACATCTCCCTTCGGGACGGGATTCAGGGGCTGAGCGTCGAACACGTCCGATCCGGCCAGCAGTTCGGCGAGGCCGAACTCATGTGGCGCTGCTGGGAGTGTGGCGAGATGGGTCGTCTCGAGGACGATGTCCCGGATGAGTGCCCGAACTGCGGCGCCGAGCGCGAGGAACTGTACTACTGGACGGAGGATTGAGGCGCCCCGCCTGCGGCCGCGACCGTCCACGGCCGGCGCGGTCCCGACGAAAACCGTTTTACCGCGCTCGGTCCACCTCGTGGCATGGAGACGCTCGTTTTCGGGGCGGGGAGCCTGGGGAGTCTCGTCGGCGGCCTACTGGCTCGCGAGTACGACGTCACGCTCGTCGGCCGCGAGGACCACGTGACGGCGGTTCGCGAGTCCGGGCTCCGTCTCGAGGACGGCACCGACGACGGCGCCCTCGAGGGCGAGACGCCGACGACCACCCGGCCGACCGCGACGACCGACGGCCGGAACCAAGAGGCGGACCTCGCGATCGTCGCGGTCAAAGCCTTCGACACCCAGGCGGCCGCCGACGCGCTTGCGACCGGTTCGTTCGACGCCGTGCTCTCCCTGCAGAACGGGCTGGGAAACGAGGAGCAGCTGGCGAACCGCCTCGACGTGCCGGTACTCGCCGGCACGGCGACCTACGGCGCGTTGCTCCGGGGGCCGGGTCGCGTCGCCTGTACCGGCGTCGGCGAGATCACCCTCGGCGCCCGCGAAGGCGGTGAATCGGCCCTTGCCGACCGGATCGGCCGGGCCTTGACCGCTGCCGGACTCGAGACGACGGTCGCGACGGACATGCCCCGGCGGCTGTGGGAAAAAGCCGCCGTTAACGCCGGTATCAACGCGATAACGGCGCTGACGGCGACCGAAAACGGAGCGGTGCTTGAGGCGCCGGCGAACGACGTGGCGCGAGCGGCGACACGGGAGACGGCCCGCGTCGCTCGCGCCTGTGACGTCCGAGTACCGAACCGCGAGGCACTCGCTGCGATGGAGCGGGTCGCCGAGCACACGGCCGCGAACACGTCGTCGATGCGCCAGGACGTCCTCGCGGGCCGTCGAACCGAGATCGACGCGATCAACGGCTATATCGTCGATCGAGCCGGCGAGCGAGGTCTCGAGGTGCCGACGAATCGGACGTTGACGGCGCTCGTTCGAGCGTGGGAGCGCGGTCAGGGGCTGCGGTAGGTGTTACTCGGTGCGGACGCGACCGCCGAACGTCCGGCTACGCGGCTGAAAACAATAAAACGGGATATCGGCTGGAGACGACTTAGAACGGTGCTTCGGGGCCTTCGTCGGGTTCGCCGTCGTCGTCGACGGTTTCGCCGGGGAACGACGGCTCCATGCCGCCGCCCATGTCGCCGCCACCGTCCATGCCGGTGTGGGCGTTGACCTGCTCGATCTCCGGGATTTCCTTAACCATGCGGCTCTTGATCGCCTGAATCGTCATCGGCGAGATACCGCAGCCGCTGCAGGCGCCGCCCAGCGCGATCGAGACCTCGCCGGTCTCGCGGTCGAGGTCCTGAATCGCCGCGCTGCCGCCGTGCATCTGGATCTGCGGGAAGTTGCGCCGCAGGAAGTTCGCGACGCGCTCTTCGAGGTCGTCCCCGTCGTTCTGGGTTTCCGTGCTCATAGAACTGCCTTGGGTGTGAGTCCCCCTAAACCTTCCGTCCTACCTGTTCGCTTCTCGCACCGAGCGGCCGAGAAGACGGTCGTGACGATCGCACGAGCGGTTCCGCGGCGTCGGTCCGTTTCCACGAGGGCGACTCGTCTCGGCGGCTTACTCGAAGTCGAACACCCGTCGCAGTTCCGTCTCGATCTCCTCGACGTGGGTCTCGAGGACGGTCTCGAACCGTTCCTCTTCGACGAGAACGCCGGAAAGCCGATCGTACGGGTTCTCGGGGAGCTCAACGCGGAACTCGCCGTCGCCCTCGTAGAAGGGTTCGCTCTCATTGAGAACCTGCTGGTCGATCGCGTGGACGAGTTCGGAGTCGTAGCGGTCGTTCATCCGGTTGAACGCGTTCTTGTACGCCTGTTGGAGTTCCGGGAAGTAGTTGGCGTACTTGTCTTCGAATTTCTCGGGGTCGAAGTCGGCCATACTGGAATGCAGCGCGAGCGACGACAAAAGTCGGACGATCGGTCGCAGCAATATTCGTCCATAACTATCGTTAAGATTCTGTTACCGAATCGCTCCACTCGGTTGAAACGGTATCGACTGCCTACAAACGTGACTGCGTACGCAAGCGGAACGGACACCTCGAACTCAACCGTTAATACGAATCACATGTCCATCGATCAGCGACCCATTCCGCCGGAAGCGTTACCGCCGGGATGGGGCGCCGCTGAACTCTGCGACGACCGGTTCGCCTACCGGTACAGGCAGCCCCCGATCGAACTCGTCGCGGACCGAACGACAACCGATCGCTCCCACCCCCGACTCGGACTCGGCTACTGCTGGGAGCTTCGCTACCGGTACTCGCTGCGCGACCGCTCAATCTCGGAAGCCATCGGCCTCGTCTCGACCAGACGCGCCGCCGTCGAGGGCCTCCTCGAGAGCATGCGCCGGGTCCACGAGCGGGCCGAGTCGATCGACGATCCGTTCGACGTGACTGCGGTCCTCGATCGCATCTCGCTCTCGGAGTTCGTTCCGGACGGCCGCTCGAACGCTACCGGTGACGGCAACGAAGCGTGACGTACCGACTGCACTCCGCCGTTTTTCGACGCCGCACTAACCGACGAGACGCTCGTCCGCATCACGCCCGCCGAACCAGGTGATCGCGAACCGTTCGCTGACACTCCCGGCAGATCCGACACAGACGAGTGAGCGTCGCGAGCACCGGATACCGCGCGTCGAACGACGCGTAGACCGATTCCACGAGCGTGCGATACGGCACGTCGCCGGCCTCCCGAACCGGCTCCTGCAACCGCTCCTGTCGCTCCTCGATCCCCGTCTCTAACTGCTCGCAAAATTCCTCGAGTCGGTCGTGTTTCGCCTGTAACTCGTCGAATCCGTACTGCTGCAGCGATTCCGCGGCCGTCGACCGGAGCCACGCGACGATCGGATCGAGGTCGGCGACGAGCGTCTCGAGGCGCTCGGCTTCGGCCTCGAGCGCTTCCTGCAGCCGCTCGGCCTCGAACCGTCGCGTCGTCGCCGCCTCGATGACGGCGGTTTTCAGCTCCGCGGTCCAGGTCGCGTTCGTCGTCAGCGCAACGGCGATGTCGCGCGAGAATTCCGCCGCGAGCGCTCGCACGACCGATTCTTCCCCGTCTATCTCGACGGTGGTGTGGGGAACGATCGTCTCGAGGAACGTTTGTCGGACGATAGCGCAGGAATCAGGCGTCGTCGGCCCTGTACCGGCTGCCCGGGACGTCATCACCGTCGGCGTCGCCTGCGCGACCGGGCCGGCGGTCGTGGCGGACGGGCCGGCCGGCAGTTCGCGGACGCGAGCGGCGAACGACTCGAACGCGTCGATCCGGTCCGCGACCGACTCTCGCTGCTCGGTGACGCACTCGAGCGCGCGGTGGACGTCCGTCGTGGCCGTCTCGGTTGTCGTCGCGTTTGCGGTCACGGTTCGCCCCCCTCCTCGACGCAAATTAACCCGTCCGCTGCTGCGTCGGTCGTCAGCACGAGGCGCCAGTCGTCGTCGCCGAGCGCGTTCGCTTCGCTGACGCCGAGCGACGCGTGGCGGCCGGGTTCCGTCTCCCCGTCCACCCCGACTTCGGCCGTCCGACGGAGCAGATCGATCCCGATCGGCAGCGTCGGAAACCGTCGCTCGCTGCTTTCCATCGCGTAGCCGCGCAGGTAGACGACCCACGCGTTGCCGCCGTCGGCGTCGAGCGGCCGACGAACGACGCCGTACTCGGAGATCAACGAGAGCGAGTGCAGGTGCTCGAGGCTCGCTTCGACCGGATCCTCGACACCGGCGGCCTGCACCGGCAACAGGTTCCGCGCCGCCGCCTCGAGCACCCCGACGCGCTCGTCTGGCGCGAGGTGGCGCTCAAGCTCCGTCGCCATGCTCTCGAGCAACACCAGACAGAGGGTGTCCGGGTCAGCCACGGCCTCCGCGGCGGCGAGGTACGCGTCCATGATCGCGCTCTCGGCGGCGGCGTGGTCGCGCGCCGAGAGCGCCTCGAAGACGGCGCCCGAGACGTCGTGGCAGAACCCGATCAGCGGTTGTCGGCCGCTGTCGATCGCGTCCGTCGACCTCGAGGACGGACGGTCGTCAACCGGATCGGCGGCGCTCGGCGCGGGCGGCGCCGGATCGGCGGCCGCATCCCGTCCCACCTGACAGACGACGGGGTCGTAAAACGGCAGCTGCGGGTCGTACCGGCGCAGCGCGGCCCGGTACTGCTCGGTCGCCCTGACGGCGTCGACCGCGGCCTCGCGCGTCGGGAACCGCTTGCCGGCGACGGGAACCGGTCGCTCGCCGGACCGGGCGCAGACGACGTAGAATTCGCCGTCCTCGCTCGCTATCTGTTCGATCCGATCGCGTATTTCGCGCAGTGTCGTTCCGACCATGGATACTCGTTGTCTGTGGCGTTCGAGCCGGCTCTCGGCCCGTTCGTCGCGACCCGCGCGGCGATCGTCCGCCGGTGCGGCCGATCTCGTCCGCGGCTCGCTCCTTACTCATGGTTTAGGCCAACCTAAAGGTAGATAAGTCTACTGGATTTTAGGCGAGCCTAATACCTGCCGTCGATCGCAACTGTTCCGATTCCTGGGCGTTTGACGGGTCTCCGCCTCTCTTTCGATGAACCACCGCGTCTGCCGCAGTAGCGCTTTCCACTCCTCGAGTCGGAAGCGCTACTCGATCACCCTTATCACGCTACTCGACAGCGTATAAATTGAATATCGATATATCAAATCGCGGCCGGAAACCCGATCGCCAACACAGCGTTTATGCTGTCCAACGGGCTATTTGCCGTATCTCCCCGCCCCTATGACGACCCAGATCCCGTTTACCATCGATTTTCACGTCCACTCCGACGACTCCTACGACGGCCACGAACCCGTCGAACTCATCCTCGAGCACGCGGCGGATATCGGTCTCGACGGCGTCGTTATCACCGACCACGACGAGATCGGCGAGTCGCTGCGGGCCGCCGAACTGGCGCCCGAGTACGGGCTGATCGGCATTCCGGGGGTCGAAGTCTCGACGAAACACGGCCACCTACTGGCGATCGGCGTCGAGGAACGCCCCGAACCCGGTCGCCCCGTCGGCGAGACCGTTCAGACCGTCCGCGACCTCGGCGGGATCGCGATCGTTCCCCACCCGTTCCAGCGCAGTCGCCACGGCATCCGGAAACGCAACGTCGACGACGTCGACGCCATCGAAACCTACAACTCGATGCTCTTTACCGGCTACCGGAACCGTCGCGCACGAACCTTCGCTCGTCGCCGCGGCTATCCCGAGATCGGCGCCAGCGACGCCCACTACCTGCCCAACGTCGGCAAGGCCTACACCGAGGTGATCGTCACGCCCGACGCCGAGAACCCGACCCGCGCCGACATCGACGGCGGCGAGCTCGTCGAGGCCATCCTCGAGGGGCGGACCCAGATCCGCGGGAAGCGAACGCCGATCCGCAAGAGCGCGGTCCAGTACGCGAAGGGGGCGGTCCGAAAGGGAACCTTCGTCGTGACCTCCCACGCGCCGCTCGTGCCGACGGTGCCGTCGTCGATGAAGCGCTCGCGGTCCAAGTCGTAGGAAAACGCCCCGTCAGGACAACTGTTCGCCGACGATTTCGTCGGCCATCTCGACGAACTCTTCCTCGCGACCGATCGGGACGGTCGCGCCGGCCGCGACGTCGTGGCCGCCGCCGTCGCCGTCGACGGCGCGCGAGGCCTCGCCCATCACGACCGAGAGGTCCAGCCCCTTTCGGACGAGCGAGTGGGTGCCGCGCGCCGAGACCTTGACCGCTTCGTCGTTCTTCTGTGCGAAGGCGACGATCGGCTTCGAGCGGCTGATCCCCTCGTTGCCCATCGCCATCCCCGCGACGATGCCGACGATCGTCTCGCGGATGCGGTCGCCCGCGTGGAACCACTGGACGTTGTCCTCGTGAGTGACGCCCTCTCGCGTGACGAGATCGATCCCCTCCGAGAGGTTCCGTCGGTGGTTTCGCAAGAGGGTCCGGGCCTGCTCGAGCGCGCCCTCGCGGTCGCCCAGACAGACCCCGAGGCCGACGTCGGCCCGCTCGTAGCGGGCGGTCGCGTTCAGCAGCGTCGAGAACTCGCTGGCGTCGCGCAGTTCGGTGCCGACGGGTTCCTCGCAGAGGACGTAGGCGGTGCCGACGAGACTCTCGATTTTCTTCGCGGGAACGCCCCGCGAGACGGCTCGCTTGACGAGCGCGCTGGCGACGGTCCGCTTTTCCTCGTTCGAGAGGTCGGCCCACCGGCGCCACTCGCCGTCCTCCTCGCGTTGCAACTCGAGATCCAACTCCTCGAGGAACTGCAGGGCGCCGGCTTCGTCGTTCGAAATCCCCGGAATACGGACGTCGGTGGCGTACTCGAGCAGTTTCGGGAGCGGCCGGGTCTGTTTGCCGTAGAGCGCGAGGTCCTTGCCGGTCTCTATGACGCCGGCCTCGACTCCTTCGGCGACGATCTGCTCGTTCGCGCCGCGGAGTTCGCCGCCGGAGGCCTGCATGTCGCCGACGGCGCCGACGACGGCGAGGGCCGCGAGATCGCGGTTGTCGGCGCGCGCGGGCGTTCCAGAATCGACCGTGACGGCGCCGCCGTCCGCGGCCACCGATTGATCGGATTCTTCGGCGAGCGCCCGCGCGAGAACGTAGCTTGCGCCGGCGCCCGACAGTTCCGAGGCGCCGTCGATCCCGAACAGCAGCGGATTCAGGTGATACTCGGTCTCGCGGTCGGCCGGCTGGTGGTGATCCGCGATGACCGGCGTGAAGTCGCCGGCGTCCTCGCGGTCGCCGATGATATCGAGTTGGCCGCTCCCGAAGTCGGTAAAGAGGACGGTGTCGTAGTCGGTCGCCGCGATGTCGGCGATTGCGTCCTCGTCGAGTTGCTTCTCGAAGACCGTCTCGAAGGAAATCGCCGCGCGCTCTAAGGCCTGCGCAGCGATCGCGGCGCTGGTCAGTCCGTCCGCGTCGATGTGGGACGCCAGCAGGACGCGATCGGCCTCACACAGTCGTCGCGCACAGCGGGTCGCACGCTCCTCGAGTTCGGGGATCGGCCCAGCCATCGAGAATCTCTTGGGGCGGCTTTCGTGATAAAGTCGCGGACTCTCTCGGCACTACTCGATCAGCGCTGCGGGTCAGTCCTTCCGTACTGCCTCGAGGGTCTCGCGCGCAAGCCGTTCGAACGTGGCCTCGCTGGCGACCAGATCGACGTCTATCCCGCAGTCTTCGGCCGTCTCGCGGGTCGGTTCGCCGATGACTCCGACAGTGGCGGTCTCGAGCCCCGCCAGCGCGTCGTCGCGAATCCCGCGTTCGGCGGCGGCCTCGAGGAAGTGCTCGACCGTTAACGAGGAGGTGAAACAGGCGACGTCGAGGTCGCCGGCGGCGGCGAGTTCGGCCGACTCGCCGCTTCCCTCTGGCCGCACTAGCCGGTAGAGAATCGTTTCGTGGACGTACGCGCCGGCGTCCTCGAGGCCCTCGAGGAGGACGGGGCTGCCGTGGTCGCTGCGGGCGACCTCGACGCGGGCGCCGTCGACGCGGTCTTCGAGCGCCGCGACCAGCCCGCTCGAGGTGAACGCCTCGGGGACCAGATCGACCGCGTACCCCTCGGCGCGGAGCGCGTCGGCCGTCGCGGGGCCGATCGCGCAGACGGTCTCCTCGCCGGACTTCCAGCCCGCCTCGGAGACGAGTTCGGCGCCGGTCTTGCTCGTGAAGACGACGTAGTCGGCGTCCGAGCGGGGCGTCGCGTCGGTGGCCTCGACGGCGAGCATCGGATCCGGGATCGGCTCGGCGCCCAGTTCCTCGAGCAGGGCGACGGCGTCCGCGATGCGGTCGTCGTCGGGGCGGAAGACGGCGACGGTCGGCGTGTTGTCGTCAGTCATCGCCATCACCGCGGCGGCCGTCGGCGACGGGCGCGTACTCGTTTTCCAGCGCGTCGAGCACCGATTCGCGGGTGGCGGCGACGTCGCCGATCACCGTCACGGCCGGCGGCCTGATTCCGACCTCGTCGCGGGCCTCGACGATGGTCTCGAGGGTGCCGGTCGCGACCTGTTGTTCGGGCCAGGTGCCGCGTTCGACGAGCGCGACCGGCGTCTCGGAACTCATCCCGGCCTCGCGCAACGCCGCGGTGTAGTCGGGGAGTCGCTTGACGCCCATCAGGACGACGATGGTGCCGCCGGCCTCGGCCAGCGATTCCCAGTCGACCGCCGACTCGTCCTTTGTCGGATCCTCGTGACCCGTGACGAAGGAGACCGAGGAGGCGTGATCGCGGTGGGTGACCGGAATCCCGACGACGGCGGGGGCGGCGATCGCGGAGGTGACCCCGGGGACGACCTCGAAAGGGACCCCGTGATTCGCCAGATACTCCGCTTCCTCGCCGCCGCGGCCGAAGACGAACGAGTCGCCGCCCTTGAGTCGGACCACCTTCTTGCCGTCGCGGGCGTATTCGACCAGCCGGTCGTTGATTTCCGACTGGGTCGTTCGCTCACCCTGTGCGTGCTTGCCGACGTACTCGCAGCGCTCGTCGGGCAGCATCCCGATGATTTTCGGTCCCGGCAGCCTGTCGTGGAGGATGACGTCGGCATCCTCGAGCAAGGCTTTCGCCCTGACGGTCAGCAGTCCGGGGTCGCCGGGGCCGCTGCCGACGAGGTAGACGGTACCGGGTTCGGCCTCGATATCGCGTGCGTCCATCTCAGTATATCCTACCTATTTCCCCGCGGGCTTATCTTCCGAGGGAACGCCGCCAGTACTGCCGCCATCGGTATCGTCGGTATCGCCCGCCCCGGTATCGTCGTCAGCGTCGGCACCCGCGTCTTCCCGCGCCCGCTCGATCAGTTCTGCAGCGCCCCGATCCGCGAGATCCCGCGCGAACTCGCGGGCGGCCTCGGCGTGGCGCTCGATCGGCAGGTCCCGCGCGCCGGTCACCGACTCCTCGCCGTCCCGGTCGAAGACGGTGACGTCGGCGTGGACGTACTCGCCCTGGACGACCGCGTAGATGCCGACCGGTGCGATACAGCCCCCGCCGAGTTCCGCGAGGATCGTCCGCTCGACGGTCGTCTCCACGCGGCTGCGCGGGTGGTCGATCGCGCTCTGAATGTCGCGGGCCGTCTCGCCGTCGGTCGCGGTGACGGCCAGCGCCCCCTGGCCCGGCGCGGGGACGAACGTCGACGTCGGCAGTTCCTGATAGTCGACGTAGTGGGCCAGCCCGCTGCGCTCGAGGCCCGCGTGCGCGAGGACGATCGCGTCGTACTCCGTCTCTACCTCCCGACCCAGGGCCTGACGCTCGAGTTCCGAGAGGTCGTCGAACCACTCGTCGACGGTGCGGTCGTACGCGGGTTCGAAGTCCTCGTCGCCGGTATTCGCCTTGCGCTCCTTGTCCGCTTCCGAACGCTGCTGGTGTTCTTCCTGCAGCGCGGGCGCGAGCAGCTTCTCGAGGCGCGTATCCACGTTCCCGCGCAGGGGCTCGACCTGCAGGTCGTCCCGTTCGGAGAGCAGTTGCGCGCGACGCCGCAGGCTCGAGGTGCCGACGGTCGCGCCCTCGGGGAGCTCCTCGAGGGTCGAGCTGTCGGGGGTGACGAGCACGTCGCCCGGCCGGCCGCGTTCCGGGACGGCGGCGGTCACGAGGTCGTCGGGCTGCTCGGTCGGCATGTCCTTCATCGAGTGGATGGCGCCGTCGAGGTCGCCCTCGAGGACGCGTTCGTCGAGTTCCCGGACGAACGCCCCCGTCTTGCCGAGTTGGTGGATGAGTTCGTCCCTGATCTGGTCCCCCGTGGTCTCGACCGTGACGAGTTCCACCTCGTACCGGCGGTCTTCCAGCGCCTCCTTCACCAGGGTGGCCTGTCGCCGGGCGAGTGTGGACCCCCTCGTCGCCAGTCGCAGCGTCCCGCGCGTTCTCATAGGCGTCAGTCGGTGCCTCGGGTATGAAAAGCGCACGCTTGTCCGGCGGTCGGGCATGCCCTCCCGTGACACCGGTCCGCGAACTCGGTAACCGATCGGGGCGATTCTATCGAGAGAGCGACGCTCCGGGTTGATCCGGCCATTGTGTGGGACAAACACACATATATTTTGCGGAACGTGTTCGGGACGGCAATTATTTCTCTTCAAGGGGGTACATATGAGTGGATGACAGACACGCTGTACGATCGACTCGGCGGCGAGGACGCTATCGCCCAAGTGGTCGATCGATTCTACGATCGCGTTATGGCCGACGAGCAGGTCGCACACTACTTCGAGGACGTCGACATGCAGAAACAGCGCGCCCACCAGACCCAGTTCATCAGTTCTGTCACCGGCGGCCCCGTCGAGTACACCGGCGAGGAGATGGAAGCCGCCCACGAGGAGATGGGTATCTCCCCCGCGGACTTCAAGGCCATCGCCACCCACCTCGACGACACGCTCGCGGAGTTCGACGTCGGCGAGGAGGACCGACAGGCCGTTCTCGAGGCGATCGAGAGCTACCGAGACGACATCGTCACGGCTCCGAACTGACGGCGCAGATCGAACCGTCCACCACGCCGGCAACGGCGCCGACGCGGCGGCCGCACCACGAATTCTCGCAGGCTATTTTTGCGCGCCGACGGAGAAGTCACGCTCGAGGCGTTCTTCCCCCGTCTGGTCGATTCGAGGCCGACTCCCGAGACGACAGCGGAATACTGACAGTCCCATCCCCCCTAACCGCTATCCCGAACCCGTTCGCGCGTTTTTCCAGTTCGTAGGAACTCTCGGCCTATTTGACGGGGGTTGACGACCGAGTCCCGTCCGTCATGCAAGTAACCAGGAAACAACTCGCCACGTTCCTCGCGGCGATTTTCGTCGTGAACCTCATCGTCATGGGCGGCGGGGCGTGGCTCTCGTACGCGAACTCGCCGGACATTCCCGACACGATCGTCGGGCCCGACGGCGAGGAAGTCGCGACCAGCGACGACGTCCGCGACGGGAAGGAAGCCTTTCAGGAGAACGGGCTGATGAACCAGGGGTCGATACTCGGGCGCGGGAGTTACTACGACACCGACTACACCGCCGACACGCTCGAGTTGAAGACCGAGCACATGCGCGCTTACTACGCGCAGGACGAGCACGACGCGGCGTACGACGACCTGGATACGTCGCAGCAGGCGGCGATCGACGAGCGGGTCCGCCAGGAGCTCCAGTCGAGCAACTACGACGACGCGCAGGTCGAGTACTCGGCGGCCGAAGCCTACGCGCACGAGCAGGTCCGCCAGGAGTACGTCGAGCGCTACTACGAGGGCGACCGCGAGCGCGGCATCCCCGAAGAACAGGTTCAAAGCGCCGAGGCAGCCGAGGACTTCGCCGACTTCGCGCTGTGGACCGCCTGGATCTCTCACACCGACCGACCGGGCTCCGACGCCTCCTTCACCAACGACTTCCCCTATTCGCCCGCCGCGGGCAACGACGCCGGCGGCCCGGTGATGACCTGGAGCGTCATCGCGATGGTGCTGCTGGTCGGCGGGGCGGGGATCGCCATCTGGCTCTACCAGGCGATCGAACTCCCCGAACCCGAGGCCGAGGGCGTCTCGATCCCCCACCCGAAGGAGATCGACCTCACGCCGAGCCAGCTGTTGAGCTCCAGGTTCGTGCTCATCGGGGCCCTCCTGTTTTTCGCCCAGACGTTACTGGGCGGCTTGCTGGCCCACTACTACGTCGAGCGCGACGACTTCTTCGGGCTCCACGAGTTCATCGGAATCGACATCCTCCAGATCTTGCCCTGGTCGATCGCTCGCACCTGGCACGTCGATCTGGGCATCCTGTGGATCGCGACGATCTGGCTCGGCGCCGGTCTCTTCCTCGCGCCGCTTTTGACCGGCCGCGAGCCGCGCAAGCAGGCCCTGTACGTCAAGGGGCTGATCGGCGCCCTGCTGGTCGTCGCCGTCGGCGCGCTCGCCGGCATCTGGCTCGGCATCAACAACTTCTTCGACGGCCAGCTCTGGTGGCTGCTCGGCAACGAGGGACTCGAGTACTTGGAGATCGGGCGCGTCTGGCAGGCCGGCCTGCTGGTCGGCTTCCTCGGCTGGACCGCGCTCGTGGCCCGCGGTTTCAAACCCTTACTCGATCGTGAGCCCCGCTACGGGCTCGCCCACATGATCGTCTACGCGGGCGGCTCGATCGGCCTGCTCTTTATGGCCGGCTTCCTCTACACGCCGCGGACGAACATCGTCGTCACGGAGTTCTGGCGCTGGTGGGTCGTCCACATGTGGGTCGAGGGCGTCTTCGAGTTCTTCATCCTCGTGGTGATCTCGCTGACGCTCGTCTCGATGAACCTCCTGCGCAAGAAGTCCGCGGAGAAGGCGGTCATCTTCCAGGCCGCCCTGGTGATGGGCAGCGGCATCATCGGCGTCTCCCACCACTACTGGTGGGCCGGCCTCCCCGAGGTCTGGCTGCCGATCGGCAGCGTCTTCTCGACCATCGAGTTCGTTCCGCTGCTGTTCATCCTCTACGAGGCGCTCGGCCAGTACCGAGCCGTGGACGGCGCGTCGAAGGACTTCCCCTACCGGATGGTCTTCTACTTCATCGTCGCCTCCTCCGTCTGGAACTTCTTCGGCGCGGGGGTCATCGGCTTCTTCATCAACCTGCCGGTGATCAGCTACTTCCAGAGCGGGACCTACCTCACGGTCGCCCACGCCCACGGCGCGATGTTCGGCGCCTTCGGCTTCCTCGCGATGGGGATGGCCGTCTACATCCTCCGGGTGACCACCCGCGAGTCCCACTGGTCCGAGCGACGCCTGACCTGGTCGTTCTGGCTGTGCAACGTCGGGCTCGCGCTCATGCTGTTCCTGTCGCTGCTGCCCGTCGGCTTCCTCCAACTCGAGACCGCGTTCACGCAGGGCTACGCCGCGGCGCGCAGCCTCGAGTTCTACAGCGGCGGCCTGATCCAGACGCTGTTCTGGCTGCGCATGCCCGGCGACACGCTGCTGATCGCCGGCGCGGCGATCTTCGCCTGGGACGTGGTCGCGAAGCTGCTGTTCCAGCGGAAAGCGACCGCCGACGAGACTCGCAGCCACGTCATCGCCGATCGGATCTTCGGCGAGGGCGACGCGATCGATCCGACGGATCCGGCCGAGCCGGTTAGCGACGACGACTGACGACTGACGACTGACAACTGGCGACTGGCGGCTCGATCGGCGGACCGGTTTCCGTTTTCGGTCCGGTCGTGACGACGGCACTACAACCCTGGCCAGAACGGCTAACAAACCCGGCGGAAAGTATGGCGTATGCACCGACTCGCCGGTATCGATAGCGGTGTCGGCGATCGGCTCCCCGAGTACGTACTCGGGTTCGGAGCGCTGCTGACGCTCGTGCTGTGCGGCGAAATCGGCGTCCTCCTCGCCGCCGGCTCGACGGTCGGCCTCGACGGCGTGTTTCTGATCGGCGTCGTCACGACGCTGCCCTTCCTCGCCGGTATCTCGTTCGGCGGGTACTGGCTCCGCGACGCCGATCTCTCGCCGTCCCGGTATCCGCGGATCGCCGGCTGGATCCTCGGCAGCGCGCTCGTTTTTCTGCTCATCAACGTCGCGCTCATCGCCGTTATGCCGCCGGAGTCGTGGGCGCTCGTCGTCGGGTGGCTCCGGTGGGCGGTCGCGCTCGGTGCCGGCGTCGGACTGCTGATCGGCTGCATCGAAGCGCGGGCCATCGAGCGCTCGCTGGCCGCCGAGCGGGCCGCGCTCCGCGCCGCGCACCTCGAGGAGCAGCGGGATTACTTGGACTATCTCAACACCGTCCTCCGCCACGAGGTGTTGAACGCCGCGACCGTCATCAACGGCTACGCGTCGCTGCTCCGCAGGGAGGCGGCGACGACCGACCAGCACCGCGAATGGGCGGAGATCGTGATGGACGAATCCGACGAGATGGCGACCGTGATCGACGACGTCAGGGTGCTGCTCCGGACGACCGACGGCGAGTGGACGGTCGAACCGGTCGACGTCTCCCGCGTCCTGCGCGACGAACTGCAAAAGCTCGAGCACAGGCGGGGGCCGGTCGACCTCGAGACATCGATCCCGCCCGCAGTCTACGTGCGAGCGAACGAACTGGTCGCTCGCGTCTTCGGGAACCTCCTCGTGAACGCGGTCGAGCACAACGACGCCGAGCGGCCGCGCGTTTCGGTGACGGTCGAACCCGGACCGGACACCGTGCGGATCGAAATCGTGGACAACGGTCCCGGAATCCCGGACGCGGAGGTCGACGCCCTTTTCGATCGGATCGAGGGTCGCGGGAGCAGCCACGGGCTCGGCCTCTATCTGGTCCAGCAGCTGGTAACCGGCTTCGACGGGTCCGTTGAACTCGTCGAAACTGGGTCGGACGGGAGCGTGTTCGCGGTCGAACTGCCGGCGGCGACCGCCGACCGGTCAAGCAGTGATTCGGAACCGGCGCCCGCGGTCGAAAACTAAGGCGGGACGTTGATCGGTCTGGCCGGTTGCCGCACAGGACGCCTACAGCGCTTCCTTGTACGCCTCGAGGGTCCGCTCGACGTCCTCCTCCGTGTGGCCGTAGCTGACGAACTGGCACTCGAACTGGTTCTGCGAGAGGAACACGCCCTGCTCTTTCATCTGGCCCCAGAAGATGCGCCGCCAGCGGTCGGTTTCGGCGTTCTTGACGTCGGCAGCGTTCTTGGGCGCCTCGCCGTCGCGGGTGAAGATCACCTTGAACATCGAGTCCGTGCCCGCGACGGTATACTCGGGCGCCTGATCGGCGACGATCTCCTCGAGGCCCTCGCGCAGGCGGTCGCCGATGTCGTTGACGTGGTCGTAGACGTCGTTTTCGGCGGCGAACTGCAGCGTCTCGAGGCCGGCGGCCATCGTGACGGGGTGGCCGGAGAAGGTGCCGGCCTGGAAGACGTCGCCCGACGGCGTGAAGTTCTCGATGATCTCGGCACGGCCGCCGATGGCGCCGACGGGGAAGCCGCCGCCGATGATCTTCCCGAAGGTGGTCAGGTCGGGCGTGACGCCGAACTCGCTTTGCGCGCAGCCGAGGCCGCCGACGCGGAAGCCCGTAATCACTTCGTCGAAGATCAGCAGGGAGCCGTGCTCTTCCGTAATGTCGCGCAGGAACTCGTGGTAGCCGTCCTCGGGCTGGACGATGCCGTAGTTGCCGAGGATGGGTTCCGTAAGGACTGCCGCGATATCGTCGCCGTGCTCCTCGAAGACCTCGCGGACGGACTCCTCGTCGTTGAACGGCACCGGCAGCGTGTGCTCGGCGAACGCTTGCGGGATACCCGCCGAGGAGGGACGGGGGTTCTCGTGGTCGCCCTCGACCAGCGTCGACTCCTGGGCGCCGTGGTAGCCGCCCTGATTGACGACGATCTTGTTCCGGCCGGTGTAGCCGCGCGCGAGGCGGACCGCCGAGGTCGTCGCCTCCGTGCCGGAGTTGACGAACCGGATCTTCTCGACGCTCGGCACGTGGCGGACGACGAACTCTGCGAGATCGACTTCGATTTCGGTCGGCGTGCCGTACATCGGGCCCTCGCTGGCCTTCTGTTGGATGCCGGCCTGAACGGGCTCGGGGAGGTCGTGGCCCAACAGCAGCGGACCGAGGCCCATCACCCAGTCGATGTAGCGGTTCCCGTCCGCGTCGATGACGTGGCCGCCGTCGCCCTTCTGGACGAAGAACGGATACGGCTCGATCACCGCGCGAACGGCGGAGTTGACGCCGCCCGGCAGCACCGACAGCGCACGGTCGTACAGCTCGCGCGAGTTGTCCTCGTTCATAGTCCAGTGTTGGAAATGAAACGGGAAAGGAGTACCGAGGTCGACTCGCTCTTCTCTCCCGAACATGATAGTCGTCGCCGGGACTCGAGGCCAAAACGAAACCCGAAATGAAACCGATCGAACCGAAATCCGCGCCCACCGTCCGAAAGCGGCGCGGACACAGCGTCTCGAGTGATAGCAGTACCGGCGAAGACGCGAGGTGACCGAGCGCTTAGACCGCGTCCTGTCCGGTCTTTCCGGTGCGGACCTGGTAGGCGCTCTCGACGGGGATCACGAAGATCTTCCCGTCGCCCGGCTCGCCGGTGTTAGCGGCCTCGCCGATCGCGTCGACGACCTCGTCGGCCGGGATGTCGGCGACGACGCACTCGATCTTGACCTTCTGGTGGAGGTCGACCGTGTACTCCTCGCCGCGCCACTGGCCCTTCTTGGCGGGCTGGGAGCCGCGCCCGGAGACGTTGGTGACGGTCAGCGACGGGGCGCCGACTTCGGCGAGGGCCTTCTTGACCTCGCCCAGCTTGTCGGGGCGGATGATCGCGGTGACCATCTTGATCTCGCCGTCGTTGGGCTTGCCCCCGTCGGCGCGGATGATCTTGTCTTCGTCCGCGCCGCCGTCAGTGCGGAGTTCGCCGCCGTCGGTCGCGACGTCGACGTCGTGCTGACCGAACTCGGGGTAGGTGTCGACGCCGTGTTCGGAGACGTCGAGGCCGTCGCGTTCGTGTTCGGGTGAGACGCGGGCCTGACCGGTGAGCTTGAACACGAACCAGATCAGACCGGTCGCGAAGACCGTCCAGACGGTGATGACACCGACGCCGATAGCCTGTGCGATAAACGCGTTCGGGATGCTCTCGACGACTCCCGGCGCGGCGACGAACGGGAACAGCAGCGTCCCGAGGACCCCGGCCGAGCCGTGGACGGGGAAGACCGCACAGACGTCGTCGATCTTCAGGTACTGCTCGACGAAGCCGAAGACGAGCGGCAGCTGGATGCCCGCGAGACCGCCGACGACGAACGCGCCCCACCACGCGGTGGTGTCCGGGATCGCGGTGATCGCCGCCAGGCCGGCCAGCAGGCCGTTCGCGACGTACAGCGTGTCGACTTTGCCGGTCTTGAGCCAGGCGACGAGGCCGGCGCCCATCGCGCCGCAGGCCATCGCGACCGTCGTCGTCAGGGCGACGCGACCGAGCTGATCGCCGAGGAACGCGCTCTCGCCGATGATCGCCGAGGTACCGACGTTGAAGCCGTACCAGCCGAAGGCGAGGATCAGCGTGCCGAGCGCGGCGAAAGTCAGCGAGTGGCCGGGGATGACGTTCGCCGTGCCGTCGCTATTGTATCGGTCCATGCGCGGGCCGAGGACCCACGCGGCGGTGAGCCCGGCGATGCCGCCCATGCCGTGGACGATCATCCCGCCCGCGAAGTCGTGGAACACGACGTCGCCGTACGCGAGGTGACTGCCGGCCCACGTGAGGCCGGTGACGACCGGGTAGATGACCGCGGCCAGCAGGAAGGTGTACGTGACGTACGCGCGGAGCTTCGCGCGGCCGGCGACGGCGCCGGAGACGATGGTCGCCGCCGTCATGGCGAAGACGGCGCCGTACAGCCAGTCCATCCAACTCGCGGCGTCGCTCTGGAACTGGAACGAGACGCCGTTTCCGGCGACGATCCCTTCGACGGTGGCGCCGATCAGGAAGAACACCGTCACGCCCACCGACCAGGTCAGCAGGTTCTTCGTCAGCTGGTTCGCGACGTTCTTCGAGCGTACCTGCCCCGCCTCGAGCATGGCGAAGCCGGCGTGCATGAAGAAGATTAGGAACGTGGCGACCAGAATCCACGTGTAGTTGATCGCCTCGGTCAGCATCTCGACGTCGGTCTGGAGGACGGTCGGTTCCATCACTCACGCACCTCCGTCAGTTCCACAGTGCGACCATCTGATTGTAGACGAATGTCCATGTCTGAACTGTTCGAGCTCATGGTTGTCTTCTGAATCACGTCTGATGCCGATGGACTAGCTGCATATAAGGATTAGTGTTAACGTTCGTCGATAAATACTCGGGTAATAGGGACAACCGAACAAATCTAGAGGCAATTTAATGTGTATAAGGGTGTTGAATATCGAGTGTTTTTCGAGCCGTGGTTATATATTCGACGTTCGTCAATCGAAATTAGGTCGGGTTTGTAACGGATTGCCGCCGAAACGACGCCCAAACCGGAACCGTCGGCTCGCGCGCGGCAGATGTTGCCAGTTGTGCGGTAGGTATGGAACGCCGATGGACGTTCGTCCGAATAGCTCAGAATATCCGTTCGGCTCTACCTCGAGCGGCGGGGATCGCGTCCCAACCTACAGCTCAGAGGCGACGTCCTCGGCGAAGTAGGTAAGAATCAGATCCGCACCGGCTCGCTTGATCGACAGCAGCGACTCGCGGGCGACCTCCTCGAGGTCGAGCCAGCCTTTCTCGGCGGCCGCGTGGAGCATCGCGTACTCGCCGGAGACGTTGTAGGCGGCGACGGGGTGGTCGAACTCCCGGCGCACCGCGCTGACGATGTCGAGGTAGGGGAGCGCGGGTTTGACCATCATGACGTCGGCGCCCTCCTCGGCGTCGAGGCGGACCTCTTGCAGCGCCTCGCGCGAGTTGGCGGGATCCATCTGGTAGTGTCGGCGGTCGCCGAACGAGGGCGCGCCGTCGGCGGCGTCGCGGAACGGGCCGTAGAAGGCGCTCTCGTACTTCGCCGCGTAGCTCATGATCGGCACGTGCTCGTACCCCTCGTCGTCAAGGCCCTCGCGGATGGCGCCGACCATCCCGTCCATCATGCTGCTCGGGGCGACCATGTCGGCGCCCGCCTCGGCGTGGGAGACGGCGGTCCGCGCGAGCGACTCGAGGGCGGCGTCGTTGTCGACGGTCAGCGTCGGGTCGTGGTCGCAGGCGGGACCGTGTTCGTGATCTTCGCCGCGCAGTTCCTCCTCGAGCGGGCCGCAGTGGCCGTGGGTTGTGTACTCACAGAGACAGACGTCGGTGATGACGTAGGCGTCGGTTTCCGCCGTAACTCGTCGCGTCGCCTCCTGAACGACGCCGTCTTCGACCCACGCGCGGGTGCCTTCGGGGTCCTTCGATTCCGGGATCCCGAACAGCATGACCGCCTCGACGCCGGTCTCGAGGACTTCCTCGACGCGGGCGACCGCCTCGTCGATGGGGACGCGCTCGTGGCCGGGCATCGACTCGATCGGCACGCGCTCGTCGGTCGTCGCGTCGACGAACACCGGCGCGATGAAGTCGGTCGGCTCGAGGCTCGTCTCGCTGACGAGCCCGCGGACGCCGTCCTGTCGGAGCCGTCGGGGGCGATGTGTGAGGTCCATGTACGATGTCTAGCAACGGCCGGGTCAAAAGGAACCCGCTCTCTCGGGTGGCCGGGAACGGACGCGGTGCGCTCCGTACTCGTCGTCGCCCGCTCGAGTCGCCGGGGACAGCGTCAGTCGTCGACGGTCTCGGTTACGTCGCCGGCGATCAACCGGTCCATGTCGCGGCTCGCGTGCTCCTGAATTTCCTCGTTGTCGAACCGCTCGCCGTCGTAGACGAGGCTGACGAGCCGGATCGTGACGATCGCTGCGGCCGTCGCGGGGACGGCTGGCTCGACCTGGCCCTGGCCGAAGAATTCGGGCGAGCCGAGGCCGAACTCCTAGATCACGAAGACGAGCCCGACGACGAATCCGGGCAGCCCCGCCTCGCGGACGGTGCCGTCCCAGAGCATCAGCACGAGGCCCGCGAACAGCACGGACATCGTCATTGCCCTCCTGCTCGCGCTGGCGATCGTCGCACTCGTACTCAACCGGTCGCTCGGACTGGAGTACTGGCCGGCGTCGGTCGCGAGTGCGGGCATTCGAGCGACCCGTCCGATGAAGGCTGCAAACTTTACCGCATTCGTGCCGACTCATCGGTAGAACTGTGCCCAGTAGCAGTGCCGAAGAGGCCGTCGGTGCACTCGAGGAGCTCGGACTCACGGAGTACGAGGCGCGGTGCTTCGTCGCACTAACGCGCATTTCGAAGGGGACGGCCCGCGAGATCAGCCAGGTCGCGGACGTGCCGCGATCGCGGGTGTACGACACCGTCGAGCGCCTCGACCGGAAGGGACTGGTCGAGGTCCAGCAAACCGATCCCCGCGAGTACCGGGCGGTCCCGGTCGACACGGCGTGTCGCCGCATCCGGGAGGACTACGACTCCCGAATCAACGCCGCCGAGAACGCGCTCCAGCAGGTCGAAGAACCGAACGCACCCGACGACGAGGGTATGTGGTCGATCACGCAGAAGGAGCACGTCACCGACCGCGTCGTCACCTTCCTCGAGGAGGCCGACGAGACGGTCCACTACCTCGTCGCCGCGACGTCGGTCGTCGACCGAGAGATTCGCGAGGCGCTGCGGTCGGCCGCCGAGCGGGGCGTCACAGTGTACGTCGAGGTGCCGACCGAGGACGTGCAGGCGGAGTACGCCGGGGCGATTCCGAACGCCGAGATCGTCGTCGCCGCCGACCTCGAGTCGACCAACCACGTGTACGACGAGTGGCCGGGACAGCTCCTGCTGGTCGACCAGGAGGCGATCGTCGCGGCCGGCGTCAAGGAGGGCGACCTCCCCGACGTGGTCCAGGAGATGGCGGTCTGGACGTACGGCCGCGATCACGGCTTCGCCGTCTGGATCCGCGAACTGCTCGACGACCGGATCGGCCACCTCGAGGGGACGCTGCGCAGCGAGGATCCGCGCGGCCAGTAGCGGTCGGTCACCTCGGCGCGATTAGCACCGCTTCTCGATGACGTACCCCCACCGCTCGTAACCCCGGGCCTCGTAGAACTCGTGCGTGGCTTCCTTCGAGCGCGGCGACGCCAGCGCGACGGCGTCACACCCCTGCTCGTCGGCCCACGATTCGACCTCCTCGAGCATCACAGTGCCGTATCCCTGCCCCCGTCGCGGTTCGTCGACGACCAGATCGTACAGCCACGCGCGTCGGGTGTGGTGAAGCACGTGAGTGACGAGGACGCCGGCGACGGCGACCAGTTCGGGTTCCGATTCCCGTCCCGTTTCGTCCGCGTCGGCGACGTCGCTCCCGTCGTCGACGTAGCCGCCGAACAAACGGTACTGCTCGTCACCCGTCCACGCGAGCACCTCGTCGGGCGACCGGTCGGTCCACAGTTGCCGGAGGATCGGCACCGCCTCGCGACGCTCGGCCGACGTCGTCAGTTCGCGGATGTCCAAATCCATACTCTCGGCTCGAGCGCGCTCGAGTAAACCTTGTTTGCGCATCGAGACCGAGACGCGCTCATTTCCCGACCGGGAAATCCGATCACTCGAGCGTCCCCCGATTCCGCACGTTTAAGTGCGCGTCGCCCGTTTTCACCCGTTACAATGGCTATCGATCCGCAGTTCCACGAAAACCGCGAGCAGGTCGACGAGCACGAGGGCCACGCCGTCTGGGGGCCGGTCGACGAACCCGAAGAGCTCGGCATTCACGGCACGCACGTCGCGGTCGACTTCGACATCTGCCTCGCCGACGGCGCCTGTCTCGAGGACTGCCCGGTCGACGTCTTCGAGTGGGTCGACACGCCGGGTCACCCCGAGAGCGAGCGGAAGGCCGACCCGGCCAACGAGACCCAGTGTATCGACTGCATGCTCTGCGTCGACGTCTGTCCGGTCGACGCGATCGACGTCGACGCCGGTCGGTCGGCCTGATCGGCCGGTCACGGAACGGATCCCGGCTGGAGTCGACTCGCGTCGCCGCGCCGCCTCGAGATACCGCACTCCGACCTCTCGCGTCTATTCTACGCCGGTTGCTGTCCGAATTCTCTCAAACGGTCGAAAAGCGCCTACAACTATCGGTCGTCCGCTGTGCTTCGGTTCGCGGTGTGGCGTGTCGCCGCGTCCGACCTCACTCGGCCCGGTCGACGTCGACTTGCTCCTTGAGCTGCTCGAGCCCGTCCGCTTCGGCTAGCTCCTGCAACCGCTCCCGGAAGTGCTCCTCGCACAGTCCAACTTTCAGCCCGTCGGATTCTGCTGCGAAGGCGGCTTCGCGGTCGCAGTAGTGGCAATGCATACACACGTGTACGACCCGCGCCGCATTGAACCCTCCGCTATCGGCCGCAATTCCCGTTACTCCGCTGACAAACCGAGCCGATCGTAGGCGTCGCGAGTCAGGCCGGCGACGCCCAGCACGTCCTCGTGCGCGTCGCTGCCGCCGGTCGCGAGCAGACCGTGGCGTTCGATCGCCCGCTCGACGACGCTGCGATCGACGTCGCGGTCGTAGGGGTACCACAGTTCGACGGCGTCGAGGTCGGCCGCCAGCGCGAGCGCGCCCTCGGGTTCGGGATACCGGAGCGGGTGCGCCAGCGAGACGAGCGAACACGCGTCCGAGAGCACTCGTTGCCCGCGCTCGAAGGACGGAATCTCCCGCGGGACGAAGCAGGGGTCGCCGTTCCCGATGAGGTCGTCGAACGCGCCCTCGTAGTCGTAGTCGGTGCCGGGATGGGCGTCGATCGCTCGAGCCACGTGGGGTCGGCCGAACCCCTCGTCGATCGGAACGTCGAGGTCGATCCCCAGCCGATCCTCGACGCGCTCGACGATCGCCCGGCCGCGCTCGATCCGGTTCGTTTGAATCTCCTCGACGAGCCGCTCGAGCGCCGGCGTCGGTTCGACGCCGTATCCGAGGAGATCGACTCGCTGGCCGTTACGGCGGTCGTCCCCGCGATCGGCAGTGTCCGCGTCGACCTCCACGCGGAGTTCGATCCCGTTGACGATCGTCACGCCGTCGCGTTCGACGATCGGCTCCGCGACCGGCTGCAAACGGTCGTGGTCGGTCAGCGCGACGACCTCGACGCCGGCACGGCGAGCAGCTGCGGGGACTTCCGCGCGCTCGAGGCTGCCGTCCGAGCGCATCGTGTGGACGTGTAGATCCGCGTACGGCATACCCCACTCGAGCGGCCCCGTCCGGAAAGGCGTTTCTTCGCCCTCGAGCCGTGGGATACTAGGTCGTATTAGGAATATACCCTCCATTGGCTCACTAGAAAACCATTATGGACAATGTTTATAATCATTGTTCACTGAAGACTGGGTGTAATGCTGCTAAACGGCACCGGCGACGTCATCGACGACTACGACTACCCCGCGACGACCGAGGAACTGATCGCAGACTGCGGCGAGCACACGCTCGAACTCCCGAACGGGAGCGAACAGGTCTGCGACGTACTCGATCGGATCGAGTCGGAAACCTTCGAGACGCCGGAAGACGCGCGGTTCGCTATCTACACTGCGGTGAGCGACAAGGCGGTCGGTCGCGTCGGGTACAGCGACCGTGACCCGACCCCGGTTGGGAGTCCGTACTCACCCGACGCCGTGTCGTTCTAGAGCCGAACTTTTTGCGCCTCGGGTTCGCCGCAGGCGAACCTCTCTCTGCGCGCGGACGGAGTCCGCTCGCACGGCTCGAGGGACGCAACGCGTCCCTCGTTGGGCGCAATAATTTCGATGAAAAGTGCCGAGCGCGCTGAAAGCGCGCTCGGGGTTCTCGTGAGCGCACTGCGCGAACGAGAGCCAGCGAGGCGCGACGCGTCTCGCGTGAAACCGCTCGCTCGGCGAGCGGGACACGACTTCCTCCTGTCACTTCGTTTCGCTACATCGTCGTTCTCCGTAACCCATCTCGTATCCGCGAGAAGCAACCGCTCAGCTTAGAAAGTCGATCGCATCCTCGAGTTCGAGCGGCACCGACCCCTTCCGATAGCCTTCGACGTGGCCGTTGGGCCGGGCACGGTAGACAACTGCGGGGCGGTGGCGCACGTCCGGCTGTTCGCCGCGGACGGCCGACCAGCTGTCGTCGCGGAAGCTCGAGCAGTCGACGAAGAGGACGGCGCCGCCGCCGTGCCGGGAGAGCTGGCCGTTCGTCTTCGTCTCGGCCGTATCCCGGACGGCGGCCACGGGGCCGTTGGCCGCGCGGTTGGTCGGCGGCTGCGGCCGGGTGACCTCGACGAGGACGTTCGCGTTCGACTGGGGGTCTTCGGCGCGGAAATCTAGCGAGTGGCCCGTCGTCACTTCGATCTCGGGGACGACGTCGTAGCCGGCCTCGGTGAGGATTTTCGCGGCGATGAACTCCCCCATCGTCGCGCTCATGCGGACGCGATCGACGTGGTTGCTGGTGCCGAGCTTGCCGGCCATGACGTGTCGGTAGTCGTCCAGTACGCCGGTCGCGAGGAACTCTTCGAAAAACTGGGTCGTTTCGCGGCGGCCGGCGTCGGGGAAGCCGGCCGCGTACTCGCGGAAGAAGGCTCGCGTGGATTCCCGGCCGTCTTTTGACATGAAAACGGGCAGGAAGAACCACGAGAGGTGCGGATAGTCGGCGAGCCAGGAGTCTTCCTCGTGGAGGGTCGCGAGCAGTTCCCGCTGGGCCCACCGGGCGACGTGGTAGGGGACCTCCTTCCAGCCGAACTTGTCGGTTCGCCAGAGCGAGGACGGCGTTTCCGTGTTCCCCATCCAGTAGCCGCCCTCGTTGCCCCCGTCGCCGCCGCGTGCGAACAGGGCGAGGTCGCCGTTTTGCATCTCGAATCGGTGCGTCGTCCAGTCGGCCCCGATCTCGAATCGCGGCGTCACGGCGCGGGCGCCGATATTCGACCGGAGCGGCTGTAAAATGTCCTGTCGGACCCGCTGCTCGCTCCAGGTCTCGGGCGAGTAGCGAAAGCGAAGCGGCTGTGCCACGGGATTGCTACACGGCGGGCAGCCATACGTTTTACGCGCTGGTCCGACATGAACGACCGTTACATTGATGTGTGTGACGCGACTACATGTGTATGATTGCCATGTCAATGGGTGCCTATGACGAGGATGAACACGAGCGACGCGAACAACAGTCCTCGAGGGTGGACGCCGATTTCGACGACGAGCGGACGATCTACCACGGCGAGGTCGAGTACGACTCCGGCGAGTCTACGGAGGAACTTCTCGATCAGTTCGAGCAGATCAAAACTGAGTCGAAGTAGCGCCGACCGCTGTCTCGGACCGCACACTCCCCGCAACCCGCGGTAACGGTGCGGTTCGCCGGTTTCCGCGTTCTGTTTCCCCTCGAGAGCGACTGCGTTACGACTCGAGGGCGTCCCAGCCGGGCGTTTCGGGTGCGCCGCGGTCGTCCTCGACGGTTCGGGCGACGCTCGCGGGCGGCACGTCGGTACCGTCATCGCTATCGTCGTCGGCAGCGGTCGCTGCCTCGCGCCGCCGTTCCCACTCGCGGATCGCCGGGCCGACCCACGACTCGGCGTCGTCCGTTTCGTCCGTCGCCATTGCCTCGAGCGCTCGCTCTTTGCCCCGCTCGTAGTGGTAGTCCGAGATCGCGACGGTGCCGGCGCTCGAGGCCGCGGCGACCCCGAGACACTCCGCGCGGTCCTCGCGGGTCAGATCGCCCGTCGCGACGCGGTCGACGATTCCCTCGAGTCGCTCGGGAACCGGGTGACAGAAGAGTTTCTGTCCGATCGCCTGCGAGCCCAGCAGCAGTCCCTCGAGGTCGTCGGGTACCGACTCGTCGACGAGCCGATCGCCTTCGCCGCCGAAGGCTGCCTCGACGCGCTCGCACTCGGTCTCCTGCTCGAGCGCGAGGTTGTGTGTCGGGTAGGCGCCGCACTCGGCGGGGTAGAGCTCGCCGTTGTGGATGCGACACTGCAGCGTCGTCGGATCAAGAAAGACGCAGGTCGGCAGCCAGGTTTCGTCCTTGCGGCCGAAGGGGGCGACCGGCTTGGGCGGCTTCCGGAGACCGACGAAGAAGACCGGCCGGTCGGCGACGGATGCAACCTCGTAGCCGTCGATTTCGACCGCTTCTGCCTCGTCGGCGGCCTTCCAGAACCGCGGTGTTAGTGCGGCCGCCATCCCGTGCTCGAGGAACGCCCGGACTTCGTCGCGGGTGAGCGGGACGAAGTTGGGGTCGCCGTCTATCGCTTCTCGCGTTGCGTCATCGTCGTCGTCGAGTGCGGCCCTGCGCCGGCCGCCCGAAGCGTCGTCGCCGTCCGTCAGCGGTCGCCAGTCCATACAACAGCCCGCACAGCCTTCGCAGTGCACCTCCATATGCGAGGATACGTGTCGGCCGGGATAACGCCTCGCCCGGCGCATCGTTTTGCCGGTTTGCGGGGCCTCGCGTCCGCAGCCGGCGGCTCGAGCGCTCGCCTGCTGACCCGAGGAAACGACTTTCAGCGTTCGATTGCTATCATCACGTATGGCCAAGAACACCTGCGACGGCTGCGGTCGACGGATTTCGGTCGCTGGCGGGGTCCCCAACCTCTGGACGTTCGGCGACCGCGACGGCAGCGAGGGGACCGCGATGACCCTGGAACTCGAGGACGGGTCGGAGCACCTGCTGTGTTACCCCTGCATCGAGGCCCTGCCGGACGAGCCGACCGCCGCGGACGTCGAGCGCCTCGAGCAGGACGGGGAGTCGTCGCAGTTGCGCGTGCTGTAGCTGTCGATCTTGGCGTGAGCGGTCAATAAAAATGGAAAGTGGAGTGTGGAGACGACCGTGGGAACTGACCTGACAGGTGCAGTCGAACCCACGACCACGGACACGTGAGCACTGGCACACTGGAACCGTACTGGCTGCGGGGTCACCCCGCACCGCACTGCATACAGCAGTACACCGCAACTGCAACCGCACCGCAAGCGGAAGGGGTGGGATTTGAACGCCACGAGGCTTGACGCCGCCGCGGGCCAAGGGCACCGCGGTGCTCTACCGCTGAGCGACCCTTCCGCACGTCGATCAGATGGCGGATTTCGTATTTGTAATCAGGCTGCTACCCCCTGGTATACGCCACCTACCGGCCGGAATCGGGGACTCGAGCGGCTGATCGCTGCCGATTCGTCCCGGCGTCACGGGTCGTCGGCTCGTGATCGTATCGAACTATCGACACGACGTTGCTTGCAATCCGCGCAACGGTCCGTAGCCTTTAGGGCTCGGCCGCGCTGTGAGTCGAACGGTGAACCCCGAGCGGATCTTCGACGCGTTTCCCGCCCCGAGTTACCGCGGGAATCAGGAGCAGGCCCTCCGCGACATTCGCGACGCGTTCGCGGCCGGTAACGACGTGGTTCTCGTCCGCGCGCCGACCGGGAGCGGCAAGTCCCTGCTCGCGCGGGCCGTCGCCGGCTGCGCCCGCACCGTCGACGACGCAGAGCCCAGCGAAGCCTCCGGCGCCTACTACACGACGCCGCAGGTCTCCCAGTTGGACGACGTCGCGGCCGACGACCTGCTCGCTGATCTCAACGTGATCCGCGGGAAGTCGAACTACTCCTGTATCCTCCCGAACGAGCGCAACACGCCGGTCAATCAGGCGCCCTGCGTCCGCGAGCGGGGGTACGACTGCTCGGTCAAACATCGCTGTCCGTACTTTTCGGACCGCGCGATCGCCTCCAACCGAGAGATCGCGGCGATGACCCTCGCGTACTTCATGCAGACTGCCGGCAGCGAGGTGTTCCGCAAGCGCGACGTGGTCGTCGTCGACGAGGCCCACGGCCTCGCCGAATGGGCGGAGATGTACGCGACGATCCAACTGGGGCCGCGCACGGTGCCGTTCTGGGACGACCTGCGCGTCCCCGAGATCGACGACGTCGAGCGAGCCGTCCGCTACGCCGAGAACTTGGCGCAGACCTGCACCCGGCGCAAGGACGACCTGCTCGCGCAGGACTCGCTCTCGCCGGCGGAAGTGCGCGAGCGCGACCGCCTGCAGGAACTGATCGGCGAACTCGACTGGTTCGTCTCCGACTATCGCGATCCCCAGAGTCCGACGACCTGGCTCGTCGACCAGTCCCCGTCGAACTCGTCCTCGGGCGGCCAGGACGACGGCGACGACGAGGACCCGCAGGGCGGCCCGCTGACGATCAAGCCGATGAACCCCGAGAAGTACCTCCAGCACACCGTCTGGGACCGGGGCAACAAGTTCGCGCTGCTGTCGGCGACGATCCTCAACAAGGACGCCTTCTGCCGGCAGGTCGGCCTGACCCCCGACAAGGTCGCCCTGGTCGACGTCGGCCACACCTTCCCCGTCGAGAACCGACCGCTGTACGACGTCGCGCAGGGGAAGATGACCTACGAGCACCGCGGCGACACGACGCCGAAGATCGCCCGCACGATCGTCCGGCTCATGCAGCGCCACCCCGACGAGAAGGGGCTGATCCACGCCCACTCCTACGACATCCAGGAGCGGCTGGCCGACCTCCTGCGGGATTTCGGCGTCGGCGAGCGTATCCGCGTCCACGACCGCGACGGCCGCGACGCCGCCTTAGAGGAGTGGAAGGCCAGCAACGATCCGGACGTCTTCCTCTCGGTGAAGATGGAGGAGGCGCTCGACCTGAAGGGCGACCTCTGTCGCTGGCAGGTCCTTTGCAAGGCGCCGTTCCTCAACACCGGCGACTCGAGAGTCGCCCACCGCTTGGAGGAAGGCCAGTGGGCGTGGTACTACCGGACCGCCCTGCGGACGGTCATCCAGGCCTGCGGCCGCGTCGTTCGCGCCCCCGACGACCACGGCGCGACCTACCTCGCGGACTCGAGCCTGCTGGACCTGTTCGAGCGCGCGCGGACGGACATGCCCGACTGGTTCGAAGAACAGGTTGACCGGATGTCGACACCCGAGTTACCGGAGTTCCAGCCGCGGGCGGCGCTGTCCGGGAGCGATGGAGTGACGGGAACGCGGGGTCACGGCGGAACGTCGACCGATGACGACAGCAACGGCGGCCGCAGTCGGTCGCGATCGCGGCGTTCGGGGCGGTCTTCGTCGTCTTCGTCATCCTCGAGTCCGGTCGCTGACGTGTGGGATACCGAGGGGTAGCGCCCCGTCCTGCGGTCCTGCGGTGTGATTGACGGCGAAACGCGTCGCGGCTCGCCTAGAAGAGCGCCATCGCGGGCATCGCGATCATCGAGGTCGCCGTCAGCAGGGCGAACAGCACGGCGATGATCTTGTTTCGTTTGTTCATACGCACGGCTTGTGTTTCCAGTAGCATGTATCTCACGACCGTTCGGCTGCTCGGACCGTAATCGGCGGTGACGAGTCGTTATTCGATCCGCGTGTCGACGACCACGTGAACGACGCCCGCGCTGTGGCTCTTCACGCGGCGTTTCTCGAGCACCTCGACCGTCCGCTCCGCGTCGTCGGCCGCCGCGGAGAGCCGCTCGAGCGGGCGCTCCCAGAGCCGGTTCTCGGGCGTCGCCTCGTGGTAGTGGACGACGCCGCCGGGGACCAGCGCCTCGAACGCGTGCTCGAGGAAGTCGCGGGCCTCGTCCGATCGGGTCCCGTGGCCGTCCGCGTCGGTGCCGTCCGCGCTGCCGTAGTAGCCCATGACGACGCGGTCGGCCTCGATCTCGCCCGCCAGATCGCGGCAGTCGGTCATGTAGGCCTCGACCCGGTCGTCGACCTCGTTAAGCACGGCGTTCTCGAGCAGGTAGCGGAAGGCGGTCGGGTTGATCTCGGAGGCGGTCACCCGCGCGCCGGCCCGGGCCATCGGGAGGGTGAAGTAGCCGATGCCGGCGAACATGTCGAAGACGTGCTCGTCGGCGCCGCTGATATCTCCCATCCGCGCGCGCTCGGCCTGATTCCCGGGCGAGAACATCACTTTCGCGGGGTCGAGGCCGTACCGCGTGCCGTGTTCGGTGTGGATCGTCTCGGTGTCCCGCTCGCCCGCCAGCAGTCGCGTCCGGGGTTCGCGGTAGGTCCCCGCCTGGCCGTCGTTGGCGACGCCCTCGTCCGCGAGCACGCTGTCGGCTTCGCCGTGGAGCTCGAGCAGCGCCTCCGCCATTTCCGTCTCGTCGGGACAGTCCTCGGGGACCGTCACCAGCACGACCGAGCCGATCACGGCCCACGAACTCGGCGCCGCCTCGATCTCGCGCTCGCTCCAGCCCCGCTCGGCCAGCAGGTCCGCGAGGTCGGTCGTCCGGTAGTCGGGCTCGAGTTGCCGGACGACCTCGAGGACGCGGGTCTCGGTCGGCGGCTCGGTAACCGGCAGTGCGACCTTGTCGGGATTGTCGTCGTCGTCCGCAGGCGCCGCGTCGCGTCGGCCTCGAGCCGCACGCACCCGCCGGTCGTCGTCGTAGACGCCCTCGGCGCGCAGCGACTCGATGGCGGTTTCGGCCCGTCGCTTTTCGACGATCGCAGCCAGCGGGTCGTCCGCGCGCTCGAGGGCGTCCTCAGACATCGGTATCGGGGTCAATGTCAGTATGCGAGTACGGATCGTAGGGCTCGTCGTCCCCGTCGTCGCCGGTGTTCGGGTCCGGATCCGGGAGGATGTGCAACCCGGCCCGGCTCTTCAGCACCGGCACCGTCTCGGCCTCCGGATCGAAGTACGCCGGCCTCGAGACGGTCTTCGCTTGATAGGTCTCCGGATCGAGCACCTGCACCGCGTTCTCGTCCTCGACGGTGACGACCGTCGTCTCCACGCCGTCCTCGAGTTCGCCGAGTTTGCGCGCGTCGGGGGAGTTGCCCTCCTCGTAGCTGGCCTCGTAGCGCTCGCCGGTCGTCACGCGGGTGCCCTTGAGGTTTCCGTGGGCGCTGCGGACGAGCACGGGGCCCTCGTCGTCGTTCGCGAGGTCGATGATGTCGCCGGGGGTGTAGGGCGGCAGGCGGACGGCGAAGGTGACGCGGTAGACCTCGTTGCCGTCTTCGTCTTCCGTGACGAGGGTTTCGGCGTCGTTGACGGTGCCGCCGAACTCCTCGATCATCTTGTTGGCGATCTTCTTGCCGATCTTGTTGGTCGAAACCTTGATGTTCAGCCCGTCGTCGACCTCGCCGATCTCGGTGACGAAGGCGTTGCGGTCGCCCGTCGCCTCCATGTCGGCGACGACCCGGTGGGCGATCTCCTCGGCGCGGTCGGTCTCCTCGCCGGTCGGGGTGCGGTCCTCGGCGCGGATCTGGACGGTGCTGGCGTAGTAGTCGCCGGCGATCCGACCGCAGCGCTGGCAGGTCTGGCGGGAGATCTTGACCGGGACGGTCACTTCCTCCTCGACCGGCGTTCCGCGGACGACGCCCGTGAAGAAGCAGTGCATCCGGATCGTGTTCTCGTCGACCTGTTCGGGTTCGACCTGCCAGGCGACGTCCGCGACGTCGACGTGGACGCCCAGCGCCTCGCTGACCTTCTCGATGGCGATGTCGGTGTAATCCTGGGCGCCGATGTCGACCCACCGGTTCCCCTGGTGGACCGCACCGCACTGCGAACAGACGCGAACGTCGATCCGATCCGGCGCGTCCACGAAGTCGAAGTCCTCGAAGTAACACGCGTCGCAGAGTTCGACCTCCGCGCCGGGCCGAAGCGGGTCCGTTGCGTCGCTCGCCGATCGCTCGGGCACCGGGTCCCCGCAGCGAGGGCAGAACGCACGCGATTCACTCATCGTCCCCGTTTGGCTCCTCACGGAGTTAAACGGCGCGCTCTCCGTCCCGCTCGCTCTCGGACACGCTTTCGATTCCTTTCGCGGACCGTCTACGGTCGCGCTCGAGTCCTTGATCCGTCGATCTGCCAATCGGTCGGTTCGTCCACGCGAAACGAAGGGGTGCGCGCTGTCTGCCGTACGCCTCGATGTCAGCCACTCGTCAGACGCTTGCTAATTCGGCCGCGTCAGACGGTGCCCCGTCGTGGGGTTTCCATGCGAAACGAAGGGGTTGAGAATCACTCACTCGAAATAGTACGAAAGCCAATACGTTCGGACAGTCCTATCGGTGACACTTATTCGTCTGCGGACCGAAATTGACAGTATGCAATGGCAGGCGGACTGGGGTCTTCGAGCCCGGATGTTCCTGACGATGTTTCTGCTGTTCGCGCTGTACATCGTCTTCGCGGGCGTGATCGCCGCGTACATGGGCAGTTTCGTCGTGTTCGTCGTGCTGTTCGGCGGTATGTCCCTCGTCCAGTACTACTTCAGCGACACGCTCACCCTCCGCAGCATGGGGGCACGGACGGTATCGGCGGACGAATACCCGCAACTGCACGCCACGATCGAGCGCCTCTCCCAGCAGGCCGACCTCCCGAAGCCGAAGGTAGCGGTCGTCGACTCGCAGGTACCCAACGCCTTCGCGACCGGTCGGAACCAGAAAAACGCCGCCGTCTGCGTGACGACCGGCATCATGACCACCCTGAACGAGGAGGAACTCGAGGGCGTGCTCGCCCACGAACTCGCCCACGTGAAAAACCGGGACATGATGGTGATGACGATCGCCTCGTTCCTCTCGACGATCGCGTTCATGATCGTCCGCTGGGGCGCGTTCTTCGGCGGCGGGCACGGCCGCGGTCGGCAGGGCGGGGGCGGCATCGTCGTCGCCATTCTGGTCTCGCTGCTCGTCTGGATCATCAGCTACCTGCTGATCCGGGCGCTCTCGCGGTACCGCGAGTACGCCGCGGACCGCGGCGCGGCCGCCATCACCGGCAACCCGTCGGCGCTGGCCTCGGCGCTGATGAAAATCTCCGGCCGGATGGACAAGGTCCCGAAGGACGACATGCGCGAGGAAGCCGAGATGAACGCCTTCTTCATCATCCCGATCAAGTCCGGCGTCGTCGGCCGCCTCTTTAGCACCCACCCGCCGACCGAGAAGCGCATCGAACAACTGCGCTCCCTCGAGCGGGAAATGACGGCGATGTAGACGGTTGCGGTGGCGCGGCGACGCGCCCTTCGAAGCGCTTTTGGACCGGCCGGCGAAACCGACCCTGTAATGCCCGAGCGCGAGCAACTGATCGAAATCGCCGCCGCCGTGACCTCCGTCCTGCTGATGCTCGGTGCCATGCTCTTCATCGGCACCGCGTACGGCGGTACCAACGGGACGCTCAACCCCGACGGCGCCCAACTCCTCGTCGGCGTCATCGTCGGCTTCATTCTCCTGATGACGGCGGTCGGCGTCGGTCTCGCCTACGTATTGAACGACCCGGAAGACGGCCTCGAGAACGAGGACGACGAAGTCGACGCACAAAACACGGTCTGATCGATTTCCGCCGGGTGAACTCGGCGCCACCCTTTTCTTTGCAGTCGTCTGACAGCAGGTATGAGTAGTTCCGACACTGACGCCGACGCCGACGGCGCCGATACCGAGTCGGACCGGTCGCTGGGCCGCGACCTTGCGGTCGTCGCCGTCGTTGCACTGCTCGGCGCGTCGGTCCTCGTTCGGACCTCGACCGTCGTCGACGCGACGACGGCGGTGATCGGGTCGGTCGTCCTCGCGGGTATCGCCCTCGCACTCGTGGTTCTGTCGCGTCGATCCGCGGGCGACTCTCGGGCACCGACCCGGGGAGACGCTGACGCCGATGCCGACCCTGACGCTGACGGGACCGGCGGTGGCGACGACGGGACCGTCTGGAACGCAATCCCGCCCTGGCAGTACGACGGTCGACACGTCGAATCCGGCGGCCTCGCTCGCGGCGAGCAGACGCGAGCCCTCCAAGAAATTCAGGACGAGGCCGACGAATTGGCCGGATCGGATGACCCGCCGCGGAAGTCTTGACGGGACTCGGAGATTCGTTGACAGAAACAGCTAATCGCCGCTCGCGGCTTCGCTCTCCTCGCCGCCGTTCTCGCGCCAGTCCTCGAGGTCGTCGTCGTCCGCGTCGTCGATCCGCTCCTCGTAGTAGGCCATCGGGTGGGGGATCTGCTCGCAGAGGTCGTCCTTGTTGACGCAGTCGCCGTAGGACTGCATCGTCGCGCAGGAGGGCGGCGAGTACTCCGTCGGCGAGGTGTCGCCGCGGATGTGGTCGGTCTGGTAGCGGGTCATCTCCTCGCCGAACGACGAGTTGACGCGGTAGAGGTCGACGATCTCGTCGGTCGTCATCCCGATGCTCGTCAGGAAGGCGGTGATCGCGAACCGGGAGTGGTGGGGCAGGTGTTCGCCCTTCTGGATCTGGTCGAGCAGCGCCTTCATGCAGGGCGGGAACAGGTCGGGGACGACGGTGTCGATCTCGCGGGTGAGATCGAGGTCCGCGAGCACGTCCCGTACTGCTGCGGCCTCCTCCTCGAGCGCGTCCGCGATCGCGTCGGGGACCTCGAAGGGAAGGCCGTCGTCGATCCGGGTGCGGATCGCCTCGCGCAACAGCGTCAGGAGATCGCTTTCGTCGACCGGGACCGCGCCCCGGTCGAGCGGTTGGTTCACGAGCCGCCAGCCGTCCTCCCAGAGGTCTTCGGCCAGCGGCACGTACGTCCCGACGTCGATCCGGTACTCGCCCCCGCCGTCGGCGGTCTCCTGAACGGTCCCCTGGAGATCGAACTCCGCGAGCAGGTCCTCGAGATCCAGCCCGGTCGAGTCGACGCTCTTGAGTTCGGTCGTGTCCTCGAGATCGGCCGTGAAGCGGTCGTAGGCGGTCGCGGCCTCGGCGCGGGCGTACTTGCGCACGAGGACGCGCTCGTCGACCATCGAGACGAGCACGCGCGCGACGGGGTAGGAGAGCAGTTCGACGCGGGCGTCGCGGTGCGGTTCGCCGACCGTCCCGTCCTCGAGGGCGGCGATCACGCGCTGGCGGGCGCGGTCGACGACGGCCCCGTCCTGTTCGACGACGGTGCCGAGATCGACCGTCTCGGTCGCCACGGTCTCGCGGGCGGCTTCGAGGAACGGGTACCGGGCGTGCAGTCGCTGCATCGGTAATGTGATTTTACTGGGGCGGGATAAGCCCGCTGATTGTGGTTGTTTTCCTCGCGCCGTTCGTCCGCGGCCGCGAACGCGACGGCCGGCGTCTCTGCGACACGGCCGGTCGACGGGCTTCGGTAGGCGCTGCTTACCCTGCGCGGCTCGGCTGGCGCGCCCTCGAGAACCCCCGCCGTCGAGGGTCGATTTCAAGGGGATCCGACACGTCGAGTCGGGTATGCCACGGGCGACGCGCGACGATGTGTCGATCTACTACGAGCACGAAAAAGGTGGGGGCGACGGGGCCGCCGACCCGGTCGTCCTGCTGCAGGGACTGGGCTTCGGCCGCTGGATGTGGCGCTGGCAGCGCGAGGCGCTCCGCGACAAGTATCAGGTAATCGCGCCTGATACCCGCGGCACCGGCCGCTCGGACGCCGGGCTGCCGCCGCTGCTCCCGCGACTACCCGGTCGACTCCGGACGCCGCTGCTGTCCCGGTTCGGCTACTCGATCGAGGGGCTGGCCGCCGATCTCGAGGCCGTGCTCGAGGATGCAGGAGTGCGAAGCGCCCACATCGTCGGCGCGAGCCTGGGCGGGATGGTCGCCCAGCAGTACGCCGTCGAGTACCCGCGGGCCTCGTCGCTGACGCTGCTGTGTACGAGCCACGGCGGTCCCGACGCCGCGCCGATTCCCGAGGACGTCCGACAGCAACTGCTCGCAGGCGGCGGCGACGGCGACCGAAAGCGGCTCCGGGACTCGATGCGACCGGTCTTCTCCGAGCGGTTCACCAACCGAAACCCGCACCTCATGGACCGGATCGTCGAGTGGCGACGTGAGCAGGACGCCGGCGGCCCGGCGCGGATCGCGCAGGGCGCTGCCGTCTCGAACTTCGACGTCGCCGATCGACTGGCGTCCGTCCGCGTGCCGACGCTGATCATGCACGGAACCGACGACCGCGTGGTCCCGCCCGCGAACGCGCGGCTGCTCGCCGAGCGGATTCCAGACGCGGAACTCGAGCACGTCGACGGCGGCTCGCACTGTTTCTTCGTCGAACGCGACGACCGAGTGAACGAGTCGCTGCTGTCGTTTCTGGCAGAACAGGAGAGATAAGGCGGAGTAGGGCCGCGTGCGTCCAGTTACTCGAGGGCGCGATTCAGGCGATCGAGGCCGCCGCCGCGCTCGCGTCTTCGATCTGAATTCGGCCGTCCGTTCGGACGCCGACGTCGAACCCCTCGTAGGTGAATCGGAGTTCGTGCGTCCCGGCGTCGTCGGCCCGTCGCGCGTGTGCGACGAGCGCGTTGAGCGCGTCCGGATCGACGGCGTCGTACAGCGGGGAGAGGGACGCGGGATCGTCGTCGACGAGGGCCGCGATCGCGGTCACGATCGCCTCGCTCGCGCGTTCGCCGGCGTCGGGATCGAACGTCGCAACGTACCGCAGCGCGTCTTCGGAATCGTCAACGGAGGGCATGTCCCCTCCTATTCCGGGCGGCCCGGTAGGTATGCTCCTTACTATGTAGTATTTTTAAGTCATAATCGGTAGCCAGCGAGGCTCGGCAGCTATTTACGGCTCGTCAGTGCCGTTCCGCCGAGAGCTGCTCGCTGGGTCGATCGAAACCGAACAGTCCGGCCAGCAGGTTCCGGTGGCCGCGGCGGAGCCGGCCGGCGAGCGACTGGCGCGTGATCCCGACCCCGGCCGCGAGGTCCTCGAGCGTCGCCCGCCGCGGCTCGTCGAAGTAGCCCCGCTCGTACGCGAGTTCGAGCGCCTCGAGCTGGGCCGGGCTCGCGCCGCGGATCCAGACGTAGGGACACAGCGACCCCGTCGTCGGAACGATCCGATCGAGTTCGATCGCGACGTCCGGCAGCGACGCGAACAGCGCGCCGAGCGGGAACTCGTCGCCGTCGACGGTGAACTCGACGAGCGTTGCCATTACCCACGGCAACGACGATGGCGCTGATAAAACCGAAGGGACGTTTCAGGAAGCGGCCGCTGGCGGCCGAAACTCGCAACAGCGAGAAGCGAAACAGGATATCCGGTCGACGGCGGGGATCGAGAACGACAGCGGTCGCGTCGTTAGTCGCTCTGGATGCGCGGCGCGAGCATATAGGTGACCTGGCCCTGCCCCTCCGCGAAGCCGAAGAACATCTTGACGGGGAACTCCTCGCCGAGGTGCAGCGTTACCTCGGCGTCCGAGGGAATCGCCTTGTTCATGTCCTTCAGGTAGTCCAGCGAGAACAGCGAGTGGGCCGGGCCGGCCTGCAGGTCGATCAGGTCCTCGCGGGTAAGCTCGAGGTGGACGTCGTCGGTGTCGCCCTCCGCGTCGACGTAGAAGAACTCCTCGCCCTCGTTGACGCCGAGCGCAATGTGGTCGCTGACCATATCGGCGGCGGTGACCGAGCGGTTGACGTCCTTGCCCTCGAGGACGACCTCGGCGGGGAGGTCGAGGTCCGGAATGTCGGGTTCCTGGCGGATCGAATCGGGGTCGATCAGCGCGAGCGTGTACTCGAGCCCGTCGATCTGGATGTGGAGTTTGCGGGTTTCCTCGTCGAGTTCGAGCTGGATGAGCTGGCCGGATTCGGCCATCCCCGCGATGTCCTCGAGCCGCGAGAGGTCGACGCCGATCAGCCCGCCGTCGGCTTCGTACGATTCGAACGCAGCCGCGTCGAGCGAGAGGTCGACCATCCCGACGTTGGCGGGATCGACGGCTCGAATTTCGAGCCCGTCTTCCTCGAGGTGGATCTTGCACTCGTCGACCAGCACGCTCACCGAATCGAGCGCGCTGGTGAGCGTTTCCGCGCTCACGATGGCCTTGAACATATAGGACGGGCTACGGACGGTTGCCATAAAAAGCCACCCTTTACGCGCGGGCGTGTGGTGTTCGGTGACGCTTCGAGCCGTAACGAGTCAGTACTCGTCGCGCAGTCGGTTCTCCTCGTCGGCGGCCTCGCCGATCACGTTTCGCCGTCCGCCGCTCAACGGAAAAACTGCCGGCCCAGGTTTCGCAACCACGGACCGTTCGGGAGCCGTCGCCGCTCGAGTCGCCGTCCCCGCCTTCGAGCGCCACCGCGTCAGGATTCGATCTTCTCGACGATCTCTTCGGCCTGCTCCTCGGCTTTGTCCTCGCCGACGTGCTTCTCGATGAGGACGCTGGTCACCTCCCAGTCGTCGCCACCCTCGACCTTGCCGGTGCGGACCTCGCTGCCCGCCGAGACCGACTCGGCCGGGTCGTCCGCCCAGTCGGGCGTCCGGATCTCGTCGTACCGATCCGGGTCGCGAAACCGAACGTGAATGTAGTCGTCCTCGGTCTCGACTTTGTTAACGTCTGGTGTGCCGGCCATACCGGTACTGCGACCGCTACGAGCCTAACGATCGCCCCTGAATGCGCACGCTCGGCCGTTTCAAGCGCGCCTCTCCCATCCTCGGAGCAGTGCCGGCGTCAGCGGACGATCGTCACCGGCACCGGCGCGCGCCGCGCGACGGTCTCCGCCACGCTGCCGAGCAGGACGCGGCTCGCGCCGGTCCGGCCGTGACTGCCGATCACGATCCGGTCGACGCCGTGCTCGTCGGCGTACTCGACGACCGCGTCCGCGACGGCGCCGACCACCTGATCCGTCTCGATCGACGTGCCGTACTCCCGGGCTCTCTCCTCGGCGTCGTCGAGGATCTGTTCCGAAAACTCCTGTTGCTGGAGGCGGAAGTCGCCGTAGTCTTCGGCCGACTCCATCTCGAGCGTCGGCGAGTCCCGGAGATCCGCCGGATCGATGACGTGTAACGCCGTAATCCGCGCGTCGTGCTGGTCCTCGAGTGCGAACTCGAGGGCGGCGTCGGACGGGTCCGAGTCATCTACTGGAACGAGAACGTGTGTGGCCATACCCGCCGTTGGACGGCCGGCGACAAAAGGGTCCGCTCGCGACTGCAGCAGTCGCCACTGCTACCCCGTCGTGGCGGCCGGCACGAGTCGCCGTCTGCGATGCGTACGCAAGGAAACGGTGTTTTCCGCCGCTGCTGTAGCGCAGTACATGAGCGACGGCGACGCCAACCCCGACGAGGCGACCGACCGGGAGTTCGAAACGGAGTTCGCCGACGTCCTCGAGGCCATCCCGGACGAACACTTCGATCGCGACCAGTTCGTCCCCGGCGTCGGGCCCCTGTCGGCCGACGTGATGCTCGTCGGCGAAGCCCCCGGCGGGCAGGAAGTGAAACGGGGCGAGCCGTTCGTCGGTCGGGCCGGCAAACAGCTGGATCGCGCCCTCGAGTCGATCGGCTACGATCGCCGCGACTGCTACGTTACGAACCTCGTCAAGGTCCGGCCGCCGGAGAACCGCGATCCCCACGTCGACGAGATCGAGGCCTGGCGGCCGGTTCTCGAGGCGGAAATCGAGCGCGTCGATCCGACGGTCCTCGTCCCGATGGGGAGCTTCGCGACCGCCGAGATTCTGGACACCGACGAGACGATCACCGATCTGCACGGGCGGGAATTTGAACGGAACGGGCGGCTCGTCATCCCGTCGTTCCACCCCGCGGCCGCGCTGTACGATCGAAGCAAGGTCGACGCGATCGAGTCGGATCTCGAGACGGCGCTCGAGCGGGCGTAGCCGAGCGCGTGTCGCGTCGCGTCAGCCCGGCGTGTCTGCCCGGAGCGTCAGCTGCGGATCGTCAAAATACCGTCGTTGACCGTCACCTCCGTCGCGTCGGCTGGGACCTCGAACTCGAACTGGTCGTCACCCACGACGACGATCGCCGTGTTCTCGGTGACGTCGAGCGTCGGCTCGCCGCTGCTGGGCCCGAAATCGACGGCGATGACCTGTTCGTCCTCGTACTCGCGCGTGGTGATTTTCGCGTCCTCTTTCCGTCCCGCGGCGGCTTCCAGCTCGGGTGGTGTTTCCATGGTCGACCGGTCGGGGCCACCGCCCGTAAGGGGTGTGCACGAAGCTGCCGCGTCCGGTTTTGTTGCGGTCGCGTCTCCCGTTTCGACCGCGGCGCCGTTTCAGCAAGTCTTTCCGCGTCTAGCCCGTACCGCTCGACGAACACGATCGCCTCCTCGATCCGTCGGCCGACTTCGGCCCGACCGCCTCGAGGGGCGCGGATCCGAACCCGACCATGACAGGACGCGACCACTACTACAACAAGTCGAAACAGGAAGGCTACCGCAGCCGGGCGGCCTACAAGCTCAAACAGTTAGACGACCTCGAGAACGTCATCGACCGCGGGGACGCGGTCGTCGACCTCGGCGCCGCGCCCGGCGGCTGGCTGCAGGTCGCCGCCGAGAAGGTCGGCCCCGAGGGACGGGTCGTCGGCGTCGACCTCCAGCGGATCAAGCCGTTCGACGACGACATCAACGAGCGCGTCGAGACGATCCGCGGCGACATGACCGAGGAGCGCACGCGCGACCGCGTCATCGACGCCGCCGAGGGGAAGGTCGACGCCGTCGTCTCGGACATGGCGCCCAACATGTCCGGCGAGTACTCGCTCGATCAGGCCCGCTCGCTGCACCTCGCGCGCCAGGCCTTCGAGACCGCTCTCGAGTTGCTCGACACCGGCGGCGACTTCGTCGTGAAGGTGTTCGAGGGGCCCGACGTCGACGACTTCCGGGCCGACGTCGAGGAGGAGTTCCAGTACGTCCGCGCGACCAGCCCGAAGGCTTCCCGCGACGAATCCTCGGAGGTGTACTTCATCGCGAAGGGCCGACTCACCGCACCCGTCCGGCCGGGCGACGAACTCGAGGTCGAGATCACCGACGTCGGCAACGAGGGCGACGGCATCGCCTCGGTCGAGGGCTACCGGCTGTTCGTCCCCGCGACGGAGGAGGGCGAGACTGTCGAGGTGCGCATCGACGACGTCAAGCCGAACTTCGGGTTCGCCCAGCGGATCGATCGGGACTGAGTCGCGGCCTTTCCGTTTCCTGCTCACGCTCTTCTCGAGCGCGTAGAATCTCTCCAGCGTAGCGTGTACGCCGTCGCGTCGGATCCTTCGACTCCTCGACGGTTCAGTGCGGTACCGCTCGCGACTGTCGACTCCGCCCCGTTAGGCGTCGTCCTCCTCGAGCCGATCGTGGCGCTCGTCGATCTCGTCCATGATATCGAGCGTCTTCCGAATCGAGGCGCGGATCGCGTCGCTGCGGTTGACGAATTTCCCGTCGTCGCCGACGTGGTCGTCCAGATCGTCGAGCAGTTCTTGCGGGATTTCGACGCTGATCTTCGGCATCAGTGTGCGTACGGTTTGCAGGGAGGTCCCTTAAGCCGTCGGAGTCGGTGACGCGCTCGAGGGCTCGAGGGGATCGAAACGGAACCGAAACCGCTCACTCGGCGACCGCGCCGTCAGCGTCGGCTTCCGGCTCGGCCGGCGCGCCGCCGCGACCGCCGCCGAAGAGGCGACCGCCCGCGGTGAGCACGTAGAGGACGGCCAGCCCGAGCAGGTAGGTGAGCGCGATCGGGATCGCCAGCAGCAGCATCGTCAGAATGCCCTTCGGGCTGGCGAAGGCCGCGATCGCGAAGACCCCGACGACGGCCGGCCGCCAGCGCTCGAGCATCGTGCGGTAGCTGACGATGCCGCCGATGTGGAACAGCGCCATCGTGACGACGACGTTAAAGAGGAATCCCACGCCCAGCGTCGTGTAGATCACGAGCCAGGAGAAGCTGTTGATCCGGTAGGAGACCTCCATCCCGTTGGCCAGCGCGTCGGTGATCAGGTAGGAGATCACGGCCGGCGCGATCCAGTAGAACCCGAGGAAAATCCCGAGTCCGAAGCCGGCGAACAGCGCGAGCCCCCAGACGAGGAAGATCCGGGAGTCGCCGGTGACGAGCCCGCGTTCCTTGGCGGCCGGCCAGCCCCAGTAGCAGATCAGCGGCAACACGGAGACGAACCCGAGGATCGTACTCACCTTCACCATGAAGATGAGCACTTCCACGGGCTCGAGCGCGACGACTAAGCCGAGGTCCTGGAGCAACTGGATCGTCGCCTCGGTCGTCATGTCCTCGGTGAGGTAGGCTTCGTTGCCGTCGGCGACCTCCGCGAGCGCCTCGTTGGGGACCCGATCGACGAACTGTGCGAGGATGATGCCGAAGCCACCCTGGTAGAGCGCGAGGAAGGTGCCGCCGAGGACGGCCATGAAGACGCCGACGATGTAGATCGTCTTGGAGGTGAGGCTGTCGACGATGAACGCGAGGTCGTAGGCGTAGCCGCCGACGTCGTCCTCGGTGGTCTCGTCCTCGGTGAAGGGATCGAGCATCCCCGCAGCGGTGCTCGCGACGACGCTTTCCTCTTCTTCCTCGCCGGCGCTGCTGCCGGCGGCGTCGGGCCTGTTGGCTGCCACGCCGTCGCCGTCGCCCGAGTCGCTGCCGTCGTCGTCGTCTGCCTGTGCCTGAAGCGTATCGAACCGGTTGAGGATCGCCTCGGCCTTGTCCCGGTTGTCGTCGTACATCGCCTGCCGGGAGTACTCGAGGGCTTCCTCCTCCTCCATCGAGAGGAATACCTGCGCCGGGACGTCCTCGACGTCCCCGGCCGCGAGCGTCTCGAAGTCGATCTCGTCCGGGTCGTCCGCGGTCCGGATATCGTCCTCTCGGGGGTAGACCGGCGACTGCAGCACCTTTATCGTGTACCCGATGAGGGCGACGAGGCCGACGACGGCCGCGATGACCAGCCCGATGGCGGCGTCGCCGAGCAGGCCGTACTCGGCCGAGAGCGACTCGAGGCCGCCGAGCGTGAGCCCGTCAGGGCGGATCCCGGACGGCAGCAGGGGGAGCAGCGCTTCTTCGGTCCGGTCGAGTCCGTTCTGATTGATGACGACGGTCGTGCCGACGGCGACGGCCGCCAGCGCGCCGACGAACTGGAGCACGCGCCGTTTCACGAGGCCAACCCCGGTGTCGAGTTCGGCCGCGCCGCGGCGACGGATGTTGGTGACGACCTTCGAGAGGCCGAGGCTGAAGACGTAGAGCGCGAACAGCGGCAGCGCCCACATGACCAGCGTGAACGGGTCCGGCGGCGAGAACATCGCGCCGAAGACCGTGATGGCGATGATCGCGTGGCGCCACTTGTCGCGGAAGGTCTCGTAGGAGACGATCTCGGTGTACGCGAGGGCGCTCATCGCCAGCGGAAGCTGCGCCGCGAGACCGAACGAAAGGGTCAACAGGACGGTAAACTGCGTGAACTCGGTGATCCCCCAGTGGGGGTTGACGCCGGCCTCGTAGGAGATCGTCGCGAGGAAATCGAAGGCGAAGGGGAAGAAGACGCCGTAGGCGTAGCCGACGCCGACGCAGAACAGGGTTATCGAGATCAGCCCGAGGGCGGCGGCGTACCACTTCGAGACGGGGACGACCGAATGGACGCCCCGCTCGCGAAGCGCGTCTCGAGAGAAGTACAGCAGCGCAGGGATTGCGAGGATAACTCCGATGAGCATCCCGATCTTCGCTTGCAGGAGGATCACTTCGAACGGCGTTCGAGTGATGATGTCGGTCGCCTGGCCGATCTCTTGACTCATCTCGGCCTTCGCCGTCGCCTTGAGGAAGTCCCAGACGAAGACCCGCAGGGCGTAGAACGAGCCGATGAAGCCGATAACGAAGACGATAAACACCTTCTGAAGGTGCGTCTGGGCGCTCGAGAGCAGTGCGCCGAGGGTTTCCCGCCCGCTATTGATCGCTCGGGCGGTGTCCTCGTCGACGGCAGAACTCATTGTCCGTGGGTAACTTACATCCAGTTATCAACCTTTCGAGTCCTCGAGTCGAAAGCGGCCGTTGACGGCGATTCGCGAGTCGGCCGATGTCGGTCCGATCGGTTCGCGGCGGTCGCTCGAAGTGGCCGTAAGAAAAAGGCCTATAACCGGCGGCCTATCTATATCCCGATAGATGTCGGACGAGTCGGCAGCCGACGGAAGCGCGGATTCCGTCGCATCCGGTTTCCGCGCTCGGACTCGCAGGCGCCGCGACGAGCGATTGCTCCCCGACGGCGGGTCGACTCCGCCCGAAGACGAGGGCGCGGATTCGGGTTCAGGTTCGGATTCGGAGTCGAGTTCGAGCGCGAACGCGGACTCAGACTCGGACTCGAACTCGAGCGCTGCGACCGCGAACGACGACGACGAGACCGAAACGCCGCCGGTCGAAACCGACGGCGAAGGCGTCGTCAACCCCGAATCCGGTGCCGGCGCCGGCGAGTCCTACCCCGACCCCGAGTATCCGGATCCCGACGACGAGGATCTCGACGGCCTCGAGACGCCGCCGGACGACGAGGAGATGCCGCTGGCCGATCACATCGAGGAGATGATCCTCCGGCTGGCGGTCGTCCTGCTGTTCGGGACGGCCGGGACGGCGATCGGGTTGCTGTTCGCGTCCGACGCGATCAGCTACATTTGGACCGACGTCTTCCCCGCCGCGGCCGAGGAGGTGCCGCCGCCGCACGTCTACCATCCGCTCGAGCTGTGGCTGACCCGGATCAAGCTCTCGGCGCTTTTGGGGATCATGGTCGCACTGCCGACGTTCGTCTACGAGTGTTACCTGTTCATGCGACCGGGGCTGTACCCCCACGAGCGCAAGTACTACCTCGCGGCGGTCCCGACGAGCGTCGTGCTCGCGGGCATCGGGATGGTCTTTTCCTACGTGCTGGTGTTGCCCGTCCTCTTCCAGTATTTCACGTACTACGCCGAGGGGAGCGCCGCTATCGCGTACGCCCTTGGCGACACGTTCGACCTGATTATCACGCTGACCGGCTTCCTCGCGATCGTCTTCCAGATTCCGCTGTTCATCATGCTGGCGATCATGATGGGCGTAACGACTCGCCGGTGGCTCGCCCAGAAGCGGCTGTACTTCTGGGCCGCGTTCCTCGGCCTTTCGTTCATGTTCACGTTCGACCCCTCGGGGATGGCGCCGATCCTCGTCGCGATCGTCATGGTCGCGCTGTTCGAGGGCACGCTGCTGATCCTGAAGTGGGTCGGCACGGAGTGACCGCGGGTCGGATTCGGGTCTGAGTTCGGTTCGGTCTCGTTCTTCTTCGCTGCTTTTCCGCGCTTCGTTCGGATCGACCAGCGGCCGCGCCCCGTACGGTCAATGCTGGACTCGATAACCGTGGGATTTGCTCCCGGTTCAGACACCGTCCGTCCGCCGATTCTCGAGTCGAGATGAATGCTATCATGGATCACGGAATCTCGTGGACGGACGTCCGATCCGGATACACCAACCCGTGATTTTACGGCCTTATATTGTTCCGAGGTGTTCGTATATTATCGGAAGCTCTTATTCTATGGCCCATTAGTTCGATATTGTAAACGATTATCGTTTAGTAGTTGTGTATACTCCCGTCTATCCGTGAAACACTGTATGATATTGGGCCAATCTCTCTTGACGAGGGTGGTTTGTAAATCGGCCACTCTCGTTCCCGGGCGCGCCGGGAGGTGGAACGCATGACCGATCTCGTGCCGACGACGTGCATGCGGTGTGCCGTCGGCTGCGGCCACGTCCAGCGGCCCGTCGAGCAGGGGTACGGACTCGACGTCGTCCGCGGGGACGCCTCTCATCCGGTCAACAACGGCCTGGCCTGCCAGCGCGGGGTCACCGAGACCGCCGATCCCGACGGCGAGTGGCTGGCCCGCCCGCTCGTCCGCCGCGACGGCGACCTCGTCCCGACGACCCTCGAGACGGCCTTAGAGCGCGCTGCGGAGGGACTCGAGGGCGCCCTCGACGAGGCTGGCCCCGAGGGCGTCGCGGTGCTCGGCAGCGGCCAGCAGACCAACGAGGCCGCCTACGCCTTGGGCAAGCTCGCCCGCGGCGGCTTCGGGACGCCGTACTACGACGCCAACACGACGCTGTGTATGGCCTCCGCGGTCACGGCCTACTACGACGCCTTCGGCAGCGACGCGCCGCCGCCGACCTACGACGACATTCCCGAGGCCGAGACGCACCTCGTCTGGGGCGCGAACCCGGCCGCGGCCCACCCGGTCATGTTCCGGTGGATCAACCAGTCCGCCGACGCCGAGGACTCCGAGCTAATCGTCGTCGACCCCATCGAGAGCGAGACCGCGGACGTTGCGGACCTGCACGTCCCGCTCGAGCCCGGCGGCGATCTCGCGCTGGCCCGCGCGGTGCTCGCCCGAGTCGTCGAGACCGGCCGCGTCGACGAGGAGTTCGTCGCCGCGGCGACCGAGGGCTTCGACGACTTGCGCGCCGAGCTCCCGGACGCCGAGGCGGCCGCCGAGCGCGCCGGCGTCTCGATCGAGGACGTCGACCGCATCGCGGCGGCGCTCGAGGACCCGACCCTGTGCTACTGGGGAATGGGAATCAACCAGAGCGTCAACGGCACCGCGGCGTCGGGCGCGCTGATCGACCTCTGTCTGGCGACGGGCAACCTCCGCCCGGGCTCGGGACCGTTCTCGCTGACCGGCCAGGCCAACTCGATGGGCACCCGCGTCTGCTCCTCGAAGGGGACCTGGCCCGGCCACCGGCCGTTCGACGACCCCGAGCACCGCCGCGCGGTCGCTGACCATTGGAACGTCCCCGAACCTCGCCTCCCGGCCGATCCCGGTCCCGGCCCGGTCGGCATCGTCGACGCGATCGGCGACGACGTCGAGGCCGTCTTCGCCGTCGCGACCAACCCCGTCGCGGGCATGCCCGACGCGACCCGCGTCCGCGAGCACCTCGAGGACGCCTTCCTCGTCGTCCAGGACGCCTTCCGTTCGGAGACGGCCGAACTGGCGGACGTCGTCCTGCCGGCGGCGACCTGGGGCGAATCGGCGGGGACGACGACCAACATGGAACGAACCGTCTCCCGCGTCCGCGCCGCGACGGAGACGCCCTCGGGGATCAAGACCGACCTCGAGCTCATCGGCGCGATCGGCGACCGCGTCGTGCCCGAGCTGTTCGACACGCCGCTCGAGCCCGCCGCGGTCTTCGACGAACTCGCCGCCCTGACCGCGGGGACGCCCGCCGACCTCTCGGGGATCAGCTACGATCGGCTCGAGGAGGAAGCGGCAGTTCGCTGGCCCGCACCCGCATCCGACGTTTCGGCGGGGTACCGCTACTACGACGGTCCCGACGCGAATGGGGACGACGATGCGGCCGACGCCGACGAGTCGTGGTCGTTCCCCACCGACTCCGGTCGAGCGCAGTTCTCGAGCGGACGGGCGCGTCCGCTCCCCGAGTCGACCGACGAAGCCTACCCGCTCACGCTGACGACTGGACGGCGACCGGATGCGTACAACACCGGTGTCCGTACTCGAGAGGACGAACCGCCGGTCGCCCGCGTCAGCCCCGCGACTGCCGTCGCGCTGGCCGACGAACTCGAGGGCGGCGAGCGCGTCGACGCTGCGGTTCAGGATGACGACGACGCCCAATACGGCCGCGTCGTCTCCCGTCGCGCCTCGGTCACCGTCCGCGTCGAGACCGACGAGTCGATCCCGGACGGCGTGGTCTGGCTGCCGATCCACCACCCGGCGGTCAACGACCTCACGCTACCCGACGTCGACCCGCGCTCGAAGGAGCCCAACTTCAAGCAGTGCGCGGTGCGCCTCGTGCCGCCGCGCGACCGGGACGCAAGCGCGGTCGCCGAAGTGAGCGCGTAACCGTGATCGGTGAGTCTCGATGAGCGAACCCGAGTCCGAGGACGGGCGCGTAGCTACGGGTGACCCACAGGATGAGGTCGACGGCCGGGCCACCCTCGAGGTTCGCGGCGGTCCGCGCCGGGGCGTCGCATCCGCAACCTTCGGCTTCTTCGTCGGGTTCGCCGGCGTCGTTCTCTTCGGGCCCGTCGCCGCCGAGTTCGAGGGCGCGATGGGACTGTCCGGCCTGTTGCTCGGCCTGCTGGTCGCCGCGCCCCAACTGACGGGCTCGCTGCTCCGGATTCCCTTCGGCGCGTGGGTCGAGAAGACGGGCGCGAAGAAGCCCTTCCTCGTCCTGCTGGGGCTGTCGATCGTCGGCATGGGCGGGCTGCTCGTCCTGCTGGCGACGGCCGGCGCCGACGGGCTGACGATGGCCCACTACCCGCTCGTCTTCCTGCTCGGCTCGCTGTCGGGCTGTGGCATCGCGACGTTCTCGGTCGGCACCGCCCAGACGTCGTACTGGTATCCCTCGGCGAAGCAGGGAACGGTCCTCGCGGCCTTCGGCGGCCTCGGCAACACCTCGCCGGCGATTTTCACGATCCTCGTTCCAACTGCGCTCGCCGCCGTCGGGTTGACGACCACCTACGCCGTCTGGTTTTGCTTCCTCGTCGTCGGCACGGCTGTCTACGCGCGGTACGCCGTCGACGCGCCGTACTTCCAGTTCAGCAAGCGCGGGCTCGAGGACGGCGAGGCCAGGCGCCGCGCCGAAGCGCGGGGCCAGGAGTTGTTCCCCGGCGGCGACGCGCTGGGATCGATCCGCGAGGCGGCGCGGATTCCGCGCACGTGGTCGCTCGTCGCGCTGTTTTTCGTCTCGTTCGGCGGCTTCCTCGCGCTCACGACCTGGCTGCCCTCCTACTGGCAGTCTTTCCACGGCCTCGAGTCGCGGACCGCCGGCCTCCTGACGGCCCTCGGCTTTACGCTGCTGTCGGCGGCCGTCCGCATCGGCGGCGGCGCGCTCAGCGATCGGATCGGCGGCGAGGGAACCGCGATCGCGAGCTTCGCCACGATCGCCGTCGGCGCCGCGATCCTGATCGTCGCACACGACTTCGTCCTTGCGCTGGCCGCGACGATGCTGCTCGGCGCCGGAATGGGCGTCGCCAGCGCGGCCGTCTTCCAGCTCGTCCCGAAGTACGTCCCCGACGCCGTCGGCGGCGCCTCCGGACTCGTCGGCGGCATCGGCGCCTTCGGCGGGTTCGTCGTGCCGCCGCTGCTCGGCCTGTTCGTCGACCTCCGCGGCGTCTCCGGGTACGCGGCCGGCTTCGTCGTCTACCTCGTACTCGGCCTCGTCGCGCTCGGGCTCTCGAGCCACCTCTATCGAATCAAGCCCGTCTCGACGGCGGAGGCGGGGGTTCCGGCCGACGATTGAGGGGCTCGGCGCGGCCCCGATCCGGCCGTTTCGCGTCGTTTCTTTCCGACCGATCGCGGGATTTTTCTTTCCGTTCTGCCCGTTCGGTCACTGCTAGATCGGTGGTGTCGGTTTCTCGCAGCCGTTTCGGTCCCGAATGGACGTTCCGGCGTTGAGCGATCGTCCGGCGCGGTGATTGGCCGGTTATCGGCTGTTTGAACGCCTCGAGCCGTGCTGTGACTCCGTCGACCGGACCGGGGGTCGGCTGGTAGAAAACGTCCTTATACAGATCATATCTGATTGTACATCTCACGTCTGATCCTAAAACGCGCCCTATTTTCGGTATTTGTCAACGATTAGTGTTATATGGTTTAGGTGCATGATGTAGAAACGTGAATTCCGAAATGTTTGGAGTGAAAATCCGCGGATCTACGTCGAATCGTTCGTTCGACGATGAGGTGGTCGCCGATGGTGCATAAGAAAGAGGAACAGAAGGAGGACTGCTACGGCGACGAGGTCCGGGAACACATCGAGGAGTTCGCCGAAAACGGCGGCTTCGAGGCTATCCCGGACGACGAGGTCGACAAGTGGACCACCCGGTTCAAGTTCTGGGGGGTCTTCCAGCAGCGCTCCGGCCAAGAGGAGTACTTCATGATGCGGCTGACCAACGCCAGCGGCATCTTAGAGCCGGGCCAGCTACGCCGCATCGGCGAAGTCGCCCGCGACTACGCGAAGGGCCCCGTCGAAAACCCCGAGTTCGGCAACGGCTGGATCGACCTCACGACGCGCCAGTCGATCCAACTGCACTGGCTCAAACTCGAGGACATCCCCGAAATCTGGGAGAAACTCGAGGCTGTCGGCGTCCACTCCCGTTCGGCCGGCGGCGACACGATGCGCAACATCTCGGGCTGTCCGCTCCACGGGAAGGCCGAGGAGTTCGTCGAGTCCGGCCCGCTGCTCGAGCGCTTCGAGGAGGAACTGCGCGGGGACGACGCCCTCGCGAACATGCCCCGGAAGTTCAACATCAGCGTCTCGGGCTGCCGGGTCGGCTGCGCGCAGGACTCGATCAACGACATCGGGTTCGAGCCGGCGACCAAGGAGATCGACGGCGAGGAGGTCCGCGGCTTCAACGTCCGCATCGGCGGCGGCCTCGGCGGCCGCCAGCCCCGCGCCGCGACGCCGCTTGACGTCTTCGTCCGCCCGGAGAACGCCTACGAGGTCGGCCGCGGCTTCGTCGAACTCTACCACGATTACGGCAACCGCCAGAACCGCTCGAAGAACCGCGCGCGGTTCTTCGCCGACGACTGGGGAATGGAAAAGATCCGCGAGACGCTCGAGGAGGAGTACGTCGACTTCGAACTGCACACTGCGGGCGAGGACTTCCGCGGCGAGTACACCTACAACGCCGGTCGACCCCGCGACGAGGGGCCCCACGACCACGTCGGCGTCGGCGACCAGAAGGGAGACGGCATGAAGTACGTCGGCCTGAGCGTCCCCATCGGCCGCCTGCCGGCCGAGGACGCCATCGAACTGGCTGATCTGGCCGACGAGTACGGTTCCGGCGAGATCCGGCTGACCCGTCGCCAGAACCCCGTTATCGTCGACGTCCCTCACGAAGAGGTCGACGACCTGCTCGCGGAGCCGATCCTCGAGGAGTACCCGCCCGAACCCAGCGCGTTCGAGCGCGGCGCGATGGCCTGTACCGGCACGGAGTTCTGTTCGATCGCGCTGACCGAGACGAAAGCGCGGATGGCCCGCATGCTGCGCTGGCTCAACAAGAACGTCGACCTCCCCGACGACGTCGGGAAGATCAAGATGCACTACTCCGGCTGTACGGCCGACTGCGGCCAGGCGATGACCGCCGACATCGGCCTGCAGGGGATGCGCGCTCGCAAGGACGGCGAGATGGTCGAGGCCTTCGACATCGGCGTCGGCGGCGGCGTCGGCGAGGAGCCCTCCTTCGTCGACTGGATCCAGCAGCGCATCCCGGCCGACGAGGCGCCCGGCGCGATCCGCAACCTGCTCGAGGCCTACGCGGCCCACCGCAAGGAGGGTCAGACGTTCCGTCAGTGGGTCGAGGCGACGGGCCAGGAGCAGCTCATCGAGTTCTGCGAACCCGAGGAGACGGACTTCGAGGCGCCGTACATGGACGACGCCAAGCAGTCGTGGTACCCCTTCGCCGACAGTCCGTCGGCGGCCGCGGCCCTCGAGGAATCGGCCGCGCCGTCTGACGACTGACGAGGCGACGCGCTCGCGGATCCGAACTCCAAACGCCGCTTTCCGCGTCGTCACCGCTCGAGACTGTCGGTTCGATCGCTGTCAGTGGTTTCCGTCTCGAGCAGGGACAAGCGCACGAGACCGTCTATTTGGCCCGTTGAAATCCTCAGAACGTGATACGAATCGCGTGCTGAATATAGAGGATGAGTTCAGCACACCACCTTCCTTTGTTTCGCGCCGAAACCGACGAACCATCCGCTCAGTAGACCTGCATACTGAACACCCCACTCGCTCTGAGACGGATTGGAAATATCTTCGCTATCAATGCGCAATTTAGAGACAGTACTGAACGCACTGGTAGCGATGAAGAACCGGCGGTCATCGAACCGTTTCGTGGTTGGGCTAGTGAAGCGGTTGATGACCGCCACTCTATGGAAGGGGCTCGAGCCGATTGTAGAGCAGTGTTGCGCACACCATACCTTTATACCGGTATTGAATTCGACCACTCCAAACGGTCAACGATACCTGTCTAATCTGTACTGAGCGATCACCACCTTCGCAAATCATGTTGGGTCTCGTGCGACATTCGCGCTCTGTACTCAGCACGACCGCCGAGAATTATCACCGATTGAGGTTTTCAACGAGATTGCTTGGTTCTCTGTTTGCGTAACAACCAGTCTGTCGGCCGTCGTTCTTGCAGTCGCGAAAATCAAAATTAGGGGGACCGCTGCGTCTACCCGAGCGTTCAGTCGCCGGAGGGCTCGTGGTTCGCGTGGGACTGCTGCTCGGTTCCGTAGAGCGACGTCGCCGTCCGGTAGCCGCGTACGAGCGTGTTCCGAGCGAAGTACAGCGCATTGGTCGGCCCGGTCCGGTCGACGGGAGCGCGGTAGCTGACGATCAGCGACCACATCGTCGCGACGCCGAGCGAGCCGGCCGCGGAGAAGGTCATGCCCATCGTCGCGTAGGTGCAGGCGTAGATCGCGCCGATGGTCATCGACGGGACGCTCGAGCCCAGCGGGACCTTGGCGGTCGCATCGCGGACGGTGGGCGCGAGGAAGACGATCGAGAGAGCGCTGCCGGCGAGGAAGACGAGGTCTTGCCACATCATCAAAACTCCTTACTCGGATACGAGTAAAAAGCTCGTCGGTATTGTAAACGGAACGATATATTGACTGTCAGTCGATGGTGATTCTCACTGCTCACAACGGCGACCATCGGTTTCGAGTCACCGGTGTTCTCGCGTTCGCTCGTAGGCGTAGTCGACGGCGTCCTCGAGCGAGCCGGGGCCGTCGTAGTTGGCGGAGAACAGGTCCATGAACTGGCGGGCGATCCGGTTGCACCGCTCGAAGGTTAGCACGGTTCTGACGCGGATCGTCTCGGAGAAGTCGAGTCCGGGGTAGGAGGTCGCCGTCAGCGTGTAGCCGGGGTGGTCTTCGCCGTCCAGCGACGCCGGTGCGACCTTCAGTCGGAGGTCGCCCGATTCGTGGCGGTAGGTTCGGTACTGCATCTCTCGGTCGGTGTCGGCTGGCGTGTACGACCGACTCTCTTCCGTGTTCCACGCGGGCGGCACGTCGGCGTCCATCGATCAGTGATACCAAGCGGAGTGCTACGTTCGTATCGCATTGCGCAATATTCCCGGACGTTAGTTCAGAAACTACACTACCGACGAATCTACCGCCGATAATGCGATTATATTCTGACCGTGCGTCTATTAGGTTGGGTCTGTAGTGGACAATGCGACAACTGACATTGGATTCAGGATCGGTTTCGACACCAGTTCTGGGATCGAGTCTTCGATCAGTAGCGAACTGGTACGATCTGCCCGCGATCGTCAATCGTCGGTTTCGGATTCCGCCGCGAAGACGTCCTCGACGACCGGCTCGTCGGTCTCCGTGTTCTCGGGACTGACGCTGCCGGTCCGGTAGCCGTGCAGGTCCAGCGTGACGTGGTCGAAGCCGATCCGCGACAGTTCCTCGCGGACGGTCTCGGCGAACTCCATGGTCAGCGCCCGCTCGAGTTCGTCGGGCGCGACCTCGATGCGGGCCAGGCCGTCGTGATCGCGGACGCGGAACTGGTCGAACCCCCACTGGCGCAGCAGGGCTTCGGCCTGCTCGACCCGCGTCAGGCGCTCTTCGGTGACCTCGAGGCCGGTCGGAATCCGCGAGGAGAGGCAGGCCATGGAGGGCTTGTCGGCGACCGAGAGGTCGTAGTGTGCGGCGATCGCCCGGACCTCGTCTTTCGTGATGCCGTGAGCCAAAAGCGGCGAGTGGACGTCGAGTTCCTCGACGGCCTGCAGTCCGGGCCGGTGGCCGGCGCCGGGATCGTCCGCGTTGGTCCCGTCGCAGACCGTCTCGACGCCGTGCTCGCGAGCGGTCTCGAGCATCTCGCCGAGTCGCATCGTCCGGCAGTGGTAGCAGCGGTCGTCGTCGTTTTCGACGAAGTCGTCGCTCTCGAGTTCGGAGAAGGAGACGATCTCGTGGCGGATGCCGATCTCGTCGGCGACCCGCTTTGCGTCCTCGAGTTCGGCCTCGGGGAGCGTCTCGCTTTTCGCGGTGCAGGCGATCGCGTCGTCGCCGAGGGCGTCGCGGGCGATCGCGGCCACCGCGCTCGAGTCGACCCCGCCGGAGAAGGCGACGAGCACCCCGTCGCGGGCGGCGAGGTCGGCGCGCGCGGCCTCGAGTTTCGCCGCGACCTCGTCCTCGCTCTCGCCCTCGTCCTCGACCGTTGTCATAGCCCCCCGTTCGTACCGGACGGGCAAAAGCGCGTTGTCGTCGGCGTCAGTCCCGACGACTCTCGTAGGCCGCTGGCTCAGACGTCGTCGACGTCGACGGCGCGATCCGTCTCGGCGCTCTCGTAGAGCGCGTCGATGACCGCCATGTTGGCGATCGCCTCGTTCCCGTCGGTGCGGGGCTGCCGGTCGTTCTCGGCGCAGTCGGCGAAGTGCTCGATCTCGAGGCGGTACTGATCGACCGGGTCGAACGTCTCGACCGCGTGGCGCCCGTCGATCTCATACTCGAGTTCGTAGGTATCGCTCGAGGGGTTGAAGGCGCCCTCGACCTCGATCCAGCCGTTGGCGGCCTCGATGCGGTAGCGCTGGACGTCCTGCGTGTCGAAGCCGGAGGCGATCCGGGCGGAGGCGTCGTGGTACTCGAGGATACCGGCCAGTTCCGTGTCGACGCCGCTGCCGCGGGAGTCGTTCGTGTAGGTGTAGACGCTGTCGGGCTCGCCGAGGACCTGTCGGACCAGCGAGACCGGGTAGCAACCGACGTCCATCAGGCTGCCGCCGTGCAGGTCTGGCGAGAGGCGGATGTCGTCGGGGCTGCCGAACAGCGGGAACTTGAACGACGCCGTCACGGAGCGGACGTCCTCGAGTTCCTCGCTGGCGAGCTCGAGCGCGCGCTCGGTTCGGGGATGGTAGAGGTACATGAAGCCCTCCATCAGCGTCACGCCCCGCTCCTCGCAGTGGGCGACGACCTCGCGGGCCTCCGCCGCGTCGACGGTCAGGGGCTTCTCGCAGAGCACGTCGATGCCGGCGTCGGCCGTCTTCTTCGTCCACTCGGCGTGGAACTCGTTCGGCAGCGGGATGTACACCGCGTCGACGTCGGACTCCTCGATGAGCGCCTCGTAGCCCTCGTAGCAGTCGTCGATCCCGAACTCGTCGGCGAACGCCTCGGCCCGCTCGAGGTCTCGAGACGCGACGGCCGTGACCTCGTGTTCGGTCGGTTCGATTCCCGGAAGAAAGGCCTTCCGTGCGATGCCAGCAGTACTCAGTACGCCGAAATCCATGGTACGACGTTTCGCGAAGGGGCGTAAATAACCGCCCGATCCGCTCGCGGCCCGCGGTTCGGTTTACGGCGGGCCCGCTCGAGTGGTTCAGTCTCGAGCGCGATCTGCGGTCGCGCTCACGCGGTCGTCCACGAGATCGCGTTCCGCAGGAGTCCCCGGAAGCCGTCGCTTCGCAGCGCCTCGTCCGTGTGGCCGATCGAGATGTAGCAGACGCGACCGTCGCCCTCCGTCCGGACCCAGGCGATGGGATAGTCCTCGAAGTCGGGATCCGGGTGGTCCATCCGCGCGAGGATCGTCAGGTCGCTGTCCGCGCCCTCGTCGGCGTCTACCTGATAGGGCTCGTCGTGGACGCTGAAGTCCTCGACGCCGGCCGTCACGGGATGGTCGGCGACGATATCGACGCCGAACTCGGCCTGTTCGGGGTGGTCGAGGAAGTGGCCGCCGACCAGCGACCGAAGCTCGGGAATCGGTTCGTCGCGCTTCTCGAGCACCTCGTTGGCGTCGGGATCCGACGGCGGCGTGCTCTGCAGGTCGGCGGCGCAGTGGACGCCGAGGTAGCCGCCACCGTTCCGGACGAACTCGAGCAGGCCCTCCTGCTGGTCGTCGGTGAGCGTGCTATCGGTGAGATAGTCGATCAGGAGGTCGTACGCCGAGTGGGGGAGCGCGGCGAGCTCGTCGCGGTCCGTCGTGGTCGTCACGTCGGCGGCGTCGCCGACCGCGTCGACCAGTTCCGGTCCCTTCTCGTCGATCTTGTGGAACGGAAACGTGTTCTCGCCGATCAGTAGTGCGTCCGTCATATCTCCGTCGTTGCGGGCGACCACCAAGTAGTTTGATACCGCGTGGCGTCCCGATCCGCCGCTCCGAGGCCGTCACGAGCGCGCCGGAGCGTTAAGACGCTGCTCGCAGTACCGTTTCACCCGATGTCAGTATCCGATCGCCTGCGTCAGTTGCGGCCGTCCGCCGGCTCCGGGCCCGAGCCCGAGAATCGAATCCGCCCCGACGCGGACGAGCGTTCGCGTACCGCGGACAAAAACGTCGCCGGCGCGGTCGTCCGCGGCGTCCAGGCCGGCGTCGTAGCGACGCTGATCATGACGGCCTTCCGGCTGCCGATCATGCGGTCGCTGCCGCCGTCGGCGAACTTCTGGTCGCAGTACGTCGCCCGCGACGACGACCCCGACGAGCACCCGGTCGCCGGCCTCGCCCTGCACCTCGCGTACGGGATTCAGGGCGGTGCGATGTTCGGCGCCCTGTTCGAACTCCAGGACGCCGAACAGGCGATCGAACCCGAGCAGCGCGGCCTCATCTGGGGCCCGATCTACGGGATGGTGCTGTCGGCGTTGGGATCGCAGCTCGTGCTGAAGGAGCTGCTCGGCATCCAACTCGAGGCGGACGAACTCGCGCTGTTTCACGCGGGCCACCTCGTCTACGGGCTCTCGCTCGGCGCCTGGGTCGGCTCCCGCACGGAGGGCGCCGCGGATCCGGAGACGGAGTACGAGTACGACGACGGGAACTGACGCGAACGGGAGCACAGCCGCGACTACCGCCGCGACCGTTCTCACCCGCGAACGCCGCTGTCGTCCTCACCCGCGAACGCCGCTGTCGTCCTCACCCGCGAACGCCGCTGTCGTCCTCACCCGCGAATGCCGCTGTCGTCCTCACCCTCGTCGTCCGTCGCCGAACCGGTGCGAAACTGTCCTCGAAGGTATCGCTCGCCCCGTCGCGCCAGGCGATACTTTCCGCGTTCTACCTTGTCGACGAACCCGTGCGCCTCGAGTTCGATCAGCCGTCGGTTCACTTCCTTTCGGCTGAAGCCGGTGTTGAAGGCCACGACTGACGGCGTGAGAGCGAGCCCGGTGTCGTGGAACGCGGCGAGTATCTCGTCGTCCATCGGCGTCATCCACTCGGCCGGGCGCCGGACCCGGGACGGCTCGCTCAACAGCACCCGCGCCCATTCGGTCGTCCGGGTGTCGTTCGTCACGGGATCGTAGAGCCCGAAGACGACGAGCAACGCGGCGATCGCGTGGACCCAGTGGACCAGCGCCGGCGCGACCAGTTCGGCGATCGGCCCGGCGATCACGGCCAAGGTTACCCCCGCGACGGTGACGAGCACGAACCGGCGGTAGGCCGCGACGGACGCCTCGAGCGAGAGGAAGTACAGGAGTTCGAGGGCGACGACGATGCCGATCGCGAGGTTGTAGCCGGCGAAGGGGGTCAGTCCGTCCACGGGGGGTCACCTCCGGACCGCCGCCGATAGAGTTGTCGGTGGCGAAGTATCAACAGGCCGAGGACGATCGCGACGATCGTGTTCGCCGCGCTCCGGAGCACGTGCAACGCGAGGGTTTCCGGGCCGGTCACGAGCACCATCGTGTGGTAGATCGTCAGCGTCACCATCCCGAGCGAGAGGAGGGCGATCGCCGTTCCGAAGGGGGAGTTCCGGAAGATGCCCCACGAGAGCAGCGCGAACACGCCGGCTCCGGTGCTGGCGACGATCGCGACCGGGACGCCGAGGAGGTGAACGGCAGTGTGGCCCACGGGTGGCATAACGCGGCCGGCGATCGTTAAGGCGCGGCATGGGATTTCAACCGCGCGGTGATGATCCCTCAGATCCGCCATACGGCGCGGGGTCGCGAGGTCTGACCAACTCCTCGCTGGTGCGGGCGACGCGATCGACCGCCGCGCCGCGACGGGGAGTAATCCCTCGTAAACCGCCCCTCACCGATCGGCCGCACCGCGACGGTTGCGGCGAGTCGCGCGCCTCACCGTTCGGCCGGATCGGCGTGGGGTGTGGATAACAAAGCCGGTCGTCGCCGACGGCTCGAACGCAATGGCTCTGACTCAGATCGATCACGTCAGCGAGGACGAGGAGATGCAGGAGTGTATCGACAGCTGCCTCGAGTGCGCCCAGGCCTGCGAGTGGTGCGCGGACGAGTGTGCCGACGAGGGCGAGGAGATGGCCGAGTGTCTCCGGCTCTGCCGAGACGTCGCCGATCTCGTGTCGCTGCACGCGCGGTTCATGGCCCGCAACTCGGGCTACAGCTCGGACGTCGCCGCGATCACCGCCGACGCCTGCGAGGAGTGTGCCGACGAGTGCGAGCAACACGACGCCGAGCACTGTCAGGTCTGCGCGGACGTCCTCCGCGACTGCGCGGAGACCTGTCGAAACATGGCGTCGGCCTGATCGCGACCGACGGATGGACGCGACGACGAGGCTCGCCGCCGCCGGCAACTGTCTGCTCGGCTGCTGGCTGATCGTCGCCGCGGCCGTCCTCGCCCCGTCGGGGATCGCCCGCTGGAACGACGTCCTGGTCGGCGCCGCGGTCGCCGTCCTCGCCGGGTACAACTACGTCGACGTCCGCGACCGGCGATCCCCGAGCGCGGTCGGCGCGTGCCTCGTCGCGGTCCTCGGCGGCTGGCTCGTCGTCGCGCCGTTCGTCCTCGGGCTCGGCCGCGCGCAACCGGCGCTGTGGAACGACGTCGCCGTCGGGACCGTGATCGCGAGCTTCGGCGGCTACAACGCCTACGTCGCGGCCGCCGCCGACCGCCCCCCGTCCGTCCGCACGACCGCCGAATAGCGATCGCCGCATACCGCAACGTACCGCACACCGCGACCACACACCATCTGATGGAATACACCCCACTCGAGGAGTACGGCGCGATCGGCGACGGAAACACCGTCGCACTGAGCGGCGCCGACGGCTCGATCGACTGGTGGCCGGCCCCGCACGTCGAGTCGTCGAGCGTATTCGCCGCTGTGCTCGACGCCGACCGCGGCGGCCGCTTCGCCGTTCGCCCGACGGCGTCGTTCGAGTCCGTCCAGCGGTACCGCGACCGGACGAACGTGCTCGAGACGACGTTTCGGACCGCCGGCGGCGCGGCGACGCTGACGGACTTCGTTCCCGTCGCCGAGGCCGGCGAGTCGGCCGACCGGCCGCCGGCAATCTACCGGAAGCTCGACTGCGAAGAGGGGCCGCTCGAGGTCTCTGCGACATTCGAGCCGCGGTTCGACTACGCCCGCGACGTGCCCCGGATCGAACCGACCGCCGACGGCGTCGTCGCAACCGGCGACGACGAACGGGCCGTCCTCTCGAGCGACCTGGCGCTCGAGGTGACGAGCGGCGACGCGGGCGATGTCGGCAGTGACGAAGACGGAATCGAACCCGACGACGGCACTAAAACCGGAACTGCAGCGACCGCGACGGCCACCCTCGAGCCCGGCGAGACGCGCTGGTTCGTCCTGGGCTACGGCGAGGCGATCCCGCTCGAGCCGTCGCGCCACCGGGAGACGCTCGCTGAGACCGTCGACTACTGGCGGTCGTGGACCCACGACTGCGACGGCGGCGACTGCCCCGTGGCGGGGCCGTGGCACGATCTGGCCGTCCGCTCGTCGCTCGTCCTCAAGCTCCTCATCCACCGCGAGACGGGCGCGGTGTGTGCGGCGCCGACGACCTCGCTCCCCGAGGATATCGGCGGCGTCCGCAACTGGGACTACCGGTACAATTGGATCCGCGACGCGGCCTTCACGGTTCGGGCGCTCTCCGAACTGGACCACCTCGAGGAGGCCCGCTCCTACTTCGAACTGTGTCTCGACCACTGCAGCCGGCACGATCCGGCGGAGATGCCGCCGGTCTACAGCCTCCACGGCGGGAGCGACTTCGAGGAACGCGTCCTCGACCACCTCGAGGGCTACCGCGGCTCCGCGCCCGTCCGCGTCGGCAACGCGGCCCGCGACCAGCACCAGCTCGACGTCTACGGCGAACTGGTGCTCGCGCTCTACGAGAGCGTCCGCTACGGCGAGCCGATGCGGTCCGACGACTGGCCGGTGGTGCGCGACCTCGTCGACTACGTCGTCGAGGGGTGGGACGAGCCCGACGCCGGCATCTGGGAGGTGCGGACCGACCCCGAGCACTTCGTCTACTCGAAGGTCATGTGCTGGACGGCGCTCGACCGCGGGATCGAACTCGCCGAGGCGGCCGACGGCGTCGACGCACCGCTCGAGCGCTGGCGGACGGCCCGCGACGACGTCCGGGCGGCGATCCTCGAGCGCGGGGTCAGCGAGGAGACGAATTCGTTCGTGCAGTCGTTCGGCGACGCGGACACGCTCGACGCGGCGAACCTGCTCGTTCCGGTGGTCGGCTTCCTCCCGCCGGACGACGACCGCGTTCGGCGGACGATCGACGCGACGATCGACCGGCTGGCGACCGACGACGGGCTCGTCCGGCGCTACGAGGGCGACGACGGTCTCCCGGGCGTCGACAACCCGTTCGTCGTCAGCGCGTTCTGGCTGGTCACCGCGCTCGCGCTCGCGGGCCGGACCGACGAGGCCCGCGAGCGCTTCGAGTCGATCCTCGAGTACGCCAGCCCGCTCGGGTTGCTGGGCGAGGCGGTCGACCCCGACGACGGCGAGCAGCGGGGCAACTATCCGCAGGCGTACAGCCACATCGGCCTGCTCAACGGCGCGCTCTATCTGACCGACGCGACCGGCTCGAGCGATCCGTCGCCGGCGCCGCTCGGCACCGACGGGGCCCGCGACGTCGACTCGAGCACGACGATCGTGGGACGATCGAACGACAACGAGTAAGAGAGCATGCACGACAACCACCACGACTCGACCGACGAACCGACGGAACCGACGGCCGTGACGACCGATGCGCGGAAGCGGCGCTCGCGACCCGACGGCGGTGACGGGAGCGGTGCGGGCGGTGCGGATGGCGCGGGCGGGAGCGGTGGCGACGGCAGTGATGGCGGCGGTGGCAACGGGAGCGGCGGTGACGACGGGGACGACGGGGACGACGGGAACGGCGACGGCGACGACTCGATGCGTCCCGGCGACATGATGCTCGCCCATCCGACGAAGGAAACCTGGGTCCAGTACGCCGTCATCTCGCTGGGCGCCTGGCTGGTCGCGACCGCGCCGGCGTTCGGCTACGAGAGCGCGCCGGTGTTCTGGAACAGCGTCGTCAGCGGTCTCGTCCTGATCGCGCTCGCCGGCGCCACGATCTACTACGAGAACGGGTACGCCAACTACGCCAACGGCTTCGTCGGCCTCTGGCTGGTGTTCGCGCCGATCGCGTTCTCGGCGCCGACGGCCGCGGCCTACGCCAACAGCGGGCTCGTAGGGACCATGGTGATCACGTTCTCGGTCCTCATCGTGATGCGCTCGGAGATGGACGGGCCGACCGTCCCGCCCGGGTGGTCGTACAACCCTTCGACGGGCGCCCAGCGCGCGCCGCTGATCGCGCTCGGCGTCTTCGGCTTCTTCGCCTCGTGGTACATGGCCGCCTTTCAACTGGGGTACATCGAGAGCGTCTGGGATCCGATCTACGGATCCGGTACCGAGCAGATCCTCACCTCGAGGATATCGGAGGCGTTTCCGGTCTCGGACGCCGGCCTCGGCGCAGTGGCCTACTCGATCGAGGCCCTGATGGGCTTCATGGGCGACCGGCGGCGGTGGCGAACGATGCCGTGGATGGTCGCCTTCTTCGGCGTCGTCGTGATTCCGCTCGGCTTCGTCCAGGTGCTGCTGGTCATCATGCAGCCGATCATGGTCGGGACGTGGTGTACGCTCTGTCTCCTGTCGGCGTTCGGCATGCTCTGGATGATCGCCCTGACGGTCGACGAGGTGGTCGCGATGGGTCAGTACGTCGTCCGCCTGATGCGCCGGGGCGACAGCCTCTGGACCGCCTTCTGGATGGGCGGGACGATCCCCGAGGAGGAGGCGGGCGTCGACGAGACGTCGACGCGCCCGATCGGCGACTCCCCCGTGAGCGAGCCGTTCTGGGGCGTCTCGATTCCGTGGACGTTGCTCGGAGCGATGGCGCTGGGCGCCTGGCTCATGCTCTCGCCGACCGTCTTCGGGACGACGGGACTCATGGCCGACAGCAGCCACCTCGCCGGCGCGCTGATCGTCTCGTTTACGGTGATCGCGACCGGCGAACCGGCTCGCGCGGTCCGGTTTCTCAACGTCCCGTTGGCCGGGTGGCTGATCGCGGCGCCGTGGCTGCTCGCGGGCGTTCCGACGATCGCCGCGATCAACGCCGCCGTCGCCGGCCTGCTCGTCGCAATCCTCAGCGTTCCCCGGGGACCGATCACGGACCGCTACGGCGGCTGGGAGCGCTACGCCACCCTCGAGACGATCGATCGACTGAACCCGCTCAGCAGCTGATACGCACATGTCTGATTCCGACAATTCGAACGTCGTCGTCGTCACCGGTGCATCGGCCGGCGTCGGGCGAGCCACCGCTCGCGCGTTCGCCGAACGCGGCGCGAAGCTCGGCCTCCTCGCGCGCGGCGAGGACGGCCTCGAGGGGGCGCGCGCAGACGTCGAGGACGCCGGTGGCGAGGCGATCGCCGTCCCGACCAACGTTTCCGACCCCGACGCGGTCGAGGCCGCGGCCGAGACCGTCGAGGACGCCTTCGGCCCGATAGACGTCTGGGTGAACAACGCGATGGTGTCGGTGTTCTCGCCCGCCGCCGAGATGACCGCCGACGACTACCGCCGCGTCACCGAGGTCACCTACCTCGGCTACGTCCACGGCACGCAGGCCGCGCTCGAGCGGATGCGGCCCCGCGACGAGGGGACGATCGTCCAGGTCGGCTCGGCGCTTGCGTACCGGGGCATCCCACTCCAGTCGGCCTACTGCGGCGCGAAACACGCCATTCAGGGGTACACCGAGTCCGTTCGGACGGAGCTCATCCACGACGACTGCGACGTCCAGCTGTCGATGGTGCAGATGCCCGCGATGAACACCCCGCAGTTCGAGTGGACGAAAAGCCGGATGCCGCGACAGCCGCAGCCAGTGCCGCCGATCTACCAGCCCGAGGTCGCCGCTCGAGCGATCGTCTGGACCGTCGACCGCGGGAAGGACGAGCTGTGGGTCGGTCGGTCGACGGTGAAGGCCATCCTCGGCGACCGCCTGATCCCGCGGCGACTCGACAACATGCTCGCCAGTGGCGGCTACGACTCCCAGCTGACCAACGAGCCGGCCGATTCGGACCGACCGAACAACCTCCACGAGCCGGTGGCCGGCGACTTCGGCGCTCGCGGCCCGTTCGACGAGCGGGCGCGCGATCGGAGCGTCCAGCTGTGGGCGAGCACGCACCGCCGGCCGCTCGCGCTCCTCCTCGGCCTCGCGGCCGCGGTCGTCGCCGCGGCACTCGGTCGAAACGACGGATCGGCCGACGACGAGTGAGCCTCCCTTCGCTCTCCGTCTCTCCCTCTCCGGTCTCGCGCCCCGTGACCCCCTCACTCGAGTGTGCACGCGAGTTCGGCGACGTCAGCCTCGAGCAACCCCGCGTACTCGAGGCGGAGCTCCCGCGCGTCGGCCCGGCTCACGTACCGGCGGCCGTCGATCCGCGCGGAGATCGGGTGGTAGTCGTCGACGGCGAACCCCATCCGCTCGAGGTAGACGGCGAGCGGGGTCGACTCGAGGCCCTCGTAGGTCGCCGCGTCGACGAGGTCGGCGACGGTCGTCGCGCGCGGAAGCGCGAGGCCGTCGCTCGTGACGCGGCCCGGCGGCGCCGCGTCGGTGCGTTCGGTTCCGCGGCGACCGCGTCCCCCACCCCGGTCCGCTCGCTCCCCTCGTCCCCCGATGTGGACGGTGCCGCGGCGAAGCCGATCCATCACCGTCGCGACGTCCCCGGCCAGCCCGAGGAGCTGTTTCGGCAGCGCCGCGTCCGGCGCTCGCCACTCGATCATCGGGGGATCGGCCCGCTCGCGGAGCGCGACCGGCGTCCAGCCGACGTCCGCGGACGCCTCGAAGCGGCGGTTCCATTCGGCCGCGGAGTCGACGTACCGGCAGGGTCGGCCGTCGCGAGCCCCGTCGACTCGCGTCCGGTGGCAGTGGGTCCGCGCGCCGGCGGCGACGCGCTCGCCGCCGACGTACGGCGAGGAGTTGACCAGCGCGAGCGCGGGCGTCAGCGCGAGCAGGGCGTTGAGCTGGTCGGTCACGGCGTGTCGCTCGACGCAGACTCGGGCGCCGGCGCAGTAGCGACGATCGACGCTCGGTCCGGACTCGCGGTCGAGCCCTGATTTACTGCTGACCGCGTCGTCGGACTCGTCGTCCTCGGTGTCGGCGATTACCTGCCGCAGCCGAGTGCGGTCGTCGTCCGGTTGATCGACTCTCGGAGTCCCGTTGATCGGCGTCGCCAGCGGGACGAGCCGCCGCTCCGTGTTCGCAGCGCGTGCACACGCTTCCTCGAGGCGATCGACGAACGACTGCCGAAGCGCAGGGATCGACTCGCTGAGCGGGGTCGTCACCGTGACCAGCGACGCGGGCTCGCGTTTCTCGACTGTGCACCCGTCGACGCCGGCGAGCGGTCCCGCCGGCGCGAAATAGCCGTCGCTATCGACGACCCAGTAGTCGGCCTCGAGGCGCGTGTTCATCATCGGAGTCTCGGTGTCGGTGTCGGTCTCGGTCGTAAGCGCCGCCGTCTTCGATGTCGGCTGCATCGCTGTCGGTTTCCGCTCGATTCCGGGACCTGACTCGACCCGACCGGGTCGTTTCGGTCCCGCCGCTGCGGTTCACTGTCCGTTCACCTCCCCCGACCGAAGTGGCCGGGCCTGCAGGTGCGCGCGAGACGGCCCGTGCGGCTCGATGCGGTACGTCCGGCTCGAACCCGTTTCCGCCGGGCCGGCGAGCGAGCCGCTACGCCTCCTCGAGCGCCATCGCCTCGCCGATCGAGAGCTCCGCCTCGAGTGCCTCCAGGGCCTGCAGCGTCTCCCGTTCCTCCGCGAGGTTCGTCTCGAGCGGTTCGACGACGTCGTCGGCGTAGGCGAGCCGGCCAGCCAGCCGTACCAGCGTCTCGTAGCACCTAATCTCGAGCCGTTCGGCCAGCAGGCCGAGTTCGAGGTCGTCAGGGACGGTCGGCTCGCCCGCTGCGTCGTCGCGCAGGTGCCGCGAATCGGCCAGGCCGTCGGCCGACCGCGCGCGACTGGCGTGGGGTCGGCGGCCCAGCGCCGCGAAGACGTCCTCGAGGCGCTCGACTTGACGGGCGGTCTCCTCGCGGTGGGTGGCGAACCGATCGGCGAGGTCGTCGCTCGGCGCGTCGGTCGCCATTTCGTCGAGCAGTTCGACGTGGGTGCGTTCGACGTAGTACGCGTGCTGTAGCTGGTATCCGAACAGATCCTCGAGGGTTTCGACGTTCATGAGTGGACTGGGTGGGGTGCGTGTTGCGCGGCGGTGCGGGTGCGACTGTGCGGTGGCGGTGCAGCCGAGAGTGCGAGCGACGCGACGATCACGATCACAGTGATCGATCCAGCGATGCCCGATCTCTGTCTCGGTCGACGGGTTCGGTAGCCGACCCCGCGGCGAGCAGCGTCTCGACGGCCTCGCCGTCGGCCAGCGAGTCGATTTCCGACCGGAGATCGCACTCGTCGTCGTAGTTCTTCTCGAGGGCGTCGACGACCGCGTCGCCGGCGTCGTCCTCGAGCGCGCCGGCTATCCCCATCGTCCGCTCGTAGGCCGTACACTCGATCGCCTCGAGTTTCAGCACCGTCTCGATGTAGAACAGCGGCCGGAGCCCGTCGTTCAGCACGACGTTGTTGAACTTCTCCTTGTCCGCGATCAGGCCGTCGAGCTCCGGGACGCGACGGGTGTCGGGCTCCTCGCCGAGCGCGTCGAAGGCCCGCTCGATGCGCTCGACGTGGCGATCGGTCTGCTCGCGGTGTCTGTCGACGGCGTACTGCAGTTGCTCGCGACACTCCAGTTCGCGCAGGTCGTCCAGCGTATCGATCGCGACGTCGCTCGACAGCGTCTCGAGTTCGTCGCGCAGCTTCCGCTCGACGTAGTAGAGCCGCTCGAGTTCGGCCGTCAGTGCGTCGCGTGGGGTCTGTGTGGTACTCATGCGTAGGGGAGCGGTGAATCGAGGAGCGAGTGAAGATGAAACTCCGTCAGAACGACTGCTGCATCCGCATGTCCTCGTCGGTGTCGTGGGGACTGTCGCCGCGGTCGCTGTACCGCGGTCGGCCCACGGCATCCCGCCTGACGCCGTTGAGAATCGCCAGCTCGAGGTCGTCCCGGCTCTCGTAGGTTTCGTGACCGGAGGTCTCGAGGACCGTCCGCAGGGAGTCTGACTCGTGCGGGTACTCGATCTCGACGTCGGCGTACTCCGCGAGCACCTCGTCGGTGGTCGCCGGGAACGTCGCGTCCGTGAACAGCTCGGTGACGGCTCCGATCTCGAGCAATCTGACCTCGTCGGCGTCGTCTGTGTGACTCATCGAACGCTCCTACCCGGATGGGCCGGATAGTAGTGCGCCCTGCAAGCGACGACCGCCCGCAGTCGGGCGGTTTTGTCCGCTCGAACGGTTCCGATCGCCGGTACCGATCCCGACCGCGGTCGGTAATCCTCGGGGTCGCACCTACAAACCCCCGGTATGTTGCCGATCGAACGGCGTTCGAACGAACATCTATACGTGGATCGCCCCACTATTCATCAATAATGGCACAACTCGAGCGGCTCAGGGTGTACCCCGTGAAGGGGCTGGACGGCATCGATCTCGAGTCGGCGTCGATCCTCGAGGGTGGCACCGTCGAGTACGACCGCGAGTTTGCCCTGTTCGACGACGGGGGCGAGGTCATCAACGGCAAGCGGACCGACCGCGTTCACGACCTCGAGACCGATTTCGATCCCGCGACGCGCGAACTCGTCCTCGAAGCGCCCGACGGCGAGCGACGGCGGTTCGCCCTCGCGGACGAAGCCGACCGGGAGCGGGCGGAGGCGTGGTTCGGCGACTTCTTCGACGAAGACGTGACCCTCGAGCGCGACCGGTCGCTGGGCTACGTGGACCGCCGCGAGATGGGCCCGTCGGTCGTCAGCACGGCCACGGTCCGGCAGGTCGCCTCCTGGTTCGACGAAGAGGGAATGACCCTCGAGGGCGCGCGCCGTCGCATCCGCGCGAATATCGAGATTTCCGGCGTGCCGGCGTTCTGGGAGGACCGGTTCGTCGGCGATGAAGCCCCCGCATTCGAGATCGAGGGGATTCGGCTCGAGGGCGTCACGCCCTGCGGCCGCTGCGTCGTTCCCCAGCGCGACCCCGACACCGGCGAGCCGATCGAGAAGTTCCAGCAGCGGTTCGTCGAGAAGCGCGAGGAGACGTTCCCCGAGTGGGCCGACCGGGACGCCTTCGACCACTACTATACGCTGATGATCATCGCGAGCGTGCCGCCGGCCGATCGCGGCGGGGCGATTACGGTTGGCGAGGCGGTCGACGTCGTCGACTAGCGGAGATCCGATCGCCCTCCACGGTCTTGCGAAGCAAGTAGCTACTGCGAACGGAAAAACGGTACCGACGGCTACCGCGACCGCCGTCGAATTCGTTGAATACGCAGGGTGGAAATCAATCGTCCGCGCCCGTCAATTATCGCGTATGACCGACTACGAGATGCACGAACCCGACTTTTCGGGGACGACGACCGAGGAGTGGGACGAACCGCAACTCGAGGATTTCGATATCTCCGAGCGAAGCTCGGATGGTCAGCGAGATTCGGACGAATCTCGCCAGACCGACGACCTGGGCGAGGTCGCCGACCACTTCATCCTCTCGGCGTCGGACTTCCCGCCGGAGAACTTCACCGATCTCAAACTCCCCGTGGTCGATCCGGACGGCAACCTGAACAAGCACGCCCTGCAGACGGCCAAAAGCGGCGGGCACGGCGTCGGCGCGGTCGAAGACTTGGACGACGAGAAGCGGGACGAAATCGAGGATATGATCGACGAACTGGCCAACGAGAACTTCGAGGACGCCGATTTCGGCGACTGAGAGGCCGTTGCGTCGCCGATATCGTCGCTCTCACCGACGTTGACCGTTCGACTCGATCACTCCGGATCGAACCCGCCGACGAGGTACTCGAGCGCGAACAGGGCGACCGCGCCGAACGCGGCCCAGGCGACCGTCAGGGCGATCGTCTCGGCGGTCCACGGGTGCGCCGCGCCGATGTTGTGCAGCGGGGCGGGAACCGAGCCGGCGATGAGACTCACCAGGAAGACGAGCGTCAGGTTCCGACGCCGCTCGAGCGCGGCGCGGACGACGCGGGCGATCGTGACGAGGCCGACGACGCCGCCGACGACGAACAGGACCACCGTCGTTCCCGGCCCGACGGCGGCCGCCGTCGATCCGCCGTCGAGGACGACGTCGCCGATCGCGCCGACGAACGCGCTCAACTCCGAGGAGAGGAAGACGTACTGGCCGAGCAGGATCAAGATGAGCGAGCCGGAGACGCCCGGCAGGATCATCGCGCTGACGGCGAGCGCGCCGGCGACGACGATGACCAGCGGACCGCTGCCGGGCAGCGCCACTAGGTCGGCGGCGACCAGCAGCGCGAGTCCGGCGCCGACGATCGCCGCCGCGACGTGGGTCCGGGACGCGAACTCGAGGCTGCGGCCGAGCGTGACCGCCGAGGCGGCGATCAGTCCGGTGAAGAAGCCGAACATCGGGAGCGGATGGGTGGACGCCAGCGAGGAGACGATATCGGCGATGAGGACGACGGCGGTGACCATCCCGACGCCGAGCGGGACCAGAAACTGCAGGTCGAGCTCGAGCAGCGCCTCGCGCGCGTTCGTCCGCCGATCGGGGTGATAGCCGCTGAGAACGGTGATAATTCGGCCCGGCGTCAGCGCCGTGACCGCCGCGATCAGCCGCCCGTAGAAGCCCAGCAGGAGCGCGACGGTGCCGCCGGAGACGCCCGGGAGGGCGTCCGCCGTCCCCATGCAGAGCCCGTAGGCGTACGTCCGCAGGAGCTCGAGGCGATCGACCGCGAGGTCGAGCCGTTCATACATGCGTTCGCCCCCGGCGGTCGTCGGTGGCGGTCCGGACGGTCGTCGGTCGACACCCTCGTCTCGAGTCCGTGCGGGCGGCCCCGCGCGTCGGTTGCATATTCGAGACGGGGACGCCGACACGTATAAAAGTACGATTCCGCATCAGTCGGCGGAGATTCCTCGCTCCGACCGGTCGACTTCGTTTCCGAACGCGTCGACGGCATGCGGGACGATACCACGCCGCCGTGAAACCCGGGCGGGAACTTTTTCTCGCTCCGGTTGGATACGACCGTCGAGAAGCAATGGAGCTCGAGTCGATCCCGGGCGTGGGCGAAAAGACCGCGCGGGCGCTGTCGGAACTCGACGACCCCGAGCGAGCGCTGCGCGCGGGCGACGTCGCGACGATCGCGACCGCGCCGGGGATCAGCCAGGGCCGGGCCGCCCGCATCGCGCGCGGCGCGATCCGCCACGAACACGACGATCCCGGCGGCTTCCTCGCGACCGACCGGGCCAGAGAAATCTATCGCGAGGTCCTCGGCCTACTGAAAGAGCGCACGGTCACCGACTACGCCGCCCAGCGCCTCGAGACGATCTACCCGAGCCCGTGTCGCGCCCGGATCGAGGAAGTCCGCGCGTTCGCTCGCGAGGCCCTCGAGCGCGAGCCCGACTCCGACGTGCTCGCGGCGCTCGAGGGGGTCGAACCCCTCCGGCAGCCGGGCGACGTGCGGGTGCGCGAGCGCTGTCTGGCGACGACGGACGCCGAACGCTATTCGGAGGCGAAGGAGGCAATCCCCGAACTCTCAGTCGAAGTCGTCGAGGACGCGCAGGGACTGGCCGAACTCGCGCGGGGCTACTCGACGGTCGTCGCGCTCGACGAATCGTTCGCCGGCGTCACCGTCGACGGCGACGTGCAGGTCCGGCCCGACGCCCTCGAGAACCCGGCCGAGATCGTCCCCGAGCGTCCGCTTTCGTTCTTCGCGCGGAACCGGGATCGGCTGCGAGCCGCCATCGCGGTCCACCGCGCCGCCGACCTCGAGGCCGACTGCGACCTCGCGGCGCTCGAGGACGGCCTCTCGCGGCTCGACGACGACGGCACCGTCGCGGGCGACGACGAACTCGACCGGCTGACGACGGCGGTCGACGACCTCGACGCGGCGGCGAGCGCGGCGGAAAGCGTCGCGAACGACCAGTTGCGGGACGCGATCCGCGAGGAGGACGTGACGATCGAGGGCTCGGACCTCCTCTCGCTGGTCGAACGCGGCGCGGGCGTCGACTCCTTGCTCTCGCGCGAACTGGCCGACGAGTACGCCGCGGCCGTCGAGGCCGCCCGCGAGCACCTGATCGACGCGCTCGACCTCGATACGGGCGAAGCCGAGATCGCCCGCCGGGTCTTCGGCGACGAGCCGACGTTCCCCGTCGAGCGCGACGAGGACGCCGTCAGCCGCCTGCGCGAGGAGCTGACCGCCGCCAAGGAGCGGCGGGCGGGGCGGCTCAAGCGCGAACTCGCCGCCGATCTGGCCGACCAGCGCGAGGGCGCCCGCGGACTCGTCCGGACGGCCCTCGAGTTGGACGTGGAACTCGCGGTCGCCAGGTTCGCCGCCGATTTCGAGTGCACGATGCCGGCGTTCGTCTGGGACCCCGCGGCGGACGGCGACGGGGGCGACGCGGCGGAGACCGGCTTCGCTATCGAGGCCGGTCGCTCACCCCTGCTCGACGAACCGCTCGAGGCGATCGACCCCGTCGACTACGACGTCTCGGGCGTCGCCCTGCTCTCGGGGGTCAACAGCGGCGGGAAGACCTCGACGCTGGACCTCGTGGCGAGCGTCGTCGTGCTGGCACACATGGGACTGCCCGTTCCCGCCGAGGGGGCCGAACTGCGCCGGTTCGACGACCTCCACTACCACGCCAAGACGCAGGGCACGCTCGACGCCGGCGCCTTCGAGTCGACGGTGCGGGAGTTCGCCGACCTCGCGCAGGGCGGCGAGGGCTCGCTCGTGCTCGTCGACGAACTCGAGAGCATCACCGAGCCCGGCGCCTCCGCGAAGATCATCGCCGGCATCCTCGAGGCGCTCGAGGAGAACGGCGCCACGGCAGTTTTCGTTTCCCACCTCGCTGGCGAGATCCGCGAGATGGCCAACTTCGACGTCACCGTCGACGGCATCGAGGCCGTCGGGCTGGTCGACGGCGAACTCGAGGTGAACCGCTCGCCGGTCAAGGACCACCTCGCGCGGTCGACGCCCGAATTGATCGTCGAGAAGCTGGCGACCGAGAACGGCGACAGTGGGGCGGTCGCGACCAACGGCGGCCGCGCGACGGCCGACGCCGCCGAGCCCGGCTTCTACGATCGACTGCTCGAGAAGTTCGAGTGACGCGCCGACGGGCCGATTCGACGAGAGACGGGGAAGTTCAGCCCCTGTACTATGCAAGTAGCATACCTACGACTCGACGCGGCAACTGTCACGGTATGCCCTACCAATTCGAGTGTTCGGAGGGGAGCTGTCAGTTCCGCATCCGATCGAGCAGTTCCGACGAGGTGGAACGGCTCGTTCGCGCCCACGTTCGCATGGTTCACAACGGCCGGATCGATCGCGCCGACCTCGAGCGCGGCATCGATCGGGTCGAACTGGCCTGAGTCGGCGTCCGTCGAGGCCGTCTCCGTCTCGTCTCCTCACTTCGGGAACGTCTCCGGCAGCGGCGCCGGTCGCTCGCAGGCGCTCTCGATGCGGACGTGTTCTTCCCGTTCGGCGGCCGTTCGGACGCCGGCCATGATCTCGAGAGTGTGGTACGCCCGCCGGCCGCTGGTGCGGTGTTCCCAGTCGTCGTTCTGCAGCGATCGCGCGAGGTCGGCGACGCCGACGCCGCGTCCGGCGGTATAGTCGTGGGTGTGCCGGACAGTCTCGAATTCGTCGGCGCCGCGCTCTCGCACGCGAACGGCTCCGTCGAAGTCGTTCGGATCGGGGAGCTGCAGCGTCCCCTCGGTCCCGTAGAGTTCGAACAGCGGCGACGGGCCCGACGTGCCGCCGACGGCGTCGAAGCTGATTTGCAGGTTCGCGATCGCGCCGTTCTCGAAGGTGACGACGCCGACCTCGTGGGTCGGCACCTCGACGTCGATGGACTCTCCGGCTCGGGGTCCGCTCCCGATCGTCCGCTCCTCGAAGGCCCGCCCGGTCGCTCCCGTCACGCGCTCGGCCGGTCCGAGCAGCGCGATCAGGGCGCCGACGTAGTACGGTCCCATGTCGAACAGCGGGCCGCCGCCTTCCTGATAGTAGAGGTCCGGGTTCGGGTGCCACGACTCGTGGCCGCCGAACACTAGGTTCGCCGTCGCGCCGATCGGACGTCCGATCCGGCCCGCCTCGAGAACTGCCCGGGCGGTCTGGAGGCCGGCGCCCAGTACCGTATCCGGTGCCGAACCGACGCGAAGGCCGCGTTCGTCGGCCGTCTCGAGAACCGCTTCCGCGTCCTCGAGGTCCGTCGCGAGCGGTTTCTCGGTGTAGACGTGGGTATCGGCCTCGAGGGCCTGCAGGATCACCCCGGCGTGGGCCGTCGGCGGGGTCAGGTTGATCGCGATGTCGATATCGGGATCGACGAGGAGATCCTCGACCGAGCGGGCCTCGAGTCCGTATTCGGCGGCCGTCGCCTCGGCGCGCTCGCGCTCGAGGTCGGCGCAGGCGGCGATGCGGTAGCTGTCGAAGCGGTCGTTCGCCTCGCAGTACGCGTCGGCGATGGTACCGCAGCCGACGATGCCGGCGGTGAGGGTCATAGAACTGCGTTTCCCGCCCGTGTGGTAAAGTCACCCGATCTCGATATCGAGGCGTTCGACGGGTTCGGCTCGAGCTTTCGACGCAACCGGCGTTCGGTGACCGGAAACACTCGAGGGAGTCAGTGACCGATCGCCCAGGGGTAGCCGTCGATGCTCGCCCGTGCACCTGAATTCGCGTGCTCGTGACCTCGGTCGTGTCCGTCTTCCGACGGTCCCTGGCCCGTTGCCGACCGAGCCGACTCCGCAAGGACGCCGTCGATCCGGAGTATCGCAGCCGTCGCCTCGAACGCCGCCGCGAGCGTCCGATCCAGCACTGCCCGCGGCTCGAGGACGCCGATATCGGCCGTATCCGCGATCCCGCCGTTCGCGTCCACCCCGGCCGCAGACCGGCCCGCATCGTGCTCGGCCCGGAGTTCGGCCACGACGTCGATCGGGTCGCGGCCCGCGTTCGTCGCCAGCGTCCGCGGAATCGACTCGAGCGCCGTCGCGAACGCGTCGACGGCGAGTTGCTCCCGTTTGTCGAACCGGCTCGCGTACCGCGACAGATCCTGTGCCAGCGCCATCGGAGTCGCCCCGCCGCCGGGAACGACGGCGCCGCCCCCGTCTCGAGCGACCGACGCGGTGACGGCGAGGCAGTCGTCGACGATGCGTCGGGTCTCGTCGGCGACCTGCGGCGTGCCGCCCCGGAGCAGCAGGGACGCATGCGCGTCACTCGGACAATTCGCGACGACGAGCACCGGACTCGCGCCAATCGTCCGCCGCTCAACTGTTCCGGCGCGGCCGATCGTCGATTCGTCCAGGTCCGCAATCGAATACGTCGCTTGTGCTCCCGTCGCCGCCGCGAGGGCGTCGAACTCGTCCCGCCGCGTCCGCTCCGCGACGACGAGCCCCTCGCGCTCGAGGGTCTCGCGGATCCGCTCGTCGACAGACTGCTGACAGACGAGGACGTCGACGCCGCGGTCGCGGCAGCGGTCGACGACGCGCGAGCGCTCCTCGCGTTCCGACTCGCGGAGCCGCTCGAGTTCGTCGGGATCGGTGACCGTCGGCGTCGTCACCGCGTCGGCCTCCTGAACGCCGATTTCGTGATCGACGAGCGCGATTCGGGCGTCCGTCGCCGAACGATCGGCGGCGCGGGTCCGCCCGTCCCGGTCGCGTTCGATCGTCGTCGACGACGCGTCCAGATCGACAACTAGACCGTCGATGAGTTCCGACGCCTCGAGCGGCGCGCCGGCGTAGGACTTTCGCGCGATCGATGCCGTCTCGAAATCGACCGCCCGCGCCGCCGAGACGGCGAGGTAGGCGAACCGGTCGATCGACGCGTCGTCCCAGTCGTTCGTGACGGCGGTGCGCGCGACGGCGCGCAGGGTTTCGTCGTCGCCGCGGTCGACGCCGGTTTCGTACTCGTCGAGCCGATCCCGTGCGAACCGGACCGCCGTTCCGTAGCCGGAGACGACCGTCGTCGGATGGAGCCCGTCCTCGAGCAGCGAGGCGGCCGCATCGAGCAACGCGCCGGTCAGCAGCACGGCCGTCGTCGTGCCGTCGCCGACGACCGCCTCCTGCGCCTCGGCGACCTCGACGACCGCTCGAGCGACGGGGTCGGCGATCTCCAGATTCTTCAGGACGTTCGCGCCGTCGTTCGTGACGACGACCCGTCCCTGTCGCCCGACGAGCATCTTGTGTCGCCCGTTCGGTCCCAGCGTCGTCCGCAGCGTCTCGGCGACGGCCGTCGCCGCGGCGATGTTCGATCGCCGGACGCTCGCGGGGTCGGTTTCCGACTCGATTCGCTCGCGGAAGGCCTCGCGCTCGAGGTCGCTGGTCGCGTCGGTCGGAAAGTGATCCGCGTCCGGGCCTCGAGTCGGCCGGTTCGGTGGTGATCGCGTCATCGGTGGCGTCGGTGGTGACGGGTTCCGCGGGTCATCCGAGCGGATCGTCCGTGACGACGACGTCGCCGCGATCCTTGTCGCTGCCGAGCGTCTCCGGGGAAACGTCGAACTCGAAGGCCCCCTTCGGGAGCGCGAGCGTCGAACACGCGTTCGGCACGTCGACGACGCCGCTCTGGCGCCCCTCGACCGGGACCGTCCCGAGGATGTGCAGCGCCTGCTGGCCGGTGTAGCCGAACTGCTTCAGGTAGTCGATCGCCTGCAGCGAGGCGCGCCGGTAGGCCGTGTGGGAGTCGAGGTACCGCTGCTCGCCGTCCTCGGTCACCGAGTAGCCGCAGAAGGTGACGTAATCCTCGAAGGTCGGGCCGCGGTGGCCCGGCTCGAAGATCGGGTGATCGACGCCGAGTTTCTCCATTCCGTCCTCGACGAGGTCGAACTTCACGTCGACGTAGGCGGCCATCTCGATCGCCCCGCAGAAGGTGATCTCGCCGTCGCCCTGCGAGGCGTGGAAGTCGCCGAGAGCGAACTTGGCGCCGTCGACGTAGACGGGGAAGTACACCGTCGAGCCGATCGAGAGGTCCTTGATGTCGTGGTTGCCGCCGTGCTCGCGCGGCGGGACGGTTCGGGCGGCCTCCTCGGCCGCCTCCTCGGCTTCGTCGGGGTCCATCTCCCCCATCAGCGCGCCCTCCGTCGTCGGCGGGTTCGCCACGGGCGGCTCCGCCTCGCCGGTCGGGTGGTTTTGGATCGAGTCGGGATCCTCCGCGTGGCGCTCCATCAACTCCCGCTCGCGCTCGTTCCACTCCTCGAGCAGTTCCTGACTCGGGGCGCAGCCGGCCAGTCCCGGGTGGATCTTGCCTTCGTAGCGGACGTCGGGGACGTGTCGCGAGGAGACGGTGTAGCCGTCGAGATCCCAGATCGACTTGGCGGCGTTCGGGAAGTGATCCGTCAGGAAGCCGCCGCCGTTCTGCTGGGAGAACGTGCCGGTGAAGCCGAACTCCGCGCGGTCGTTGAGCGGGCCCATGTCGAGGAACTCGACTTTCAGCAGGTCGCCGGGCTCGGCGCCGTTGACCTCGACCGGGCCGGCGAGGTAGTGGACCTGCGACAGATCGACGTCCCGGACCTCGTTCGCGTCGTCGTTATCTCGAATCTGCCCGCCCGTCCAGTCCAAGGCCTCGAGTCGCATCGTGTCGCCGGGATCGGCCTCGACGACGGCGGGAATATCCGGATGCCACCGGTTGAACGGGTTCGCGCCGGGTTGGTCGTCTGGCGGTGCGTCGACGTCGACCTCGAATGCTACTTCTGGCATTGTGCCAGTGATTTCCAACCACAATCTGCGATAAAATGTTTTCCCGTGAACAGGTGCTACTCATCTAGGGAATATTATCAGTTTGAAGATATCGACTATCCCGATGGATTTTCGAAAGCAGTCGTTGCGTGAACGAGCCGATCCAGTCGAAAGAAGCAAAAGTCGATAATCGTCCGCAACCGCGCGAGTAATGGCGTCTTCGCTACGAACAACTAAGTAGCTCCGACAGCGTGGTGAAAGTGATGGCAGACGACCCCGAGGAGGGGATGTTGTCGTGGGACGAATCCGTGTTCAGGGACGAGCACGTCTTCGAAATCGACTACGTCCCCGAGACGTTCAAGCACCGCGAGGCCCAGACCGAGAGCCTGACGTACGCGCTCCGGCCGGCGGTGCGCGGGTCGCGACCGCTGAACGTGATGGTCCGCGGACCGCCCGGCACCGGCAAGACCACGGCCATCCAGAAGCTGTTCGACGAGGTCGGCGCCCAGACCAGCGACGTCCGCACCATCCGCGTCAACTGTCAGGTCAACGCGACCCGCTACTCGGTGTTCTCGCGGCTCTTCGAGGGCACCTTCGACTACGAGCCGCCCTCTTCGGGGATCTCTTTCAAGAAGCTGTTCGGTCAGATCGCCGAGAAGCTCGTCGAGGAGGACAAGGTGCTGGTCGTCGCCCTGGACGACGTCAACTACCTCTTCTACGAGAACGAGGCCTCCGACACGCTGTACTCGCTGCTGCGGGCCCACGAGGAGTACCCCGGCGCGAAGATCGGCGTCGTCGTCGTCTCCTCCGACCCCGCCCTGGACGTCATCGACGAACTCGATTCGCGCGTCCAGAGCGTCTTCCGCCCCGAGGACGTCTACTTCCCGGTCTACGACCAGCCCGAGATCGTCGACATCCTCGAGGAGCGCGTGAAACGCGGCTTCCACGACGGCGTCATCGGTCGCGACACCCTCGAGTACGTCGCCGAACTCACCGCCGACAGCGGCGACCTGCGCGTCGGAATCGACCTCCTGCGCCGTGCCGGACTGAACGCCGAGATGCGCGCGAGTCGCACCGTCGAGCGCCAGGACGTCGAGGAGGCCTACGAGAAGTCCAAATACATCAACCTCGCGCGCAGCCTCTCGGGGCTGACCGACACCGAGCGGGCGCTGCTCGAGGTGATCGCCCACCGCGACGGCGAACAGGCCGGCGACATCTACGAGGCCTTCCACGAGCGGACCGACCTCGGCTACACGCGGTACTCGGAGATCGTCAACAAACTCGACCAACTGGGGCTGATCGACGCCGAGTACACGGACGTTGACGGCCGCGGGCGCTCGCGGTCGCTGTCGCTGTCCTACGAGAAAGAGGCGGTGTTGAACCGGCTCGAGTGACGGCGCCCCGTTCCTGATACCGTACCGTACTGCTCGTCCTTCGACCACGAGATGCCAGCAGTCGCCGGCCCAACCGCAACGGGCGACTCCGTCCAAGCCGAGGGCATGGAACGCCACGACTTCTACGGCTCCGTCCAGTTCGAAGCGGACCTCGCCGACGAAGCCGACGCCCGCGACGCCACCCAGGCGGTGCTCTCCGCGCTGGGCGAACGGTTGGACGAGACGCGCCTGCAGCGCATCGACGGCGAGTTGCCCGCCGAGATCGGCGATCACCTCGTCGAGGGCGCCTCCGGTCGGCGGTTCGACTACGATGAATTCCTCGAGCGGATCACCGAGCGCGCCGACCGGGCCGACACCGGCGAGCCGGAGGCGCTCGCGCAGGCGGTCGTCGGGACCGCGCTCGAGCACATCAGCGACGAGGAGGCCGAAGGACTGCGCGACCGGCTCGAAGAACTGGAGTTCGGCGCGGCGATTCCGGAGACGGGGCCGGGCGCCAGGAGTTAGGACGGCACCCGGCAGTTGCCGCCCGAACCGTGAGGGACCGAGTCGCCCTTGCAACGGTATGGACCAGGCAGAACTACTCGAGACGGTGAGCGACCGCGCCGCCGCCGACGCGGACGAGGAATCGGCCGACGACGCGACTCGGGCGGTCCTCCAGACGCTCGGCGAGCGACTGAGCGCGGACGAAGCCCGGGATCTGGCCGCGCAGCTCCCCGGCGACCTGAGCCAGCACCTCACGGGGGGCGAGTCTGGCCAGCGCTTCTCCGAGGAGGAGTTCGTCTCTCGGATCGACCGGCGCATGGATACCACCGAACTGCACGGCGAAGAAGCGGCGACGACCGTCCTCGGAACGGTCCTCGAGGCGGTCGACGAGAGCGAGCGCGCGGCCGTCGTCGACCGGTTCGACCGCTACGGCTTCGGCGAACTGCTCGCGGAGACGGACGCGGACGCCGACGTCGACGAGCGGACGCCCGGCGAGTACTGATCGTCCGGCCGCTTTTCACCGGCGGTTCTCGGTTTTACCGCGTCGGTCCACGGGCGACTCGAGCGTCATCGGCCGATAGCCGGCCAGAGCGACTCGAGCAGCGCGTCGGACGAGCGACACGGGGAGCTACGCCTGATCGACCTGCTCGCGGTAGTCCTCGACCGTCTCGATGGCCGACTCGACCTTGTCCTCGGTGTTGCCGTCGGTCCGCTCGCGAACCTGCCGGAGCGTGTTGAGCCGTTCGTCGAGGATCGCGTGATCCGGCGCGGTGTCGCTCCTCACGTAGTCGGCGAACGCGTCCGTCGTCTCGCGGATGTCCTCGCGCACGTCGTCGTCCGCCGATTTGGCCGCTTCCTCGAGGTCGTCTCGAGCCTGCTGCAGTTGCTCTGTCATAGTCGACACCACCACGAGGCGACCCATAACGATTGAGCGAGCAATCGCCACGTGGCGACCGCCGTCCGCTGGAAGGGCCACCGTACGTCGGAATACGACGAAACCACCGACTCGGGGCGACCGCAGTGCCGCCGATAGATCGACCGGGACGCTCCTCTCGCCGCTCGAGTTACGGTCGCCCTTCGCCCGTCACCGGCGGGCTACACCGCGGCCGGCGGCGGGAAACGCCGGAACAACCATCGATACTAACACGCACCGTTTTTCTTCCCCGGTCCTCCGACTCGGTCGCACCATGCCAGTATCACGACGGACGGCCCTGAAATCGCTGGGCGTCGCCGGTGGATTGACCGCAGCGAGCGGCACGGTCTTCGCGACCGGCGAACACGAAGCGGACGAACGATCGAAACGGAAGAAAAGCGGGAACGCCGGCGACGAGCGGGCGACCGACGTCCCCACCGCCGCGGTTCGCGTCGCGCACTTCTCGCCGGACGCGCCGAACGTCGACGTCTACGTCGACTGGACCCGCGTCCTCGAGGACGTTCCCTACGGCGAGATCTCGCCGTACCTCGAGGTCGAGCCGGGTACGTACACGGTGACGATCACGCCGACCGGCGATCCGGAGACGAAAGCGTTCGAGGGAGAGGTCACCGTCGGCGAAGGCTTTTACACCGTGGCGGCGATCGGCGAACTCGGCGCGGACACGTTCCGCCCCGAGGTCCTCACGGACGCCGGCTCAGCGCTGGTGCGGGCCTTCCACGCCTCGCCGGACGCCCCCGCGGTCGACGTCTACGCCGACGGCGAACCGCTGTTCGCAGACCTCTCCTTCGGCGAGTCGACGAACTACGTCGCCGTGCCGGCCGGCAGCTACGCGCTGTCGCTCCGGCCGGCGGGCGACGCGGAGACGGTCGTCGCCGAGTTCGACGCGCCGGTTGAAGCGGGCACCGCCTACACCGCGAGCGCGATCGGCTACCTCGAGCCGCCCGCCGACGCCGCGGACCGCGGCCTGGAGGCGGCAATCTCGGTCGACGGTGCGATGAGCGCGAGCGACGACTGACGGCTCGCACGATCCGATCCGTTTCTTCGCTTTTTCCGGCACGATAGCGACGATTCCGACGGCGACGCGTCGCGGTCGCTCGCCGCATGCGAGCGCGTAAAGTACCTCGAACCCCTGTTCCCGATAATGAGCGACTCCGATTCTCGAGGGCCCCTCCAGCCGGACCGTCCCGACGTCGACCGGCCGTTCGAGGTCGACGCGCCGTTCGAACCCGCGGGCGATCAGCCCGAGGCGATCGAGCAACTGGCCGAGGGCTTCCGGCAGGGGATGGACAAGCAGACCCTGCTGGGCGTCACCGGCTCCGGGAAGACGAACACCGTCTCGTGGGTGATCGAGGAGATTCAGAAGCCGACGCTGGTGATCGCCCACAACAAGACGCTCGCCGCACAGCTCTACGAGGAGTTCCGGAACCTGTTCCCCGAGAACGCCGTCGAGTACTTCGTCTCCTACTACGACTACTACCAGCCCGAAGCCTACGTCGAGCAGACCGACACCTACATCGACAAGGACGCGTCGATCAACGACGAGATCGATCGCCTGCGCCACTCCGCCACTCGCTCCCTCCTGACCCGCGAGGACGTCATCGTCGTCGCCTCCGTCTCCGCCATCTACGGCCTGGGTGACCCGCGCAACTACGTCGACATGTCCCTGCGCCTCGAGGTGGGCCAGGAGGTCGGCCGCGACGAGTTACTGAAACAGCTCGTGGACCTGAACTACGAGCGCAACGACGTCGACTTCACCCAGGGCACCTTCCGCGTCCGGGGCGACACCGTCGAAATCTACCCGATGTACGGCCGCTACGCCGTCCGCGTCGAACTCTGGGGCGACGAGATCGACCGCATGGTCAAGGTCGACCCCCTCGAGGGCGAGACCAAAGGCGACCAACAGGCCGTGCTCGTCCACCCGGCCGAGCACTACTCGATTCCGGAGACGAAACTCGAGCGGGCGATGGACGAGATCCGCGAGGACCTCGACTCCCGGATCTCCTACTTCGAACGGAAGGGCGACATGATCGCCGCCCAGCGCATCGAGGAGCGGACGACGTTCGATCTCGAGATGATGCAGGAGACGGGCTACTGCTCGGGGATCGAGAATTATTCCGTGTACCTCTCGGACCGCGAGTCGGGCGACGCACCTTACACCCTGTTGGACTACTTCCCCGACGACTTCCTGACGGTCGTCGACGAGTCCCACCAGACGCTGCCCCAGATCCGCGGCCAGTACGCCGGCGACAAGTCCCGCAAGGACTCGCTGGTCGAGAACGGCTTCCGCCTCCCCACCGCGTACGACAACCGCCCGCTGACCTTCGAGGAGTTCGAGGAGAAGACCGACCAGACGCTGTACGTCTCGGCGACGCCGGGCGACTACGAGCGCGAGCACAGCGACCGGATCGCCGAGCAGATCGTTCGACCCACGCACCTCGTGGACCCCGAAATCGAGGTGTCCGAGGCCACCGGCCAGATCGACGACCTGATGGACCGCATCGACGAGCGCATCGAACGGGACGAGCGGACGCTCGTTACCACCCTCACTAAGCGGATGGCCGAGGACCTCACGGAGTACTTAGAGGAGGCGGGCGTCGACGTCGCCTACATGCACGACGAGACGGACACCCTCGAGCGCCACGAGATCATCCGCTCGCTCCGGTTGGGCGAGATCGACGTGCTCGTGGGGATCAACCTGCTGCGCGAGGGGCTCGACATTCCGGAGGTCTCGCTGGTCGGCATCCTCGACGCCGACCAGGAGGGCTTCCTGCGCTCCGAGACGACGCTGGTCCAGACGATGGGGCGCGCGGCGCGCAACGTCAACGGGAAGGTCGTCCTCTACGCCGACGAACCTTCGAACGCGATGGAAGCCGCCATCGAGGAGACCCGGCGTCGCCGGCGGATCCAGCAGGAGTTCAACGAGGAACACGGCTTCGAACCGACCACCATCGAGAAGGAGATCGGCGAGACCAACCTGCCCGGCAGCAAGACCGACACCTCCGAGGTCTCCGGCAAATCGCTCGAGGACGAGGACGACGCCGCCCGCTACGTCGACGAACTCGAGCAACAGATGCAGGAGGCCGCGAGCAACCTCGAGTTCGAGTTAGCTGCGGATATCCGCGACCGGATTCGGGAGGTCCGCGAGGAGTTCGACCTCGAGGGCGGCGACGAGGACGAGGGGATCGCGCCGCCGACCGAGGAGTTCTGAGCGGCTCGACGAACGTACTCGATCACAAGACTTTCACCGCCCGTGCCACGAGCGGGTGACGGATGCGCCGAATACTACTCGTCGTGGCGCTTGCGGCACTCGTATCGGTCGCCGGCTGTTCGGGATTCGTCGGCGAGACGGGCGCTCCGTCGTCCGACGCCGACGGAACGCTCGAGACTGCCGGAAACGGCACCGTCGAAGCCCAGAACCAGACGGCCGACGCGACGGCCGCCAACCAGACGGTGCAAATCGAGGCGAACGAATCGGTCGCCGGAAGCGAGTGGGAATCGCTGTCGGTGACGTACCCGCGCGAAAACTTCACCGTCGAGAGCGCCCAGCACGAGGAGATCGCGCTCGGCGTGGATACGAACGGCGACGGCGCGATCGACCGCGAGTTCAACGAGACTCACGTTAGCGGCGTCAACAACAACGACTACTCGTTCACCGTCGAACTCGACGCGGACTACACGCTCGAGGACGGCGACGTGGTCGTCGCCGAGTACCCGGCCGTCAACAATCCGTCCGAACCGGGCGAGTACGCGGTCGAGGTGACGCTTAACGAGGAACAGACGGTCGAGGGAACGATCGAGATTACGGCCGACGAGAGCGGCTGAGGCGTCTCGAGTCGCGGTTCGCCGGCCTTTTACTGAACTGCTCGCGGTTGCGACCGGCCGTTCGATGCGGTGTGTTCGGCGTCGATTAGACTGATTCGTCTCCGTAGGAAGAGAGAAACGACCGTTCAGAGCACGCCGAAGCCGAACTCCGCCATTCCGAAGACAGGCGCCCACAGCAGGTGGAGCGCGACGCCGACGATGACTGCCGGCAGGAAGTTGTAGATCGAGGCGACGACGGCCGCCTTCGCGTCGACGGCCAGCAGCGGGAACAGGGCGTCCCCGTCCTGTGCGATCGCGTTGGCGGTCAGTGCGGAGAACGGAAGCCCGCCCTCGGCGTAGACGCTCGCCAGCAGGATCTGCGGGCCGCAGCCCGGAATGAGGCCGACGACCGCGGCGCCGATCGGCGCGAGCACGCCAGCCGTCGAGGCGAGCGCGGCGACGTTCAGTCCGGTGAGGAGGACGGCGTACTCGTAGACGAGGAAGGCTACGAGGACCCAGACGGTGACGAAACTCGTCTCCATCGCCGCGTGGGTGAGCGTGTCGTAGATCGATTTGAAGGAGTCTCGAGCCCGCGCGATCTCGCCCTCACCGACGTAGTGGCGGCCGACGACGTAGAGGTACAGCGATAGCAGAGCGCCGGCGATGCCGACGACGGTGAAGAGGCCGTCGAAGCCGAGGCCGGTCGCGAGCGGGACCTCGGGACCACCTCGGAACAGGTACAGCGATCCGAGAACGAGGCCGGCGACGGCGGCGACCCACCACAGGACGTGCGCGAGATGGGAGAGCGGCGTGAGCACTCGAGAGCGTCGATCCGGCCCGGTCTCGTGGGCGTGAGTCGGCGCCGGGCCGCCGTAGTCGTGGGCGGGATTCGGTCCGACGCCGCCGTTGACGACGGTCCCGCCGTCGGTCGTTGCGTTCGGCGAGAGTCGGGCCACGGCGGCGTCGACCCGCGAGACGCCCAGCCCGACGGAGTCGACGAGGTAGCCGGTCGCGACCGAGGCCGCGAAGGCGATGGCGTAGGCGTACAGCGCGGCCTCGGGCGCGAGCGCGAGGATCACGAACGCCGAGTCGCCGGCGGTCGCTCCCAGCGTCGCGACGACGGTGCCGAAGCTGACGGTTCCGCGGACGTACAGCGGCATCACGATGATCGCGCCCCCACAGCCGGGCGTCAGCCCGAGCAGGCCGCCGAACAGCACCTGTAGCCGCTCGTTGTCCTCGATCGCTGCGAGTAGGGCGCCGTCGGTCCGGTACTGGATCAGGCCGAACGCGAGCACCGTTATCGCGACGAACGCGCTCACCTGCACGTAGCCGTCACGCAGCGACTCGAGGAGGACCGTCAGCAGTTCGTTCACGGGGTTTCACCCGGGATCGGCGTTCCCGCAGCACGAAGATTAGACATCTCTAAAGATTAGTTTAGTAGCACGCGCTAAATAGTTGCTGGTGAACGCAATCGAGACGACGGTTCGATGCCGAGGGTTCCGTCGGTCGGGGCAGATGGAACCCGTCGCTCCGAAAACCGCGGCTCTACCGCGACGCGGACCGTTGGTGCGATTATAACTCGAGCGTGTAGACGACCTCGCGGCGCTGCTCGTCGCCGATTTCGACGGTCCCCTCGCCGGTCCGCTCGAACCCTTGTCGTTCGTAGAACTCGCGGCCGCCCTCGTTCGAGGCGAGGTCGATCGCGCGCATCCGCTCCATGTTGAAGTCCTGCAGGTCCTCGCAGAGTCGCTCGTGCAGCGCCGTTCCGATTCCCTCGTTCTGGTGGTCCGGATGGACGGCCATGCGGAGCACGTCGCCCTCGTCCTCGGTGACGACGCCGTGCGTGAATCCGACGACTTCCCCGTCGCGCTCGGCGACGAGGAACGCAGTGCCGGCCTTCGAGAGCGCCGTCTCGAGCGCGTCGTCGCCGTACCACTCGTCGATGGTTCGGTCGATGGTGTCGGCGTCGAGTTCGTCGTAGGTGTCGTGCCATGTGTCGCGGGCGACGGCCCTGATCCCCTCGCGGTCCTCGAGTGTCGCGGGACGGATCTCGATCTGTGTCTGTGTCTGTGTCATAGCGCGCGCTACATCGGCGGTCGGTAAAGTGCTAACACCCCGTCGGATAGTCGATACGTTCCCGCCCTCTTCGGAATCGCTCGGTGGAACGCTACTCCTGGACCTTGAACCCGCGCTCGCGAAGCAGGTCCGGAACCCGATCGCGGTGGTCGCCCTGCAACTCGATGTGGCCTTCGGTGACCGTGCCGCCCGTCCCGAGCGAACTCTTCAGGTCGGAGGCGACGTCCTCGATCTCCGACTTCGAGAGGTCGAACCCCTCGACGATCGTCACCGGCTTGTCGTAGCGCCGGCTCTCGGTTCGGAGCCGCAGTTGCTGTTGTGACGTCTCGAGGTCGCCCTGGCCGTCGAGTTCGTCGAGCAGATCCTCGAGGTCGTCGTCGTTTGACATACGGTGACGTTGGGTCGGACGCGCGGATAGCCCTGTCCTTGCGCTCGCAACTGTCTGAATGCGGGGCGGCGGACGCGGTTACTCGTCCAGGTCGAACTCGAGGACGTCGCCTTCGCTGACGTCGCGTTCGGCCGTCCACTCGTAGTTGACCTCGAGGACGTACTGCCCTTCGCCGGGGTACGTGTGTTCCTCGGACTCGCCGTCCTCGCCCGGTTCGGGTTCGGGCGCGTGGTGGACGCTGGTGATCGTGCCGTCGGCGTCGGCGTAGATAATGTCGATGCCGAAGCTCATCTCGCGCATGACGAATTCGCGCTCCTCAACCGACTCGTAGACGAACAGCATGCCGCGGTCCTCGGGGAGCTCTTCGGTGTCGCTCAGACCGAGGTAGCGAAGTTCGCTCGTGTCGGCGATCGCCGCCGTCACCGAGCCGAGTTCGTCGCCGTCGGGCGTGGCGACCGTGACGTCGGTCGTTTCGTAGTTCTCGTGGACGGTCGATTCGTCGCCGTCGCTCTCGTTTTCACCCTCGCTTTCGTTCTCGTCGTCCGATTCGTTTCCGTCGCCGCTTTCGCTCGCCGACTCGGTTTCGTCGCCGTCGGTCCCGTCGGTTCCGTCGGTCCCATCGGTCTCGTCGGTCGAATTACCCGCTTCGTCGGTCGATGCACCCGAACCGATCCCGTCGAGGCAACCTGCGGCCGCGACCGTTCCGGCGACTGCGAGAAGGTGTCGTCGTCGCCACACGTCTGTCATACCCGTACCTCCAACGATCCGGATTAAGTGACTTCCGTCACGCGAGCGTGACACTCTTCGGACTCGTCCCGTTCGGCTACCCCTCGAGCCGCGACTTGATCGTCTCCGCCGTCTTCTCGCCGATGCCGGGGACGCTCCGGAGATCCTCGAGGCTTGCCTCGCGGACGTTCTCGACGCTGCCGAAGCGGCCGAGCAGCCGCTTTCGGGTTTCGGGGCCGACGCCCTCGACGTCGTCCAGCACGGTCTTGACCTCGTCGCGGACGGTCTGGTGGTACTGGACCGCGAAGCGGTGGGCCTCGTCGCGGACCCGCTGGAGGAGGTGGAGGTGGGGCGCGTCGTCGGGCCACGAAAATTCCCGATCGGGCGTTACCACGCGCTCCTCGGCCTTCGCCAGCGCAACTGCCGGTACGTCCCAGCCGACGTCGGCGAGCGCGTCGCGGGCGGCCTCGAGTTGCCCCTGGCCGCCGTCGATCAGCAGCAGGTCGGGGTCGGGTCGGTCGTCGCGGTCCTCGACGGCCCGCCGGGCGCGCCACTCGAGGAGGGCGCGCATATTGTCGTAGTCGTCGTTCTGGTCGGTGAGTTTCTTGCGGCGGTAGTCGGCCTTCTCGGCGCTGCCGTCGACGAAGGTGACGTCGCTGCCGACGGCCGACTTTCCCTGGGCGTGGCTCACGTCGAACCCCTCGATGCGGCGGGCGGAATCGATCTCGAGGGCGTCCGCGAGCATGCCACACTCGTCGCGGCGGCCGACGTTCCGCCGGGCGTTCTTCAGCGCGAGGTCGACGAGTTTCGCCTCCCGTCCGGCGCCCGGCACGCGCACGGAGACGCCCTCGGCCTCGAGCCAGGCGGCGACTTCCTCGTCGCCGTGGCGCTCGGGGAGCAAGATCGCGTCCGGCAGTCGGCGCTCGGCGTAGTACTGGACGATGAAGGCCGCGAGAACGGCGGGGACGCCGCCCTCGCCGGTGCTGCTGTCGCCGTCCGCGCTGGCCGCCTCGGCCGCGTCCGCGGTCGTCTCGGGGTCCGCAGCCGGCGCCTCGAGCGTGTGCCGTTCCCGATCGACCAGCTTTCCGTCCTCGGCGCGCAGGCGGGCGACGGTCGCGTCTCCGCCCTCGATAGCGACGCCGAGCACGTCGACCGCGCGCTCGTCGCCGACCGACTGGACGGCCTCGCCGCCCTCGCCGTGAAACGCCTGCACGGTCTCGAGGCGGTCCCGCAGGTTGGCGGCGCGTTCGAAGTTCTGGTCCTCGGCGGCAGCCTCCATCTCCCGGCGCAGCGGGTCCGCGAGGATGCCGGTCTCGCCCTCGAGGAAGCGTTCGACCGCGGTGACGTCCTCGCCGTAGCTCTCGAGGTCGATCTCGCGGGTGCAGGGCGCGGTGCACAGCCCCATCTCGTAGTCCAGACAGGGCCGGTCGCGGTTGGCGTACTTGTGATCCGAACAGCCGCGGACGCCGTAGGTCTCTCGCAGGGCTTTCACGACGGTCTCGACCTGGCCCTTGTTCGTGTAGGGGCCGAAGACGGTCGCGGACTCGTCGGGATCGCGGGTGATCTCGATCTGGGGCGCCTCGTGGTCCGCCAACTGGACCATCGGGTACGATTTGTCGTCCTTCAGGCGGACGTTGTACCGGGGCTGGTGGCGCTTGATCAGGTTCGCCTCGAGCAGCAGGGCCTGAGTCTCGGTGTCGGTGACGGCGATCTCGATGCCGTCGGCGCGCTGGACCATCCGCCGGATGCGGGCGCTGCGCGGATCGGCGTAGGAGCCGACCCGGCTCCGGAGGTCGACGGCCTTCCCGACGTACAGCGTCGTCTCGTCCTCCCGAAACTGGTAGACTCCGGGCTCTCGCGGCAGCGATCGCGCGCGTTCGCGAACCCCCTCGGCGTTCATCGGTGGCCCTAGGGCGTCAGCGCGTTTCAGCCTGACTCATCGGGGTCGCCGCCCGGTCCGAACCCGTCCTCGCTCGCGCCGGGCTCGAGGTCGGCGGGGCCGTCGACGCCGCGGCCGCCGGCGTTCCGCTCGCGGAGTTCCTCGACCGAGGGGGCGGTGATCGGATCGCGGTCCTCCTCGTCCGGTCCCGGTCGGATCGCCGCCTCGAGTTCGCTCACGATGCCGGCTTCGATGTCGGCGTCGGTGATCGGCAGTTGGATGTCCTCGCCGCCGCTGACGGAGAGGACGATCCGTCTCGAGCGCGACCGGAGGTACAGCGCGAGGTAGCCGACCGCGACAACGAGTGCGAGGGCGCCGAGCCCCACTGTCGCGAGTTCGACGGCCGCGAGCACCGTTGCGACGGTCTCGAAGACGCCGCCGGTGACGTCGGCGACGCCGCCGCCCGTTCCGTCTGCACCCTCGGAACCGCCGAAGGCGGGAATGAGGCTGCTCGCGTCGAGGAACGTCCCGACTGCGACCAGCCCGCCCCCGAGGAGTCCGGGACCGAGGCTCCGAATCAGGTGACTCGTCGAACCGCCCGTTTTGACGGTCACGCCGCGGACGTTCGGCCGGTCGACGGTTCGGTACGCGGCGCCCATCTCCGACTCCGTCCGGGGCGAGGCGATACCGCCGTCGTCCTCGGCGAACACGAGCACCCGGTGGGTCGTGACGACGACCGTCGCGTCCGCGAACTCGAGACGGCGCCGTTGCTCCTCGCCGCCGTACAGCAACTGATCGACGTGATCGCTCCAGGACATCGATGAGTTCGTCTCGAGTTCGACTGCGTGGTCGACCACCAAGTACGTCCGGGCCGATTCGCCGCGTGCGAAACGCCGTCCGGAACGCGGTACATTCTCGAGGATGGGGACCGAACGGGAGCGCATGACCGATTCGACGGACGCGACGGACGGCGACGACACAGCGGCGGCGGACGACGGCGGCGAGGCGGACGAAACGGTCCGGTGCTGGCTCGTCGAGCGCGAGTTCGGCGACCGCAACTTCGTCACGATCGTCTACGCGACCCGCGACGGTTCCCGCTATCAGCAGTGGGAGCGGTCGACGACCTCGCTGCGAACCGGCTCGCAGATCACCGCCGCCACCGAAATTCCGGAATCGGAACTCGAGGCGGTGACCGACGAGGAGACCCGCGAGCGCTACGCGAGGGAGGCCGAACGGACCGCCGACCAGTACGAGCCGGACGACCCGATCTGATCGGCTAACCGCGGGCCTGAGTTCCCATCGGCCGTTCTTTCACTACGATAGACGAAGTATATTAGTCGGCGCAAGTGGCAACCCTTTTCGGCAAACGGCCTGACTACTCAGCCATGCCCGCTATCACAGTCGATTCCCTGACCAAGTCCTACGGTCAGGGGTCGGAAGCGACCCTCGCGCTCGAGGACCTCTCCTTCGAGGTCCGGGAGGGCGAGGTGTTCGGCTTCCTCGGTCCCAACGGCGCCGGCAAGTCGACGACGATCAACGTCATCCTCGATTTCATCCGGCCGACCGCCGGGCGGGTCGAGGTGCTGGGCATGGACGCTCAGGCCAACAGCCGCGAGATCCGCTCGCGGACCGGCGTCCTCCCGGAGGGCGTCGAGACCTACGACCGCCTGACCGCCCGCCAGCACCTCGAGTTCGCCATCGAGTCGAAAGGCGCCGACGACGACCCCGAAACTCTCCTCGAGCGGGTCGGCCTGCTCGACGCGATCGACAAGAAGGCCGGCGGCTACTCGAAGGGGATGGCCCAGCGGCTCATGCTCGCGATGGCCCTCGTGGGCGAGCCGGACCTCCTGATCCTCGACGAGCCCTCCACCGGCCTCGACCCGAACGGGGCCCGCGAGATGCGAGATATCGTCCGCGAGGAGAACGCCCGCGGTGCGACGGTCTTCTTCTCGAGTCACATCATGGAGCAGGTCGAGGCCGTCTGCGACCGCGTCGGCATCCTCCGGGACGGCGAGATGGTCGCCGTCGACTCCGTCGAGGGGCTGCGAGACTCGGTCGGCGGCGGCACCTCGCTGCGGGTCACCGTCGACCGGCTCGACGATGAGGCCCTCCAGGCGGTGCGCTCGCTGCCGGACGTCTCGAACGTCGTGGTGGAAGGCGAAGATCCGCCGACGATCACCGTTCAGGTTCAGGCGGACGGCTCGAAGACGGCCGTCCTCGGCGAACTCGAGGACCGCGGCGTCGAGGTGCGGGACTTCTCGACCCGAGAGGCCTCGCTCGAGGACGTCTTCCAGTCGTACACGACGGGCTCGGAGGTGGAAGCGCGATGAGCGCCGATACCGGCGCCGGTTCGGGAACCGGTGCGGGAACGGACACACGCGCCGGGACGCCGTCGGCCGGCAGCACCTCGAGTTCGATCAACCCCGAGAGCGTCCGTGCGGTCGCGAAGAAGGATTTCCGTGATTCGATCCGTTCGTGGGTGTTCTGGGGGCTCAGCATCTTCTTCTTCACGCTACTGGTCAGCGTCACCGGCGCGATCTCGTACTTCGGCGATGAAATCGCGCAGGCCGGCGCGACGACGGAGGCGCTCGTGCTGTTCGTCAGTCAGATCACGCGGCTGGTCATCCCGCTGATAGCGATCGTGCTCGGATGGAAATCGATCGCCGGCGAGCGCGAGTCGGGCAGTATCAAGATCCTGCTCTCCCTGCCCCACTCGCGCAAGGACGTGCTGCTCGGCAAACTGCTGGGTCGATCGGCCGTGCTCTCGATCTCGCTGACGATCGGCTTCGCGCTCGCCGCGGTCGTCGTCGCGGTGGTACTCGGCAGCTTCGACGTCGTCGACTACGTGAGCCTGCTCGCGATGGCGATCATCTACGGGCTCGCCTACACGAGCATCACCGTCTCCCTGTCGTCGATGACGCGCTCGACGACGCTCGCCGGCGCCGCCATGGCCGGCGTCTTCCTCCTGTTTTACCTCGTCTGGAACGCCCTTCAGAGCGCGTTCCAGTTGCTGATGAGCCGCGGGCTGATCTCCGGCGTCTCCTACACGCGGGAGGTCACTCTCCTCGACGGATCGACCGAACAACGGACTGCCGAGCGACTGCCCGACTGGGCCCTGTTCGTCGACATGATCGATCCGGGCAACGCCTTCCAGAACGCGATCACCGTCCTCAGTTCCGCCGGCGGGAGCAACTTGGGAACGGCCTACCCCGAGTACTACTTCCCGGACGGACTCCCGTTCTACCTCGAGAACTGGTTCTCCTTCGTCATCCTGCTGCTTTGGATCGTCGTCCCGATCGCGATCGCGTTGTACCGATTCGACCGGGTCGACCTCTGAGCGGAGTTGAGGCGTCGTACACCTTCAGTTACCGCTGCCTACGTTTCGCCAGCTCTGGTGAGTTTCCCGCGAACCATCCCCTGCGACAACTAGTAACATAGAAACTAACCGATCGTCGAACGTAGATCGCGTGTGGTCTCGCTCGAGGAAATCTACGTGACTGTCGTCGGCATCCTCTTGCTCGCTGCGTTAGGAGCCTGTATTTCGGTTCTCGTGCAGCTCTTCCGAGACGGTCTCGAGCGGCATCGCAAGCGGACGTCCGGGGGACGAAACCGGGACACCGAAGCGGATGACGGCGACTCGAGGACCTCCGCCCGCCATCGGACGGATGCGACGGCTCGCCTGACGTGCGATCACTGCGGCGCGACGAACGATTCCGAGTTTAGATACTGTCGGTGCTGTTTGGAACGACTCTGATCGGTTTCGATTCGTGTGGCCCCCTCGAGCCCCACTGGTGGCAGAAAGGCGTCAGCACCCGTTGTTCGTCGTTCGCTGGCGATCGACTTCGCTTGCGGATGGTCGGGCTGCGGCGTACCGACCGGCACGTGAACGCGGGCCGGCGATCCTACTCGCGGGCCGGGTCGACGCCGCGTTCCGCGAGCAACTCGCGGAACTCGTCCGCGTCGACGATCGGAACGTCGTTGGCCTCGGCATCGTCGCGCTTCGTCTGTCCGGGATTTTCGCCGACGACGAGGTAGTCCGTGTTTCCGGAGACGCTGCTCGTGGCGTTCGCGCCGTGGGCTTCGACCGTCTCCTGCGCTTCGCCGCGCGTCATCCCCTCGAGCGAGCCCGTGAAGACGAAGGTGAGTCCCTCGAGTTCGTCGCCCGTCTCGACGTCCGTTTCCTGCGGGGAGACGTGCTCGAGGATGGCGTCGACCGCCTCGGCGTTCGCCTCGCTGGTGAAGAATTCGTGGATTTGTGCGGCGACGGTTTCGCCCACGTCGTCGACCGTCTCGAGGTGCTCGGGGTCGGTGACGGCGGCCTCGCGGACCGCCTCGAACGTGCCGAACTCGCGGGCCAGTTCGCGGGCCGTGGTCGGGCCGACGTGGGGGATGCCGAGTGCCGAGAGGAAGTCGGGGAGCGGCGGTTCGCGGCTGGCTTCGATCTCTTCGACGAGGTTCTCGGTGCTGGTTTCGCCCCAGCCCTCGAGATCGGTCAGGTCCTCGCGCTCGAGTTCGTAGAGGTCCGCGACGGACTCGAGCAGGCCGGCGTCGACGAGTTGGCGGACGCTCTTCTCGCCCAGCCCCTCGAGGTCGAGTCCGTCGTCGCTCGCGTAGTACTGGATCGACCGCCGGAGTTGCGCGTCACAGGCCAGCCCGCCGGTGCAGAAGGCGATCGGGCCGTCGCGCTCGATGGCGCTGTCGCAGACGGGACAGTGATCGGGCAGTTCGTAGTGGCCCTCGCTCGACTTCTCGACGACTTCCGCGACGTAGGGGATCACGTCGCCCGCGCGCTGGACGCGGACGGTGTCGCCGACGTTGACGTTCTTGGCTTCGATCTCCTCGGGGTTGTGCAGACTCGCCCGCGAGACGGTGACGCCGCCGACGTCGACCGGCTCGAGCAGGGCGACGGGGGTCACGCGCCCCGTCCGGCCGACCTGGACCGCAATATCGGCGATCGGCGTCACTTCGGCGCGGGCGGGGAACTTGTAGGCGTACGCGTAGCGGTCGTGACGCGCTGTCCGTCCCAACTCCTCGCGGGCGTCGCGGTCGTCGACCTTGATGACGACGCCGTCGATTTCGTAGTTCAGGTCGTCCCGCACCTCGAGCATCCGGTCGCGGTAGTCGATTGCCTCGTCGATGTCCTTGACCACTTCGACGCGGTCGTTGACCCGCAGGCCCCAGTCGGGGAACCGCTCGAGTTCGTCGCGGTGGCTGTCCTCCAGGTCGGTGGCCTCGAGCACGTCGAAGAAGAAGACCTCGAGGGGCCGTTCTGCGACGACCGAGGGATCGAGCTGGCGGATCGTACCGGCGGTGGCGTTCCGGGGATTGGCGAACGGGTCCTCGCCGCGCTCGATGCGCTCGCGGTTGTGCGCCTGGAAGGCGTCCTTGGGCATGTAGACCTCGCCGCGGACCGCGAGGAAGTCGGGGTAGTCGCCGTGGAGCCGCTGCGGGACGGAGCCGATGGTGCGGGCGTTGCGGGTGACGTCGTCGCCCTCGCGGCCGTCCCCGCGGGTGACCGCGCGCTCGAGGCGGCCGTCCTCGTAGACGAACTCCATCGAGACGCCGTCGAACTTGGGCTCGCAGACGTAGTCGACCTCGCCGACCTCGCGGCGCACGCGGTCGTCGAACTCCCGCACGTCCGCGGCGTCGCCGCTGTTGTCGATCGAGAGCATCGGCGCGACGTGCTCGACGGTATCGAACCCCTCGATCGGCTCGCCGCCGACGCTGCGGGTCGGGCTGTCGGGATGGGAGAGATCGAACTCGTCCTCGAGGGCCTGCAGTCGGGTAAAGAGCGCGTCGTAGGCGCGGTCGGCGACGATCGGGTCGTTCTCGACGTAGTACCGGCGGTCGTGCTCGCGGATCGCCTCCCGGAGCAGCGCGATCTGTTCGCGGGCCTCGTCCTCGGAGAGATCCTCGAGCGGCGCGAAATCGGTCGGCGGATTCCGGAGGTAGGGGTTGTCCTCGTCCGCAGTTTCGTGGGTGAGCGACATCGATATCGGTCTTGCTCGAGGGTTGCCGCTCCCGTCCGATAACGTTACTGTACTCCACCGACCGCACGCGAGTTGCCGTCACTTCCAGGGGTTCTCGACGAGTTCGGCATGGACGCTCGAGCCGACCGCGAGCCGACAGTCCGCTCGCGGCGCGGCAATGCACAGCAGGACGTAGCCCGCCGCGCGGTGGCGGTCCTTCAGCGCTCGCGGCGGCCGGCGGTAGTCGAAGGCCTCGTCGACGGTGGTCGGCTCCGAGTTGGTGCCCGTCGCGTCCGTTCCGCCGACCGAGAGGAGCCGTCCGGTACAGGTGCCGCAGGCGCCGGTGCGACAGCCGAACGGGAGGGCGACATCGGCGCGTTCGGCGCCCTCGAGAACCGTCTCGTCGGCGCGGACCGCGATCGTCCGCCGCTCGCGGTCGGCCTCGGGCCACTCGAGGACGACCTCGTGGCTCGCCATCCGCTCACTGCCAGACGTCGCTCGTGCAGTCGCCGTCGGGCCACCGGATCTCGTGGGCGCGGGCCGGTCCGTCGGGACACTCGCCCCAGTCGACGAGGAAGTCCTCGTCGAGTTCCATCGTCCCGTTCCGCGGGTCGACGTCGGCTTTCAGCATCACCGAGCCGCGCTCGCCCTCCTGGGGGTAGAACTGCTCGTCCCACGAGGAGAACAGCGAGGTGGTCCAGTAGAGCCGCTTGCCGTCCAGCGAGAGCTGGATCATCTGCGGCCCGGCCGAGAGTTCCCGTCCCTGCACCTCCTGCACGTCGCCGAAGGTACCGCCGACCGAGAGCGAGTCAGCCCGCCGCGGGTTCGCCGGGTCCGAAATGTCGTACATCCAGACGTCGCCGTGGAGCCAGTTCGAGCCGAACAGGTAGCGGTCGTCCATCGAGATCAGGATGTCCGTCGGCAGGGCGGGCACTGGCATGTCCCAGTCGGGGTGCTCGCGGTCCTCGAAGTCGATGACCTTCTCGGCGCGGTACTCGCCTGTCCGATCGCGCCAGAAGTGGAAGATATTCGACGACAGCGCGGCCCCGACGAATCCGTGGGTTGATTCCGGCGTGTGGAGAAAGCGCACCTCGAGCGGGATTAGCCCCTCCTCGCCGAGGTCGATCGTCTGCTCGACGGTCCCCTCCTCCCAGTCCCAGAAGTGGAGCCGGTGGCCGTAGTTGCCTTCTTCGACGTCCTCGAGGTCGAAGCCCGGGTAGTAGGTTTTGGGCGCGGCCCACTCGCTCGAGACCATCACGTTCTGGCGGGGCTGGTACCAGTAGTCGTAGTTCATCTCGATCTCTCCAGGCGGCTCCCACCGCCCCTCGATCTCGAAGTCGTCGTTCAACTCGAGGAAGCCGCCCGGGAGGTCGCCGTCGGCGTCGCCCAGCATGCTGATGAGGATCTCCCCGTCCGGAATGCAGTGGACCGTGTGGGGCGCCGAGAGGTCGTACTCGAAGACCTCCTCGGGTTCGATGACCGTCTCGAGTTCCGGATTCCGTCGGTCGGCCGCGTCGATGACGTGGATCCGCGAAGATCGCTGGCCGGGCACGATCAGGTGCCTGCGCTCGAGGCCTTCCATGTGACACGACGACGAGCAAGCGTTCCACCCGAAGTGGTGGAGTTCGTCGCCGCGGTTCGGCAGTTCGATCCGGTCGACGATCTCGCAGTAGGTGTCCGAATCGGGATCGAGGTCGACCACTGCGACGAAGTCCGGCGCGTCGACGTCCGTGCCGACGTAGAGGCTCATCACGTAGGCAAGTTTCTCCCGCTCGCCCTCCTCGATGGCAGCCTGGGGCGTCGCGTAGCCGGGCCCCTCGTGGTCGTGGTGGTGCTCGTGGTCGTGTTCCGGCTCCGGTTCCGCGTCGCCTGGCGTGCTAGCGTCACTCATACTAGTGCCGACCACGAAACAGTAGATAAGTCTGTGCGGGGTGGTCGGTCGGGACGGCGGAGGGACCGACCGAACCGAGGCGAGAACTACGCCCAGGGGCTGTCGCCGACCTGCGCGCGGATCTGCGGGCCGACCTCGAGGCGGCAGTCGGCCCGCGGTTGGGCGATACAGAGCAGGACGTAGCCGTCGGCCCGCTCGCCCTCGGTGAGCGCCGCGGGCGACCGCCGGTACGCGAAGGCGTCGGCAGGATGGGGTGCGCCAGCCGAATCGTCCGCGTCGGAATCAGCGTCCGTTCCGTCGCCGTCGGAGTCGGCGTCCGTCGCCTCGCGTTCTCCCTCGCCGTCGACCTCGAGCAACCGGCCGACGCAGGTGATACAGGTCCCCTTCCGGCAGTCGTACGGCAGTCGGACGCCCGCCCGCTGGGCCGCGTCGAGGACCGACTCGCTCTCGGGCGCATCGATTGTTTCCGTTCGACCGTCCGGCCACTCGAGGGTGACGTCGTAGGTCATGGTCGCCCCTCCGGCAGCCGTCGTTCACGTTCGCAGTGGTCGATCATGGACCCAGTACGTCGTCGGAGCGGAAAAGTCCGCGCCGGCGTGAGACGCGTGCCGGACCGTCGGCGGTCAGTCTTCGGCGGTCGTCGACGCGGCTCCCACCGGGGCGTCACGCTCGGGACTGTCCTTGTAGAAGATACCCCAGCCGGTCAGGCCCATCCCGATCAGGACGAACGGCGAGAGGATGCCGAAGAAGTAGTACGGGGCGTACTGGAGCACCGGCACGTCGAGCGCCGAAGCCATGAAGACCCCGCCGGAGCCCCACGGCACGAACGCCGAGGTCGTCGTCCCGGCGGCTTCGACCGCCCGCGAGAGGTTCCGGCTCTCGAGGTCGTACTCGTCGTACAGATTCTGGAGGGTCATCCCGGGGACGACGATCGCCATGTACTGCTCCGCCGAGAAGAAGTTCATCGCGACGGTTCCGACGGCCGTTCCGAACGTCAGCCCGAAGACGCTGCTGATCGCCCGTCCGATGTGGTACGCGATCGCCGCCAGGACGCCCGTCTCCTGCAAAATGCCGCCAAGCGCCAGCGCCGCGACGACGATCGTCACGACCCAGATGGATCCCTCGAGGCCGCCGCTCGCGAGCAGTTCGTCCGTGAGATCGACGCCCGTCTCGGGTTCCGTCCCGTAGTGGACGACGCTCCAGGCGGCGGCGAATCCCTTCCCCTGAACGACGGTGGTGATCCCGACGCCGGCGAAGATGCCGGCGCCGAGCGACGGCAGCGCCGGGAGGCCGTAGAACGCGAGCGCGAACGTGAGCACCAGCGGGAGGAACGTGATCGGCGAGATAGCGTAGCTACTCGAGAGCCCGCCTTGAATCTCGGCGATGCGATCGGCGGGGATCGTCCCGCTCGCGTTCAGGCCCAGCAGGACAAACAGGAGCAGCGAGATCGCAAATGCGATCGCGGTACCGGGGCGCATCGCCCGAATGTGATCCATCAGATCCGTGTTCGTCACCGCGGCGGCGAGGTTCGTCGTGTCCGAGAGCGGCGAGTTCTTGTCGCCGGTGTAGGCGCCCGAGAGGACGGCGCCGGCCGTCATCGGCTCCGGAATCCCCAGCCCGGCGCCGATGCCGATCATCGCGACACCGAGGGTCCCGGCCGTCGTCCACGAGGAACCGATCGCGAAGGCGACGACCGCCGAAATGATGATCGTGAAGGGGAGGAAGATCTGCGGCGAGAGGAACTCCAGCCCGTAGTACATCAGCGACGGGATCGTCCCGGAGTCGATCCAGGACGCGATCAGCATGTAGATGACGAACAGGATGAGGATGGCCTGCAGCCCCATCAGGATGCTGCGCCCGATCCCGTCGTAGAGCTGGTCCCAGTCGTAGCCGAAGTAGTACCGGCCGAACAGCCCCGCGAAGGCGATCCCCCACAGCAGCGGCATCTGGGGATCCATCTCGAGGTAGATCATTCCGACCGAGAGGAACAGCAACATCGCCGCGATCGGAACGAGCGCTTCTCCCAGGGACGGCTGCTTGTCCGCAGGAATTTCGTCGTAGCTTTTCGGTGTGAAATCTAATCCCATGCTACTCTCTACCCGTGCTTGCGACAGCGGTTACAAAAGTAGCGCCATTCGGATCCAGATGTGTTGTATATTCTCATACACCACTACAGTCTCGGTGACTATCCGTCGGGGCCGGACCCAGCACTTTACCCGTCGCGACTCCTACGCTCCGGTAGATGGGACAGGGACCGGATACGGAGTACGGACTGGTCGACCTCGAGGAAGCGGAGACGCCGGGCGACGAGTGGGAGGAGATCGACGTCTCCGATACGGAGGCCGACAGGATCGCCCGCAAGCGCGACCGCGAGTTCAACCAGTTCCAGGAGCGCATCAAGGACGCCGACCAGTTCAAGGTCGAGCAGTCGGTGTTCGACGACGCCACCTTCGCGGCGCTGTACAAGCTGGTCCAGGACGGCTACGTCGAGGCCTTCGGCGGCCCGCTCTCGACCGGCAAGGAGGCCAACGTCTACCACGCCCTGGGCGACGACCGCGAGGTCGCAGTCAAAGTCTACCGGATCAATGCCTCGAACTTCCGGCAGATGCGCGACTACCTCGAGGGCGACCCGCGCTTCGAGGGGCTGGGCGGCAAGAAGAAGGACGTCGTCCTCGCCTGGACGAAGAAGGAACTGGCGAACCTCCGCCGCGCGAAGAAGGCCGGCGTTCGCGTTCCGGAGCCGATCGCGTCCGAGCGCAACGTCCTCGTGATGGAGTACATCGGCAACGAGGACGGCCGCGCGAAGCGACTCGGCGAGGTCCAGATCGAGAACCCCGAGACCGCCTACAGGGTCATGCGCGAGTACATGCGCCGGCTCTACTCGGCCGGCCTGATCCACGGGGACCTGAGCGAGTACAACGTCGTCTTCGACGAGGGCCAACTCGTCCTCATCGACCTCGGGCAGGCCGTCACCGTCCACCATCCCAACAGCTGCGACTTCTTGGAACGCGACTGCGAGAACGTCGCGAGCTTCTTCTCCCGCCAAGGAATGGACACCGACCCCGACGAACTGCTCGAGTTCGTGACGAGCCCGGAGCCGGATCCGTCTCGAGACTGAGCGACGTTCTGCGACCGGACCGGAGCACCGCCTCAGACCGTCTCGATCCGCCCCTCGGTTTCGGGTGCGATCGTCCCTGCGTCCTCGATCGCCGCGATCGCGAGCGCCGACAGCAAGGTACCTTCGTCGGACGACACGAGCACGTCCGCGTTTGCGAGCATCTCGTAGCCGTCGCCACCGCCCGCGAGGAAGTCGTTGGTCCCGAGTTCGTAGGTCGCCTCGAGGTCGACCGGCTCCCCGCCGACCGTCAGCTCTTGCACGCGCTGACCCGCTTCGGCGTCCGGATCGTAGACGAACGACAGCCCGCTGACCTGCGGGAAGCGGCCGTGTCCGTCCTCGACCGCTCCGACGCCGTGCTCGATCGCCGCCTTGAGCGCTTCGCCGGTGATCTCGAGTTTCGTCGTGTAGTTCGGGAACGGTAGGATGTCGACGATCATCCCGCGCGTGATCTCGCCAGCCTCGTACAGCTGGTCGCTCCGGATGCCGCCGCCGTTCTGGATCGCGACGTCGGCGTCGACGTCCTCGCGGATCAGGTCGGCCAGCCAGTTGCCGAAGTTCGACTCCGCCTGCCGGACCGTCTCTCGGCGGGTGTCCAGATCAACCGCCGTCTCGCCGATAACCTCGCCGAGTTCGTCCTCGAGTTGCGACTCGTAGTCGGTCAACAACTCTCGAATCTCCTCGTGGGGCTCGACCTCGCCGTCCTCGACGAGCGCCGCAAGGTCGTGGCGCTCGAACGCGTAGTCGACGACATCGCCGTCCGCGATCTCGAGGTCGAGTTGGCCGACGTAGTCGAACTCGTCGCCGACGAACGAGAGGATCGTCTCATTCACTTCGGCAGGCTCGTCCGCGACGTACGCCGCGTGATCGCCGACGACGACGTCGATACCGTCGACCGCGGCGGCGAGCTCCTCGGCCTCGGGGCTGGCGATGTGGGAGAGCGCGACGATCAGGTCGGCGCCCTCGTCCTGCAGGTCGGCGACGACCGCCTCGGCCGCGGCGGTCGGCTCGAGCACCTCCACGTCGTCGCCGACCGAGGTGACGTCGGGTGTATCCGCGGGCGCGAAGCCGGTAAAGCCGACCCGTACGCCGCCGATCTCCTCCGTTGCGTACCTGACGACGCCCTCGTCGCTCGCGAAGGGCCGATCGGTGCCGGCCTCGAGGACGTTCGCGGTGACCCAGGTGAACTCGCTGGCGGCGATGTTCTCCCGCAGGCTCTCGGGCCCGGCGTCGAATTCGTGGTTGCCGATCGTGTTGTACGAGACGGGACTCTCGTTCAGAATCGACGTGATGTGCTCGCCGTCGAAGACGGAGGACTCGACGGACATGTGCAGGTCGTCGCCGTTCCCGACCGCGACGGCGTCGTCGGCCTCGGCGCGTAACTCGTCGATCAGGCCGAAGTAGTTCGCGACGTTCAGCGGTTCCTCGGAGTCGCCCAACTTCCCGTGGAAGTGCGTATCGTGGAGCAGTCGGAGACTCGTCGTCTCGGTCTCGGATTCGTCCCCGTTCTCCTCCCGGTCGGACTCGTTGCCGTCCCGGTCGTCCGTTTCGTTCTCGCTGGGCTCGGCCGCGTCGCTCTCCTCGCTCGAGCAGCCGGCCAGCGCCGCCGTCCCGACGCCGCTCAACGCTGTCAGCAGCCGACGCCGCTCGAGTTTCGGGGTCGATCGCTCGGACATACCCGGCCTCTCCCGGAGCGGGGTAATGTATCTGCTGAAATGTTTGTATGTTGTCCTATTTTCCCGATCGGACCGGTCCGGACGACGCCGTACCGGTCCGCTGCCGGCGCAACGTTCAATTAGATCCCGTTCGAACTGGCGAGTGATGACGGTCGCTCTCGAGTGGCAGTGGCGCTGGTGGGTCCCCTCGAGAGCGGACAGTATCGTCGCGGCGGGCGACGCGGCCTAACCCGTCGGCTGCGGTGGCGACCGTTCCCTCCGTTCGTTTCGTTCCGTATCGTTCGCCAGCCGCTGCAGTCGTTCCCATCTCGAGACGAATGTCCGACGACACACCGCACGACGCCGAACCGACTTCGAACCAGTCCGCCGCAGCCGCCGACGGTGACTTCACCGTCACCCCCTACGCCGTCACTGGCGAAATCGACTACGACAAGCTCCTCGAGCGCTTCGGCGCCGACCCCCTCACCGACGAGCAGATCGCCCGGTTCCCCGACCACCCGATGCTCCGCCGGCGAACCTTCTACGCCGGCCGGGACGTCGATCGCTACCTCGAGGCCGCCGAAGCGGACGAGCCGCACGCGATCGTCACCGGCCGCGGCCCGTCGGGGCCGATGCACCTCGGGCACGTCCTGCCGCTGTACCTCGCGAAGCGCTTCCAGCAGAAGACCGGCGCGACGGTCTACGTGCCGCTATCGGACGACGAGAAGTTTCTCGCGAAGGACCAGTCCTTCGCGTCGATCGGCGAGCACACCCGCGACAACCTCCGCGACATCCTCGCGGTCGGCTTCGATCCCGAACGGACGCGGATCGCCGTCGACACGGCCGATGCGGACGTCGTCTACCCGATCGCGGTTCGGCTCGCGAAGCACCTTACGCCCGCGACCGTCGAGGCCGTCTACGGCGAGCAGGATACCGTCGGCCTGCAGTTCTATCCGGCCGTGCAGGCGACCCACCTCCTGCTGCCCCAACTCGTCGACGGTCGCCAGCCGACGCTGGTCCCCATCGCGGTCGATCAGGATCCCCACGTCCGGGTTTGTCGCGACGTGGCCGCCAAGGAGGCGCTGCCCGTCGCGAAGCCCGGCGCGCTGCTGGGCCGGTTCCTGCCGAGTCTCGAGGGGCCGGGAAAGATGAGTTCCTCCGGCGACGCGCCGTCGATCGGACTGACGGACGATCCGGAGACGATCGCCGAGACGATTCGAAATCACGCCTATACGGGCGGTCGATCGACGCTCGAGGAACACCGCGAGAAGGGCGGCGACCCGACCGTCGACGTCCTCTTCCAGTACCTGCGGTTCTTCTTCGAACCCGACGACGAGGCACTCGAGGGCATCGCCGAACGCTACCGGGCCGGCGAGTTGCTCAGCGGCGAGCTGAAGGAATTCGCGATCGAGCGCATTACGGACTTCCTCGAGACACACCAGCGGCGGCGGTCGGAACTGGGTGCTCTCGAGGCGGAACTCGAACCCTATCGGCTCACCGACGCGGAACGTCGGCGGGCGCTCGAGCGCATTACGGACTTCCTCGAGACACACCAGCGGCGGCGGTCGGAACTGGGTGCTCTCGAGGCGGAACTCGAACCCTATCGGCTCACCGACGCGGAACGTCGGCGGGCGCTCGAGCGGGCTGGCGTGCCGTCGCAGTTCTAACCGCCCCGCCGGCCGCGACGCGGCTGACTCCCGAACGAATTAGTGGTTCGCCCGCGCGCTGTCGCGTATGAACGTCGGCATCATCTCCGACACCCACGACAACGTCGCGGCGGCCGAACGAGCGGCAGAGATATTCGCGGAGGAAGGCGTCGAGGTCGTCGTCCACTGCGGTGACTTCATCGCCCCGCCGCTGCTGCCGGCCCTCGAGGACTTCGAGGTCCACGGCGTCCTCGGGAACAACGACGGCGAGATTGCGGGCCTCCACGCGGCGTTCGACGACCTCGGCTCCGAGAGCGAACTCCACGGCCGCTTCGCGAGCCTCGAGTTCGACGGCCTCTCCTTCGCGGTACTGCACGGCGAGTCGAAAGCGGAGGTTGAGGCCTTGGCGGCCGCCGAGGCGTACGACTTCGTCTGTTACGGCCACCACCACGAGCGCGACCTGACCGAAAACGGCCGGACGACGCTCCTGAATCCCGGCGGTCACTTCCCGACGATCCCCGACGAGCACCGCACCGTCGCGATCGTCGACACGCTCTCGGAATCGGTGCGGTTCCGGTCGGTCCTCGAGGACGGGGTCGGCGCCGAAGACGAGGCGTAACCGCCGGCCGTATGCCGCGTGTCGTCACACTGCGTCACCGCCGGAGCATCCCGTAGCGTCCGGACCAAGGCCTTAACCTGTCCCAGCCAGTATCGCATTGTATGCAACACGTGAAGATTCCGCAGGACCGAATCGGCGTTCTCATCGGCGAGGGTGGCGAGACGATGCGCGAAATCGAAGCCGAGGCCGAGGTGCGACTCGACATCGACTCGGAGAACGGCTCCGTCGCCGTCGAAACCGTCGGCGATCCCGTGCTCGGGCTCAAGGGCCCCGAGATCGTCCGCGCGATCGGACGCGGCTTCGCGCCCGAGGACGCGCTGCGACTGCTCGAGGACGAGATGATGCTGTTCGACGTCGTCGACATCGACGCCGCGTCGCGCAACAAAAACGACATGAAGCGCCAGAAGGGCCGGCTCATCGGCGAGGAGGGCCGCACCCGGGAACTCATGGAGGAACTGACCGGCGCCGACGTCGTCATCTACGGCTCGACGCTGGGCATCATCGGGACGCCCGAACAGGTCGACGCCGTCCGCAGCGCCGCGGAGATGCTGCTCGACGGCGCGCCCCACGGCGCCGTCTACTCGTTCCTCGAGGAGCGCCACAACGAGATGAAACACAAGGGCATGGAGTACCACCGGTTCCCCGGCGGCCAGTCCTGATCGCACCTCCCCGTCATCGACCGTCTTCTCTGAGTCGCCGCTGCCGTTTTTGCCGCCGATGTTTCACTGTCCGATTCGGGTCTCGGACTCCGCACACCGTCGACCACCATAAATGATGGGCTGATCCGCCGTGACACACCGACCGCGCCGCGTCTGGCGATTCGCAGCT